>NZ_NGFN01000359.1 GCF_002148965.1 Streptomyces swartbergensis | reverse complement strand
CCCCGGCATCGACCTGCGGATCGGCGGCTCCGCCCCCGCCCTCGCCGGCATCAAGGTCACCCCCGCCCGGCACACCCGCCAGATCTTCCTGATCGGCGACTCCACCGTCTGCGACCAGCCCGGCGACCCGTACTCCGGCTGGGGCCAGCAGCTGCCCCAGTACCTCCGCAAGGGCGTGTCCGTCGCCAACTACGCCGATTCCGGCGAGAGTACGGTCACGTTTCTTGGGAACCCGCGGTTGTGGGCCACCGTACGGCCCCTGATCCGCCCCGGCGACCTGGTCCTCGTCCAGCTCGCCCACAACGACAAGACCACGGACGAGGCCACCTACCGGGCCAACCTGGAGACCCTGGTGGCGGGCATCCGGGAGCGGGGCGGACAGCCGGTCCTTGTCACTCCCATCGTGCGGCGCTGGTTCAACCCCGACGGCACGCTGAACAACGGAACCGCGCTCCTGGTCAACGGCCTGGGCGTCGACCACCCGGCGGTCACACGCTCCGTCGCGGCCGCCCAGGACGTCCCGCTGATCGACCTCACGGCGAAGACGAAGGCACTCGTCGAGTCCCTGGGCGTGGAGGGTTCCAAGGCCCTGTACCTCTACAACGAGGCGCGGGACAACACGCACACCTCCGTGCGCGGTGCCACGGCCTACGCGGGCCTGGTCCGCGACGAACTCGTCACCCGGCATCTGGTGCCGAAGGGCAAGGTGCGGGTGGGATGAACCCCTGGGGCGCCCCGACCGGAACCGGGGCGCTCCAGGTTCAACCGTTTCCGACCTGTCCCAGCACGAAAGAGACGCGATGCAGCTTCCGCCCGCCGACCGCACGGCCTCCGCGTACACCGGCTACACCCGCGCCCACTGGGAGGCGGCGGCCGACGCGCTGCTCAGCGCCGTCGAGCCGTACGCGACCGAGGACCGCGCGCTGTACCACCTGCCCGGTGACCGGACCAGCTGGTCGGGACGCCTCTCCGACGGCCTGGAGGGCTACGCCCGCACCCTGCTGCTGGCCGCCTTCCGCCGCGACGAGAAGGCCCTGGAGCGCTACGCCGACGGGCTGGCCGCCGGAGTCTCGGGCGTGTGGCCCCGCATCGAGGACCGCAGCCAGCCCCTGGTGGAGGCCGCGTCGATCGCACTCGCCCTGCGGCTGACGCGGGAGCTGCTGTGGGACCGGCTGGACGACGGCGTACGGCAGCGGGCGGCCGCCTGGCTCGGCGACGCGCTCACCGCCGAAGCCTGGCCCTGCAACTGGGAGCTGTTCCCGGTCACGGTGGGCGGCTTCCTGGCCGAGATCGGCCACGAACCGGACGCGTCCCGCGCGGCGATCGACCGCGGCCTGGAACGCATCGAGCAGTGGTACGTGGGTGACGGCTGGTACACCGACGGCGACGGCCGCAAGTTCGACTACTACAACGGCTGGGCCATGCACCTCTACCCGGTGCTGCACGCCTGGCTGGAGCGGGACGAGCGCCTGCTGGAGCTGTACGGGGGGCGCCTCGAACGCCATCTCTCCGACTACGCCCGCCTGTTCGGCGGCGACGGCGCGCCCATGCACCAGGGCCGCTCCCTCACCTACCGCTTCGCGACGACGGCACCGCTGTGGCTGGGCGCCCTGACCGGCCGTACGCCGCTCTCCCCGGGCGAGACCCGGCGCCTGGCCTCGGGAGCACTGCGCTACTTCCTCGACCGGGGCGCGGTCGACGACCGGGGCCTGCTGTCCCTGGGCTGGCACGGCCCCGACGAGTCGGTCCTCCAGGGCTACTCGGGCCCGGCCTCCCCGTACTGGGCGAGCAAGGGCTTCCTCGGCCTGCTCCTGCCGCCCGGCCACGAGGTCTGGACGGCGGCGGAGGAACCCGCCCCGGCCGAGCGCGCGGACGCCGTCACCCCCGTCGGACCTCCCAACTGGCTGCTCCAGTCCACCCGGTCCGACGGTGTCGTCCGCCTCCACAACCACGGCAGCGAGGACGTCCGCTACGACCCGTACTACACGCGCATGGCCTACTCGACCGTGACGGCCCCGTCCCCCTCCTGCGACAACAGCGTGCTCGTCGGCGACGACCCGAGCCGCACCGGCATCGAACCGCTGGGCGTCGGCGAGGGCTGGGCGGCCTCGCGGCACACGGCGGGCGGGGGAGCCCGGGTGACGAGCGTGGTGCTGGCGCACGGGGCGGCGGAGGTACGGGCACATCTGGTGACGGGCGCGGAGCCCGGGACGCCGGTACGGGTCACCGGCTGGCCGGCGGGGGAGGGCTTGCGGGCCGAACTCCTGCCCGCGGCCGGCCTCGACGACGCCCTCACCGGCGTCACCGGCGCGGGCGCCACACTGTTCGTCGCCCTGGCCCGGCTGACCGGGGAGCCGGACCCGGTCCCGCTGGCGGATCTGGTCTCCGTGCGGGTGGACGAGACAGGGTCGGTCGAGGTCCGCTGGCGCGACGGGGACGGGGCGCGGGTGCAGCTGGGCGATTCGGGGGTGGAGGTGGCGCCGCCCACGGCTTGAGGCGGGTGGAGCGCCGGGCCGGTCTCCCGTCGGCCGCACTTCGGTCCGCGCCGAAGCGATCCGACCCTAGCGTGGCCGCATGACCGCTCACCCGAAGCAGACACGGCACGCCGAGGCGGCCACCGCCTTCGCCGGCCTTCACCACGCCGACGAGCCGCTCCTGTTGCCCAACGCCTGGGACTGCGCGTCCGCCCGGGCGCTCGCGGGGCGGGGGTTCCGGGCGGTCGCGACGACGAGCCTGGGCGTCGCCGCGGCCGCGGGACTGCCCGACGGCGAGGCGGCGACCCGGGAGGAGACGCTCCGGCTGGCCCTCGCCGTCGGCTCGGAGCCGTGGCTGTTGTCCGTCGACGCCGAGGGCGGCTTCAGCGAGGACCCGGACGAGGTGGCGGAGTTCGCGCGGGAGCTGTACGCCGTAGGAGTGGTCGGCATCAACCTGGAGGACGGACTCGGGCCCGCCGACCGGCATGCGGCGAAGATCGCCGCCGTCAAGGAGGCTGTCCCCGGCCTCTTCGTCAACGCCCGCACCGACACCCACTGGCTCGGCGACGGCGACGTCACGGACACGATCGCCCGGCTCGACGCCTACCAACAGGCGGGCGCGGACGGCGTGTTCGTCCCCGGCCTCACCGACCTGCGGCAGATCGCCCCCCTGGTGCGCCGCGTCCACGCCCCCCTCAACGTCCTCTACTCACCGGACGGCCCATCCGTCCCCCGCCTCGCCGAGGCCGGCGTACGCCGGATCAGTCTCGGCTCGCTGCTGTATCGGCGGGCGCTGGGCGCGGCCCTGGAGGCGGTGGCGGAGATCCGGGCCGGCCGGACGCCGGCGGGGCCGACTCCGTCGTACGGGGAAGTGGCCCGTCAGGTTGCTTCGTAGGCCACTCCGCAAGCCGTTCGGCAGGTCGTTCCGTCAGGTGTCGAGCGTGGCGACCAGCAGCGACACGGCAGCGAGGTCCGGCAGGGCGCGCAGGCACGTGACGACCTGATGGCCCGCGAACTCGCGCTGCGCGGTGGTCACCGCGGGATCGACGGCCGTCTCCGCCTGCACACGGATGTAGTTCAGGTCCGTGGCGAAGAGCATCGAGAACGACTCCGGGCCCGTGACCAGGTCCCGGCCCCCGGCATCCCGGTAGGCCCGGGCCAGACGCCGGGCGGACGCGATGTCCACCTCGTTGCGGCCCGACCACACGTACACGGCCCGCGCGAACTCCCGTTCCGCCGCGATCGGTCCGGCGTTGTCCCAGTCGAGGAGGACCGGCCCGTCCGGGCCGACCAGGACGTTCTGGGGCTGGAGGTCGAGGTGCGAGGTCACGAGGCCGCCCGGCGGGGACGGGGTGACCCAGTGTGCGAGCCGGGGCGCGGACACGGCGACGAACCGGCCCAACTCGTCGGCCCACGGCAGGCCGGCGTCCCGCACCTTCTTGAGGACGTCATCCCAGTCGGCCTCGTCAGGACACCGCTCGTACCAGTCGCCCGGCGTCTCGACGGCGCCTTCACCGGCCTGGTGCAGCAGCGCCATGGTCCGGCCGAACCAGTCCAGGACGTCCGGGTCGGACGCGTCCGCCCGGGTGCCGTCGACCCAGTCGTACAGCTTCACCCAGGAGCCGGCCGGGGAGCCGAGGCGGGAGACGTGCGCGCCCCGGCGGTCGGGGTGGAGACGGGGCGAGGCGATGCCCAGGTCCGCAGCCGAGTCCCGGAGCGCGGCCTCGCGGCGGACCTGGGCCTCGTCGCAGCCGAAGAGGAGCTCCTTCACGGCCCACGAGGACCCGTTTCCGGTGAGCTTCCAGATCTGGCCCAGTGCGCCCCGGGTGACCGGTGTCATGGTCCAGGGCCCGGTGCCGAGGGCGTAGGTCCGCGCTATGGAGTCCGCTGTGTCACGCATCGGTCGTCCTCTGTTCGCGGGGCCAGTTCCGAAGCAGTACGTGCAGGGCGTCGATCGCCCTGTCCCAGGACGCCTGTACGTCACGGGGCGCCCCGAACGCGCCGGTGGACTCCAGGGCGCAGTAGCCGTGGAAGGTGCTGCGCAGCAGGCGTACGGCGTCGGTGAGGTCGGGTTCCTCCAGGCCGTAGGCGCGGAGCATGCCGTAGGTGACGTCGGCCGTGCGGCGCATCGCGGGGGAGTCCGCGACCAGGTCCTGGTCGATCGGGATCTGTGTCGCCGCGTACCGGCCGGGGTGTTCCAGGGCGTAGGCCCGGTAGGCGCCGGCGAAGGCACCGAGCGTGTCCCGGCCGGCCTCCCGCCCTTCGACCGCCGCGGCGATCCGGTCGATCATCTCGCCGCCCGCGAGGAGGGCCATCCGCGTGCGCAGGTCCTTCAGGTTCCGGACGTGGGTGTACAGACTCGCGTCCTTCACCCCGAAGCGGCGGGCCAGGGCGGAGAGGGTGACGTGCTCCAGGCCGGCCTCGTCGGCGAGGTCGGCCGCGGCGGCGACGAGGCGGTCGGGGGTGAGGCCGGCTCTGGGCATGAGGGAAGAGCGTAGTACGGGCTCAGCGGATCGGTGCGTAGATCACCCCCAGCTTGTCGATCTCCCCGCCCGCGCGGCCCGTGAAGCCCACGATCTGCCAGCCGGAGGGGGCCGTGAAGGTCTTCGCGTCGGACGCGGCGGCGCCGGCGGACAGGGTGCGGTTGCGGTCCGTCGTGAAGGCCGCCGAGAAGATCCGGGTACGGCCGTCCTTCTGGCCCTGCGTCAGCTTCACCGAGGTCAGGTGCTCGCCCGGGGCCAGCGTCAGCGAGGTCGCCGTGCCGCCCGTGCTGCCGTGGGTCAGGGCCGTACCGCCGTCGTGGGTCAGGGACACCGCGTCCAGCCGGGTGCCGCCGCGCAGGGTGAGGGTGCGGGGAGCGGGGTTCGCCGGCAGGTCGTCCGCGTCGTTGAAGGCCGTGCCGTGGGGGCCGCCGAAGAAGTCGCTCGCCCGCAGGGAGGAGTTGAGCGTGTAGGAGAAGTCGACCGCGTGCGGGAAGTGGTCGGAGAGGTGCTTGCCGTCCGCGCGGAGGAAGGCTTTCCAGTCGTTGGCGTAGCGGGTCGCGGTGAGCGACAGCAGCTTGCTGCCCCGGTAGAGGACCTTGTCCACGACCTCGCAGTCGTCCGTCGGCGCCGCCGCGTCACAGACCAGCGCGTCGCCGCCCTGGGCCGGGGGCGTACCGCCCTTCACCAGCTTCACCCACGCGTCCGTCAGGCCGTTCTCGGACAGCAGGGTGCGGATGTTGTCGCCGGTGCGCGTGTACCGCGTGTTGGTGTCGCCCATGACGATCACCGCGTTGCCCGCCGAGTTGGCCTGGATGAAGTCGGAGAGCTGCTCGACGTTGGCCCGGCGGGCGGCGAGGGCCGCGTCGTCCGAGTCCGCGTTGGTGTGGACGTTGTACACGTCGACGAAGGCGCCCTCCGCGAGCCTCACCCGCGCCAGTGAAAAGCCCTTGGGCGTCAGGCAGTTGGTCCCGGTGCAGTTGTTCCACTTCACCCGCTGGAAGTCCTCGAAGGGGTGGTCCGAGAGGGTGTTGAGCCCGTCACCGAAGGCCGCGCCACCACTGGTCGCCGTGCGGTGGGGGTGCTTGTCGTTGGCGTACAGCGAGGCGTGGTAGTTGAAGTCCTCCTGCACGTTCACGATGTCGTACGGCCCCAGCCGCTGCCCGATCAGCGGGGTGTTGGTCTCGGGGTCGCTGTCGCCGAGCCCGAGGGGGAGGCCCGCGATGTTGTACGTCAGTACGTTGAAGGAGCCGGAGTCCGCGGCGGCGGCGGGCGTCGCGGAGGTCGCGGTCAGTCCGGTGAGGGTCAGGGCGGCAGCGGCGAGGGCGCCGAGGAGTCGTCTCATGGTGGGGGTGTCTCCGGTCGGGGGAGGCAGAGAGGGACATGAACGATGCTCAGGTTCGACGCCAACTCGGGTGATGCGCAAGGGACACGGGGGAAACAGTGGGAGATGAAACGGCGGACCGGGGCTACGACCACGCCCACGGCCGCAGCTTCTCCGGGTTGCGCACCGCCCAGATCCGGGTGACGCGCCCGTCGGAGACGTCGAACGACGCCACGGTCATGACGACGCCGGCCCGCTGGGCCACCAGGCCCGGCACACCGTTGACCGACCGCTCCACGAGTTCGAGCCCCGGAGCCTTGTCGGCGATGGCGACCATGTACTGGGCGATGCGCGCGCCGCCCTCGACCGGGCGCAGGACGGTGCCGACCATGCCGCCGCCGTCGGCGGTCATCACGGCGGCCGGGTCGAGGAGACCGACGAGGGCTGCGATGTCCTTGCTCTCCCATGCCTCTTTGACGTGCCGCACCACGTCGGCCCGGCCGGTGTCCGTCACCGGAGCGCGCGCGACGCTCACCCGCCGCCGGGCGGAGGACGCCAGCTGCTTGCAGGCCGCGGGAGTCCGGCCGAGAACGGCGGCGATCTCGGCGAACGGATACCGGAAGACGTCATGCAGGACGAACGCCACCCGCTCGGCAGGCGTCATCGACTCCAGGACGACGAGGAAGGCCATGGACACCGACTCGTCCAGGACGATCTGGTCGGCGGGGTCCTCAGGGCCGGTGGGCCCGGCGCCGCCGACGTGGTCGAACTCGGTACGGTCGGGCAGCGGCTCGGGCAGCCACGCGCCGACATAGCGTTCACGGCGGGCTCGCGCCGAGCCGAGCAGGTCCAGGCAGATGCGGCCGGTCACCGTCGTCAGCCAGGCGGCGGGGGACAGGATCTCCTCTCGCCGGCTTCGTGGCAGCCCGTACCAGCGGGCGTAGGCATCCTGCACGGCGTCCTCTGCCTCGGTCACCGAACCGAGCAACCGGTAAGCGACATTGATCAGTTGGCGTCGCTCACCGGCTGTCTCGTCTGTGCTGTTCCCGACAGTCCCCATGCTCCGGCCGCCCCCTCGCCTTACCTTTCGCAGGCCCGCGTCGTCGAGCTGGTGAGACCTTATCGATCTACTGCCCGAGGGCGGACAAGGGGACTGTGACATGGCCACTCAGGTAAGGGCGACGGCGAACGCACAGCGCGGCTCCTCGTTCCTGCGGATCGCGATCGCCCTGCAGACCCTGACCATCTTCCTTCAGGCGGTCTCCGCCGGACTGCTGCTGACCTCGTCCTACGGAGAGACGCTGCACAGTGCCGGAGCCCGTGTGATGTACGCGGCGTCGATGCTGTATCTGCTCGCGGCGGTACTGGCGTGGAAGCCGGGCGGCGGCTCGCCCCGGCCCGTCTGGCACGCGTCAGGTTTCCTCGTACTCGCCTCGGTCCAGGTCGTAGTCGGCATCGCGCACGTCCCGTCGGTGCATCTCCCCCTCGGTGTCCTGATGTTCGGTCTGAGTGTGCTGGCGCTGGCCCGGCGCTGAGGTCCGGCACCGGGCCCGCCGGACTCATGGGTGGCGCAGCAGCTCCAGATCCGTCCCCCAGGAGTCGAGGACCGGGTCGTGGCCGGCTCGCCGTGCCGTCTCCTCGATGTCGGTGAAGAGCGCGCGCTGCGTGTAAGGGTCGCCGTCCGCGAGCAGGCGGCGCAGCACGGGCAGGAGCCGGTCCGCGTCCCACCGCCGGTCGCCCAGCGGGCTGCGCTCCAGCTCCCACTGGAGGTACTTGTTGTAGGGCCGGACGCGGCGGTGCAGGGCGAAGAGCACCTCCAGGGCGTGGGGGACGGACTCGGCGGCGTCCAGGTGGCCCATGGCGGGGCGGCCGTCGCGGTAGCTCTTCAGGGAGCGGTAGGTCTGGTTGACGTACGCGTCGAGCCAGCCGTCGACGGCGGCCCGGGCCTCGGTGGCGCCCAGCGTCCGTTTCTCGTCGAGGATCCGGGCGATGGTCCCGTCGAGCCGGTCGAGCAGCACCTCGGCGTGGACGTAGGAGTAGCGCGCGAAGCTGTCCGGGCGGCCGGGCATGCCGCGCGTGCGGAACTCCGCCAGCGGGATGACCACGAGGTCCAGGTGGGCGGAGCGGAACCAGTCCAACTCGGCGATGGGTGAGGCATGTTGGTCCCTCAGGATGACGTGCAGGTCGTAGTCGGAGTGGACCGTCGGCATGCCCTCGTGGACTCGGGAGCCGCTGAGCACCAGCCCGGCGACGCCGGGATCGGCGGCCGCCCGTGCGGTGAAGGCGGCCAGGGTGTCGTCAGGAGTGTTGCCCAAGGTGATGTGCATGGTGATCTCTCCCTGCGGAACGTCAGTCGGGCGGGGTGCGGCATTCCTCGGTCCCCGGAGGGAGCCGTAAGGTTGCCAGGGGCCAGGGGCCAGGGGCCAGGG
>NZ_NGFN01000358.1 GCF_002148965.1 Streptomyces swartbergensis | reverse complement strand
GAAAACGGGGGAGAAGGGAAGGCGCCGGTTCGAGGTGGCCCGCGGGGGACGCGGCCACAGCGGACCGGCGCTTTCGCATCTGCGCCGGGGCTGCCTTCGGCGGAAGCCGCTCGGGGTGTGGCCTCAGCGGCAGCCGCGCAGGACGTTCCCTCAGCGGCAGCCGCTCACCCGCCCCTGGAGCAGCCGGGACAGGGCCGCGTGGACGTCGTCCAGGGAGCGCTCAGGCTGGAAGGACTTCCAGTCCAGCGCGGCCACCAGGACCATGCCGACCAGCGCGGCCGCCGTCAGCGGGACGTCGATCTCGTCGCTGAACTCGCCGCCCGCCACGCCCTCGCGCAGCACGTCCTCCACGACCGCTACGGCCTGCTGCCGGACCACCATCAGCGTGGACTGCCAGGCCCGGTTCGTGCGCCACAGCTCGGCCACGTACAACTGCGTGAAGGCCGGGTAGCGGTCGATGAAGACCAGTCCCGCGCGGATCATCGCGTCCAGGGCGTCGACCTTGGTGCCGCCCTCGCGGGCGGTCCGCTCGGCCGCTTCCCGCAGGGAGGCGGTGAGGAGGCCGACCCCGTGCCGCAGCAGTTCCTCGAAGAGGACGGACTTGCTCGCGAAGTTGTAGTAGACCGTGCCCTTCGCGACTCCGGCACGCTCGGCGATCTCGTCCACGGTCGTGGCGGAGAAACCCTGCTCGGCGATGAGTGTGACGGCCGCCTCGTAGAGCTTCTGCCGGGTGGCCTCGCGGCGCGTGCTGCCGCCCGACGCGGCACTGCTGCTTTCCATGGCCCTGATTGTCACAGGAACCTTTCCGGGTGATGTCACCGAAGGGCTGACAGGGGGTGTCACCGTAGGGCTCACAGGGGGTGTCACCGAAGCACTCACAGGCTCAGCTCCGGGTGCAGCCGGTCCAGCGTCCACACCTGGCGGCGGCGGGCCGCCACGGCGGTCAGCGCGAGGGCGCCCGCGGTGAACGCCGTCAGCACCACGCACGCGTGCCACACCGGTTCCAGACCACCGCCCGTGATGAGCCTGCGCAGGGCCTCGACGACGTAGCTCATCGGCAGGAAGGGGTGGAGCGCGTTGAAGAAGCCGGGGCTGGTCTGCACGGGGTACGTGCCGCCCGCAGAGGTCAGCTGGAGCATCAGCAGGGCGAGGACGAGGATCCGGCCCGCCGCCCCGAAGCGCGCGTTCAGCCACTGCACGATCGCCGCGAAGCACGCGGTCACCAGGAACAGGAAGCCCACCGTCCCGGCCGCCCGCACCATCTCCAGGCCGACCGCCCAGTGCAGCACCGACATCAGGGCCACCGTCTGGAGCACCCCGATCGCCACCACCGGCAGCCAGCCGGCCAGCGCGATCCGCCATGCCGAGGC
Organism: Streptomyces swartbergensis; assembly: GCF_002148965.1. Classification (GTDB taxonomy): domain Bacteria; phylum Actinomycetota; class Actinomycetes; order Streptomycetales; family Streptomycetaceae; genus Streptomyces; species Streptomyces swartbergensis. The sequence continues at coordinate 7,413 of NZ_NGFN01000358.1, read as the reverse complement.
GCCCGCGGCGAGCGCGCGCCGATTCATCGGCGTGATCAGCATGTAGGCCACCATCGCGCCCACCCACAGCGACAGCGGGATGAAGTACGGGGCGAACCCGGTGCCGTAGTTGGGCGCCTTGTGCAGGTCCTGGGAGGCGAGCCGCACGGGGTCGGCCATGACCTCGGTGCGCTGGTCGCGGTCCCGCTTGTCGTAGTCGGGGATCCGCTCCGCGCCGTCGTGCAGCCCGCCGGCGAGCTTGCCGGAGCCGTCGACGAGCTTGAACAAGCCGCCGTTGAGGTCGTCCGCGCCCGTCTTCAGATCACCGACGCCCTTGTCCAAGTCGACGGCGCCGGTCTTGGCCGTGCCGAGCCCCTTGTGCAGCTTCTTCGCGCCAGCGGCGACCTCGGCCGCCCCGTCGTTCAGCTTGTTGATCTTCTTGACGGCGTCGTCGAGGTCCTCGGAGAGGTGCGGCGCGCGCTCGGCCAGGGCCTGGGACTGCTTCTGGAGGGTGGCGAGGTTCTTGTCGAGCTTCGTCAGGTCGCCGTTCTGGTCCGCGATCAGCGTGTTGACGTCGTCGGCGATGACGGCGACGTCGGCGGCCGCGTCCTTGGCCTTCTTCAGGTCGGCACAGGCGGCGTCGGGCAGGACGGGGTCGTCGCAGCGCCTGGCGTAGACGCCGTTCAGCGTGTCCGAGGCCGTGCGGGCGCCCTTGGCGGCGGTCGGGGCCGTCTTCGCCAGGGTGTCCAGGTGCTTGCGGATCACACCGGAGGAGTCGGCGACGAGCCGGGCCGTGTCGCCGATGGTCTTCTCGTTGCCCTTCAGGAACGGGCCCACCTTGCCGGCGGTCGTGTTGACGCTGTCGGCGAGCTTCTGCGTGCCTTCCGCGACCCGCTTCGAGCCGTCCGCGAGGTCGCCCGCACCCGTGTGGAGCTTCTTCAGGCCCTTGGACAGCTTCCCGCTGCCGTCCTTGGCGTCCTTCAGGCCGTCGGCGAGGTCCTTGGAGCCCTTCTCGGCCTTCCCGATGCCGCCCTTGAGCTCGTCGGCCCCCTTCGCCGCCTTCACGGTCTTGCCGTGAATGTCGGAGAACGAGACGAAGATCTTGTCCAGGAAGGACCGCGACGTCTTCGTGGACGCGGCCTGCCGCACCTCGCTGAACACCGTCCGGGAGATCTGCCCGACGATGTAGTTGTTCGCGTCGTTGGTGCGCACCTGGAGGGCGCCGGTCTCCGGGGAGTTCCCGGAACTGGAGGCGATCCGCTCGCTGAAGTCGGCGGGCATGGTGAGCGACAGGTAGTACGTGCCGTCCTCGACACCCCTGCGGGCCTCGGCTGCACTCACCTCCTGCCAGTCGAAGGTCTTGCTGTCGTGCAGGCCCTTCGTGATGTCGTCACCCGCCGTGATCTTCTTCCCGTCGGCGGTCGCCCCCTTGTCGTCGTTCACGAGCGCCACGGGGATACGGTCCAGACGGCCGTACGGGTCCCAGAACGACCACAGGTACAGCGCGCCGTACAGCAGCGGCAGCACCAGCAGCGCGACCAGCGCGGCGCGCGGCAGCTTGCCCCGGCCGAAGCGGCGGAGCTCAAGCGCGGCCAGTCTCGGCGAGCGCATCGGCCTTCTCCTCTCCCTGGTCGGCCTGGTCGGCCTGGTCGGCCTTGTCGTCCTCGTCGGCCCGGTGATCGTCGCTGTCGTCCTGCTTCTCCTGGGTGGACACCCGGACGGCACCCTCTGGGGCCTCACTGCACACCGCCACGACCGTGGTCCCGGCGTCGGCGAGGGACCTGAGCAGGGACCAGACCTCGTCCCGCTCGCCGTCCGAGAGCTTGAGGTCGGTGTCGTCGACCCCGAGCAGCAGCGGCCGGGCGACGAGCGCGAGAGCGACCGACAGCCGCAGCGCCTCCAGACGCTCCAGATCGCGTACGGCGGTACGGGGGCCCTTGGGCAGCGCCTCCAGGTCGAGACCGGCGGCGGCCAGTGCCGCGCCGACGCGGCGCCCGGCCTCGGCCGCCCGCTCGCCGCGGGGCCGCAGCAGCCCGCGCAGGGAGTCGCCGAACCGCCGCTGGAGCAGCGCCCGTTCCCGCAGGTGCTCGCCGACGGTCAGGGCCGGGTCGAGGTCGGTGACCCCGGGTACATGGGCCAGGGCGCTGACGCGGCGCACGGCCGACAACTGCTTGGGGAGCCGGGCCCCGCCGACGGTGGCGGTGCCCTCCGCGATCTTCATCCGCCCCGTCAGCGCGAGCAGCAGGCACGTACGGCCGGACCCGGACGGGCCCTCGACCGCGACGAGTGACCCCGGCTCGGCGTCGACGGAGATGCCGCGGAACGCCCACCCGCGCGGCCCTTTGACCCCAAGGCCCTCGGCGGCGACCCGCGCCCCTCCCACTCGTTCCCCCACGAGTCTCCTTCGATTGAGAACTGAAGTTTTTGAACTGACTGGTCAGTGCAAAAACTACTCCGAACCTACGAGCGAGGCAAAACCGCAGGTCAGATCGGATTGTCAGTGCCATACCTCACGATGGGTCACATACGGCACTCCGTAACGGACATGCCGTCACACAGACGACAGGAGGTTCGTCATGGCCAGCTACCACGCAGCAGCCGCCCGCCGGCGCCGCGCCACCGGCCCTGCCCCCTCACTGACCGGTCCGGCGAGCGATGTCCACCCCGTGCTCCGCCGGGCCTCCGCCCCGCCCGCCGCCCTCGACCTGCTCGCCCAGGCCCGCGCCGGCCTCGACGAGGCCGCCGTCCTGGAAACTCCGAACGAGCGCTACGCGACCGCCCATCTCGCCGCCCTGCGCACGGCCGCCGCCGTGCTCGCCGCCCGAGGGCGGCCGGAGACCTCGCCCCGAGCCCGGGCCAAGATCAGGAGCGCCTGGGAAGTGCTCCCCGAGATCGCGCCCGAACTGTCCGAGTGGAGTGCGCTGTTCGCCGCCGGCGCCCGGCGCCGCGCCCGGGCCGAGGCGGGCATCCAGGACGCGGCCAGCAGCCGGGACGCCGACGACCTGATACGGGACGTGGCGATGTTCCTCCGCCTCGTCGAGCGCATGCTGGTCCTCCAGCCGGTCCTCCCGCAGCCCCGCCCGGACCAGGACCACCCGGAAGGACCGGGGGAGGGGCGGGACATGCCGGACGCGGGCTGAGCCGGCACCGGCGGCGCGAGTCCGCCGGTCGTGCCGACGCGTGCCCGGGTGAGGACCGGGCCATCCGGCTGCCCGGCCGGAGGCAATAGGGTGGGGGACGCCTGAAGTCTTCCCTCCCCGTCGCCGGGACCGGGGAAGACACCCCGTTCGCTCCGCCGTGCAAGAGGCGGTGCCGCGCCGAGGAGTCAACTGCCGTGTCGGACCCGATGCGCCCCCGCGCCTCACTCCGTACCGCCGTGGTCTGGGAGGTCCTCCAGGACGCCCTGGATCGCCGGGTCAAGGCCACGGGTCGGGAGTCGCTGGACGTCCTCGACACCGGGGGTGGCAGCGGCAACTTCGCGGTGCCCGTCGCCCGGCTCGGTCACCGGGTCACCGTCGTCGACCCCAGCCCCAACGCGCTGTTCGCCCTGGAGCGCCGCGCCGCCGAGGCAGGAGTCGCCGACCGGGTGAAGGGCGTGCAGGGCGACGCCCACGGCCTTTTCGACGTGGCCGAGCGCGGTGGCTACGACGTGGTGCTGTGCCACGGTGTCCTGGAGTACGTGGACGACCCGGCCGAGGGCGTCCGCAACGCGGTGGCGGCCCTGCGCTCCGAGGGCGTCCTCAGCCTGCTCGCCGCCGGTCTCGGGGGTGCCGTGCTGGCCCGCGCCCTCGCCGGGCACTTCAAGGAGGCCCGGCAGGCGCTCGACGACCCGAACGGGCGATGGGGCACGGGTGACCCCGTCCCGCGCCGCTTCACCGCCGACCAGCTCACCGGACTGGTCGAGGGCGCGGGCCTGCGCGTCGGCGCCGTGCACGGCGTGCGGGTCTTCGCCGACCTCGTGCCCGGCGTCCTCGTCGACACCGAGCCCGGCGCCCTGGAGGCGCTGCTGAAGCTGGAGGAGGCCGCCGCCGAGCTTCCCGCCTTCCACTCGGTGGCAACCCAGCTTCATGTGCTGGGTGAGACCGCTGGGACTGATGAGGTAAGCGAGACCGACGGGTCAAGCGAGGCATGAGCAGCTTCATGAGGTACCGCCGCTGATCAGCGCGTGGGCGGTGCATGGAGTACGCCACAGGCCCCCCGAATGGGGGCTTGGCGCCGTATGATCGAGGGAGACCGTTCCGGCATGACGGGTCGGCCGCCGGGGAATGTAGGCCTCAGCGAGCCGGGATGCTCATGGCGTGTTCCGGTTGGCCAATTGGCGCAGAGGGGCGGGTTTCACGGGGGCGATTCCCTGCCTATCCTGAAGAGACCCCCCGGGTCGCCCCGGCGACTGCACGATGAGGAGGACTCCGTGCCGCTCTCGGAGCACGAGCAGCGCATGCTCGAGCAGATGGAGCGAGCGCTGTACGCCGAAGATCCCAAGTTCGCGACGGCGCTCGAGGGAAGCGGGCTGCGTACGTACACCCGGCGACGGGTCTACCAGGCGGTCGCGGGCTTCCTCGTAGGTATTGCGCTCCTCATGGCCGGTATGGTCGCCAAACAGGTCTGGCTCAGCGTCGTGGGCTTCCTCGTCATGCTGGGCTGCGCGGTGCTCGCCGTGACCGGCTGGCGCAAGGCCCCCAAGCCGGGCGAACAGGCGGCCGGGGCCGGCGGACAGCCGGCCGCCCGCCGTCAGGGCCGGCAACGACGCTCCATGATGGACCGCATCGAGCAGCGCTGGCAGAAGCGCCGCGACGAGCAGGGCGGCCATTAGTCCGGAGCGTAGATCTCCAGGACACCTGAAGACATGAGTCAGGGGGTGACCACCGACTGGGTGGTCACCCCCTGACGCGTGCGCGTGCGTACGAAGCCCGACTGGCTCCCGGGGCGACTGGCTCCCGAGGGATGGACCTCTCCGAGGGGCCGCCCCCCGCCCGGTCCGGCGCGCGCTAGCCGGGGGGCGACGGGAAGCCGGACGCCTCACCGACCAACCCCGGGCAGACACAGCGAGGCCGGCCGGGCGCACAAACCCCCGACCGGCCGGAGCCACCCCCGCCCGTCAGCCCTGCTGCCCCGATGCCTTCCGCCACGTCGGCCGCAGCGCCAGGGCACGTTCCCGCACGCCCGACCACCAGGCCGACGCCGCCCACAGCACGCGCACGGTGGAGCGTGGGGCCAGCACCGCACGGAGTCTGGTGCCACGGCCGACCCCGGCGCTCAGGCCCGCCGCCGCACGGCGGACGTCGTCCGTGAGGCCCGCCGTCGGGCGGGGCCGCGGTGCGTACAGGACCTGCTCCACCGCGTTCGCCACCCGGTGCACCGAGGCCGCGGCCGTCGCGTCGAGGGAGCCCAGCCGGACGATACGGGCGGCCGCCTTGCGCGGAGTCTGTGACTCGTCCGGCGCGATGCCGAAGTCCCAGGCCGTGTCGGTCAGCTCCTGCCAGACGGCCAGTGTGTGCGGCACCGCGTCCGCCTCACCGCGGCCGTGCGCCCCCAGCCGGACCGCCCGGGTCCGCAGGCGCCACAGCATCGGTGCCAGTGGAAGCGCCAGGACGGCGAGGCCCGCGAGGACCCAGGCCAGGATGGCGTACCACTTCGGCCCGTCGTCGCCCGTGGGCAGCACCGCCTGCGGGGACTCGCTCGCGCACCCGCCGTCCAGCCTCCTCTGCTCCGGGGTGCAGCTCTCGCTCGCCGAGGGCGTCGGGGACGGCGCGGCCGATGACGTCTGGGACGGGCGCGCCACGTCCGGCACCGAGCTGCCGGGGCTCTCCGGCAGCGTGTACGGCGGCATCGAGCCGCGGTTCGGAGTCGGCTCGAAGCGGGTCCAGCCCACGCCCTCGAAGTACAGCTCGGGCCAGGCGTGCGCGTCGCGCAGCCCCACCGACACCGTGCCGTCCGCCTGCGGGGAACCGGGCGCGAAGCCCACCGCGACCCGGGCCGGTATGCCCAGGGAGCGGGCCATCGCCGCCATCGCGAAGGAGAAGTGCACGCAGAAGCCCTGCTTGTCCTGCAGGAACCGGGCGATCCCCTCCGAGCCGCTGCCGACCTGCACCTTGGTGTCGTACTCGAAGCCGCCGGTCACGGCGAACCAGTCCTGGAGCTTGACCGCCTGGTCGTAGGGGTTGGCGGCGCCCGCGGTGACCTGGCGGGCGGTGCGGGCCACCACCGAGGGCAGCGAGTCGGGCAGTTTGGTGAAGTCGCGCTTGATGGCCGCCGGCGGGGGCGCCGCCGAGGCCAGCTGCTCCGCCGTCGGCTGCACGTCCAGGCTCCTGACCTGGTACGTCAGTCCTTGTGTGTTCTGGCCGTGGTCGCCGACCAGCGTCATGCCCAGGGGCTCGTAACGCCAGTTGCCCCGGATGGTGACGCCGCTCGGCGGGTACGGCATGGGCAGCCAGTCCTGGCCGTACCAGCCGGCCGCCGTGATCGTGCTGTCGACCTCCGTGCGTTTGACGTCGGAGCCGAGCCCGATCGGGGTCGGGAAGGTGCCCTCGGGGACGGCGGTGATGGAGCGCCGGGCCGGTTTCCAGGTCGTGCCGTCGAACTCGTCCAGGGACACGATCCGCAGATAGAGGTCCGAGACGTCGGCCATCTTCGTCTTCACGGAGAGGACCTGCCGGTCCTCGTCCACGTTCAGATTGTCGCGCAGCGACACCAGCGGGTTCACGGCGGAGATCGTGCCGCCGCCGCCCGTGCCGCCGCCCGCGCCCGCGCCCACGGAGTCCAGCAGCCCCCCGTTCATCGCGGGCAGTCCGAGCGGCACCACCAGGGCGATGCCCAGCGCCACCACGCCGATCCGCCGGCCCGTGCGGACCGGGGCGATCGCGCCGCTCGGCTCTCCTCCGGCCATGCGCGGGGCCCCGCCGAAGACCCGGCCCCACTGGGAGAGCCGGTCCCGGCCCTCGGCCAGGAGCAGCATCAGATAGCCCGCCGCCGCGACCAGGAACCACAGCCAGTCCGTGCCCCCGTCGGACAGCCCCGCGGCCACCGAGTACAGCGCGAGCAGTGGCAGACCGGCCGGGGCGGCACTGCGGAAGGTCACCGCGAGGGTGTCCACCAGCAGCCCGATGATCAGGACACCGCCGATGAGCATCAGCCGGATGCCGTCGGACTCCAGGGGAGCCGGGATGGCGTACCGCGCGATGTCGTCCCCGCCCTGCCGGAGCAGGAGCGCGAAGCGGTCGAGGGCGTCAGGCCCGGGCACCAGCCCGGCGAGGGCCTGCTCACGGGCGAACACGAACGTCAGCAGCAGCACCGTGACCACTGCCTGTGCCGCCACCGTCAGCGGGCGCGCCAGCGGCACCCTGCGGGCCGCGGCACCCACGCCCGCCTGCACGGCCAGCAGGAAGGCCGCCTGCACGATCCAGGTCGCCGGCTTGACGAGGGGCAGGAGGGCGC
>NZ_NGFN01000357.1 GCF_002148965.1 Streptomyces swartbergensis | reverse complement strand
TTCTAGCCCAACACCACAGCAGCCCCCGCCGACCCGGGCCGGATTGCGGCCATCGGCTACCTCTACCGCCCGATCGACTGACACCTGACGCCCCACCACACAGCGCCYCAAGTAGTGACCCAGAGAAACTGCACTGCGCTCGATCAACCTGCACACGCCACATACACGCAGGCCAGAGAGCCAATACCTCTCTCAGCCCCACGCTCTGCGCACCCCAACCACCACAAAGACCACCCAGAAAAACTGAGAAATCCCAGCTTGCAACCGCAACAACACCTCAGAAAAACTGGGCGACGACACCGCATCGCACAGCTGGAGAAACTCGGCATGATCTGGTCCCACTACGACGTCGCCTGGGAAGAGGGACTCGCAGCGGCGCGCGGATGGGCAGCCGAGACGGGCCACCTCCTGGCCCCACTGAACGCCACCTACCAGGGCTACCGCGTGGGCATCTTTCTCAAGAACGCCAGGGCCGCGGCGCGGAAGGGTGCCCAGATCGAGCAGCGGCGTGCCGAGGGCCTGCCGGTGGAATCGGCAGCCGGCGCCCTGTCGGAGGAACGACGCGAACAGCTCGAGGAGATCGACCCCTCCTGGTGCCCGGCCTGGCCCCTGGAATGGCAGCGAGCTTTCCACCTGACCCGGCTGCACCTGGAGGAGGGCGGCGCGCTGCCGATGGAGCCGGGCGTGGTCGTGCACCAGGGCGAGGACCTCGGACGGTGGGTCCGGGCGCAGCGGCTCGGCTTCGACAAGCTCACCGGGGTGCAGCAGTGGATGCTGGAGCACATCCTCGGCATCCAACCCGCCACCCAGAACGAGAAACCCAAGCCGCGCACCTCGCAGGCCGACAAATGGGCCCTCAACTACGCCGCCGCCCGCCAGTTCTACGAGCGCGAAGGACACCTCCGCGTACCGAGGAAGCACGTCGAGCGGATCGTCGGCGAGGATCAGGAGGAACGGGAGTTCCGGCTCGGGGCATGGATCGGGAACCAGCGAAGCAGGGCCGCGACGCTCTCGCCAGCGCGGGTGGAGCAGCTCTCCGCCATCGGCATGCGCTGGACGTAGAAGGCGCGCGTCACATGTGACTCCCAGCGCCCTGACTACAGAGAGCGAAGGCCCGGGCCAGGCGTCCGGGCCTTCGTCATGCCCCTGAACTTCCTCTCCGGTTGTTGCTGTCCGGGTGTCGGCTTCCGGCGCCTGTCGGAGGCTCAGCCGCTCGTCTCAGTTCAGTGACCGGCGTCACATTCGGCTTCTGTCAGCAATCGGGGCGCTGTCTCGTTCAGGGGGCACGCGAACGAGACAGGAGCAACGCCATGAAGCACCGCATCGTCGTCCTCGGCGCCGGATATGCCGGGGCCTTCGCCGCCGGAAACCTGGCCCGCCGGCTCTCCCCCGCCGATACTGAGATCACCGTCGTCAACGCCGTGCCCGACTTCGTCGAGCGAATGCGGCTCCACCAGCTCGCGAGTGGCCAGGACTTTGCGGTCCGCAAGCTCGCCGACATATTCGCGGGCACCGGGGTGCGGCTTCGTCTGGCGCGCGTCACCGGCGTCGACCCCGAGCGCAGGACCGTCGCCGTGACCGGCGAGGACGGCGACGGCGAGCTCGCGTACGACACGCTTCTCTACGCGCTCGGCAGCTCCGTCGCCCACCATGGTGTCCCCGGCGCGGCCGAGTACGCCTTCGATGTGACCGGCCGGTCCTCGGCGCTGCGTCTGCGCGAGCGCTTGGCCGGCCTGGGTGAGGGCGGCACCGTGCTGGTCGTCGGTGAGGGGCTGACCGGCATCGAGACCGCCACGCAGTTCGCCGAGTCCCGGCCCGACCTCTCGGTCGCACTCGCCGCCCGGGGCGAGCTGGGCGCGTGGCTCTCTCCGAAGGCTCGTCAGCACCTGCGCCAGGCCTTCGACCGGCTCGGCATCACCGTGCACGAGCACACCAGCATCGAAGCCGTGGAGCCGACACGGGCGATCGCGGCCGACGGTATGTCCGTCCCGGCCGACGTGACCGTGTGGTCGGCCGGGTTCGCCGTGTACCCCATCGCTGCCGCCGCCGGCCTGGAGGTCGCCGAGACCGGCCAGATCGTCGTCGACCGCACCATGCGCTCGGTCTCGCACCCGGACGTCTACGCCGCCGGTGACTGCGCCTACGCGATCGGCGACAACGGTCGGCCGCTGCCGATGTCCTGCGGCTCGGCCGGCTACACCAACATGCAGGCGACCGCCGCGATCATCGCGCGCCTGACGGGCAGCAAGGTCCCCACCACCGGGCTGAAGTACTACGGCAACCACATCAGCCTCGGGAAGCGGGACGCGATCTTCCAGATGGTGGACGGGGACGTCCGGTCGAGGTCCTGGTATCTGGGCGGCCGGACCGCCGCGCGGCTCAAGTCGGGCGTGCTCAGGGGGGCGGGGTGGAGCATCGCCCACCCGACCTTCGGCATGCCGAAGCGCAAGCGCCGCCTGGCCACCGCGCCCGACCGGTCCGGTGTGAGGGTCGCCGCATAGGCTCTTGCGCATGGACAGCGCAGCCATCGATCGGTTCGAGGCCAGCCGGGGCCGGCTGGCCTCGCTCGCGTACCGTCTGCTCGGCTCGGCGGCCGACGCCGAGGACGCCGTGCAGGACACGTTCCTGCGCTGGCAGGCCGCGGACCGGGAACGTATCGAGGTACCGGAGGCGTGGCTGACCAAGGTCGTCACAAATCTCTGCCTCGACCGGCTCCGCTCGGCGCAGACGCGTCATGAGCGCGCTGCCGGAGACTGGCTGCCCGAGCCGCTCCTCGAGGGCGACCCGATGCTCGGCCCTGCCGATACCTTCGAGCAGCGCGAATCGGTGTCCTTGGCCGTACTGATCCTCATGGAGCGCCTCTCACCGGTCGAGCGGGCCGCTTACGTCCTGCGCGAGGCCTTCTTCTACGCCCACGCCGAGATCGCCGGGATCCTCGACATCACCGAGTCCGCGAGCCAGCAGCATGTCCACCGAGCCCGACGCCGGGTCACCGCCGAGCGCCGCGGCGGCGACGAGGTGGACCCCGCGTCCGCGCGCCGGATCGTCGAGGAGTTCCTCGCCGCGGCAACGTCGGGGCGCACCGAACGGCTGGTGGCGCTGCTCACCGCCGACGCGACCGCTGTCTCGGACGGCGCCGGACTGGCCAGGCGGCTGCTGCGGTACAAGACGCGCGAGCGCGTCGCCAGCTACGTGCGGGCCGGCTTCAAGCCGACGCCGGCGAAGCGGCGGATGGCCGGCGGCTCCCCCGCGATCCACATCGCGCTGGTCAACGGTTCCCCGGCCGTCCTCGCCGTGATCGAGGACCGGGTCGTGGGCGCCGTGGCGTTCGAAATCAGCGACGGCAAGGTCGCGTCCCTGCACGGCATCGCCGCCGCGGACCGGCTCACGCGCCTCAACGAGGCCTGGCAGCAGCACGAACCCGACGCACCGGTCATCAACGCATGGTGACCAGCGCCACCGAAATCCGGCAACCCGGACGGCTCGCTCATCAACCCCGACCAGGTCGATGCCGTCTGCCAGCGCGAGGACCTGGCCGACCTGGTCGCCGCCTACACCCCGCTCGGTCCCGACCAGGCCGCCGAACGACTCCGGGTGAGGCGAGTCGAGTTCGAGAACATGCGCACCCTGGGATGGATCAAGCCCACCGAGTGGCGCGAGGTTCGGTACGGCACCTCACGGGCCGGGGCGGTCGACGTCCCGATCTTCACTACGGCGTCCGTCGACGCGCTGCCCGAGACGCACCCCGAGGTCGACTGGGAGCAGCTGCGCAGCGTCGGGAAAGGCCGGCGCTCCCCGCTCGCCGCCCTGGTGAAGGCCAGGCAGAGGGATAAGACGGTGTCCTACGTGGTGAGGCGGAGCAGTCGTTTGTAGCAGCACAGGGCCGCGGCGAGGCCGAGAAAGGCCAGGTAGTTGCGTGGATGGCGTTCGTAGCGGGGGCTGAGTCTGCGGTAGCCGGACAGCCAGGAGATCGTGCGCTCGATCACCCAACGGCGACGGCCCAGCCGTTCATTGGACTCGATGCCCTTGCGGGCGATGCGCACGCCGATGCGCTTGCCGCGTAACGGGGACAACGGTGCGCACCTGCACGGTGAGCCACGTCGGCCGGCGCGCGGCCGGCCACAGTACGGCCGTGAGCCCGACCATCAGCACCACGATGGTCGGCCACACAGGGAAGCCGACCATCAGCGTGGACTTGATGTCCAAGGCCGTCGCCATGATCAGAGCGCCCGCGACGACGCCTCGGGCGGAAACGGTTCTCATGGACATCGCGGTAGGCCCGGCCCCTCGGCGCCGTGATCGGCCGAACGGCTGAGGGCGGCACGCGCCGGCCGCGAGACATTGGCCGCTCGGCCGAGGCGCCCGGGCAGTCGTGCGGGCGAAGCTGGAGCCGCTTCGCCACCCTCGTTCCCCAGCTTGTTCTTCAGGAGTGCACGATGCAGCACAGCCGGTTCATCACTGGTGCCCTCGTCGCCGCGGTGGCCGTTGCCGCCGTCGGCGGTGGCGTCACCTACGTTTTCGCGGGCAAGGACGTCCAGCACACCACCGTCAACCCCGTGGCCCGCGCCCTCTACGTGAAGGTGGACGGCCATCTGGCCGTCCACCGCACCATCCTGCAGTCCCGCATCGAGGGCTGGTACCACCCGCTGCCCTGGCTCGGACGGGATGTTCACGACGTGTCGTGCCCCAGGCACCTCAAGGCGGTGGCCGGCGCCTCGGAGACCTGCACGGCCGAGGCCGACGGCACGCGCATCTCCATCCCGGTCCACGTGGTCAAGGTCGAGGGCAAAGCCTCCGAGCCGAAGGTCACCTGGAAATTCGACCGCTGACACCGCAAGGAGGAAATCGATCATGAACACTATCCTGGCCGGACACGGCCTCGTCAAGACATTCGGAACCACCCACGCCCTGGTCGGCGTGGACATCGCCGTCGGCGAGCGCGACTCGCTGGCCATCATGGGCCCCTCCGGATCCGGCAAGTCCACCCTGCTGCACGTCCTGGCCGGCATTGTCCGCCCCGACGAGGGCCAGGTGCTGCTCCGCGGCGAACGCGACGAGAGGGCAGTCCCCCCGCCCGGAGGTCTGGGGCGCATCGACGACCTCGGCGAGAACCGCCTCAGTGCACTTCGCCGGTCAAGGTTCGGGTTCGTTTTCCAGTCGGGTCAGCTGCTGCCGGAGCTGCCGGCCGAGGAGAACGTCGCCCTGCCCTTGATGTTGGAGGGCGCCCCGCGCAGGGAGGCCGTCAGGCGGGCCCGCCGCTGGTTCGCCCCGCTGGGCCTGGAAGGACTGGAAAAGCGCCGCCCGGGCCAGCTCTCCGGCGGGCAGGCACAGCGCGTCGCCATCGCCCGGGCCCTCGTCGTCGAACCGGAGGTGGTCTTCGCCGACGAGCCCACGGGCGCCCTCGACCAGACGACCAGCACCGAGGTCGTACAACTGCTGACCTTCGCCACTCGTGAGTCCGGTGCCGCCCTGGTCATGGTCACGCACGATCCCGACATCGCCGCGCACTGCGCCCGGATCCTCCAGGTCCGCGACGGACGCGTCCACAGCTACGAGCAGTTCACGACTGCGTGACCACATACGCACTCTCGGAGACACGCCTCATGCGATCCCCTGTACTCCCACTCACCTGGCACTTGGCCCATCGCTCCGGCCGCCGCGGCCTGCAGAGCCAGTTGATCGCGGCCGCAACCGCCGCCGTCGGCGCACTCGTACTGCTGATCATGCTTGCCGCCGCCTTCGGCTCGGGCAGCCGGGCCGAACGCACCGCCTGGCGCGACCCGCACGCCGCACCGGCCGGGCAGGCGACGGCCGTCCAGGCGATGACCACGACATTCGTACGTCACCAGCCACTGACCGTCGTCAACCTCGCTCAGCTGCCCGGCCGCAGTCCCACCCCGGCTCCGCCCGGTCTGCGTGGCTTTCCGAAGAAGGGCGAGGTATACCTCTCCCCAGCTCTGGCGGAACTGGTCCACCGGCTCCCGGGCGGCCAACTCGCCGCCCGCTTCCCGATGCCGGCCTCCTACGGAACGATCGGCGCCGCCGGCCTTGCCTCTCCCGACGAACTGGTCGCGGTGATCGGAAGGGCGCCGACCGACCCCACCGTGTCGAAGACCGCCGAAGACGGGGACATATTCGACACAGGCCTGACCGAACGTGCCACGGTGGCCGGCTTCACAGGGAGCCGACCGAGTCAGCTGACCTCAAGCGACCAACGGACGGTACTGCTGGGCGCGGTACTGCTGGTGGTTCCCGTGCTGGTGCTGGTGTCGGCGGCGGGCCGCCTCGGCGCCGCCCAGCGCGAGCAGAGGCTGGCCGCCCTGCGCCTCGCCGGCGCCACGCCTTCGCAGATCATCGCCATGACCGCGGTCGAGGCGACGGCCGTCGGCGCGGCCGGAGCGCTGACCGGGGCACTCGCCTACGGGGCCCTCGTGCCCGCCTTGGCGCAGGTGCCGTACGGCATCGGCGGCTGGTACGCCGGCGATCTGTGGGTCGGCCTGCCCTGGCTCCTGGCCGTCGTGGCCACAGTGACAGCTCTCCTCACCGTCAGTGCGATCTCGATGCTCCGCCAAGTGGCGAGTTCCCCCCTGGGAGTGGCCCAGCAGGCCMCCCCCCGCCGCACCCGGATGATCCGCCTCGTACTGTTCGCTGCTGCCCTTTGCTGGATCCTCGTCACAACGCAGGCCGGCGACAGTCTGACCACTCGCCAACTGGTGGCCTTGTTGATGGTTTTCTACGGCGCCTACTGGATGTTCGGGCCCTGGGTCGTGGACCGGCTCGGACGTATCGCCGGACGCCTCGCCCGCCGTCCCGCGACACTGCTCGCCGCCCGCCGTCTCAGCGACGATCCACGCGGCGCCTGGCGCACCGTCAGCGGGCTGGTCCTGGCCGGGTTCGTCGCCGGCTTCTTCTCCGTCGGCGCAACTGCCTTCGACACCAGCGGCCACGAGGACCAGGTCGCGATCGCGACGGCTGACACCACGAGTGCCCGGCACACCGCCGAGACGGCCCGCGCCCTCTTGCGGCAGGCAGGTGTGACCGCGCGCGTCTCTGTGAGCGGCGAAAACTCCGACAGCCTGCTGTCCGGCACCCCGGGTGTGATCGCCGAAGTCCCGGGCGGTCCGGAACGGCTCGATGCCACCGTCACTGCGCTCGCTCCCGCGGCACACGGCGTCTACCCCCTCACCCAGGACTACCTGTCCGCCCAGGACGTCGTGGTCGTGGACCGCATCACCTCCGTGAGCACCGCTACTCTGGGTCTCAGCTTTTTCGTTGCCGCTTCCTCCGCCGGTTTGACCGCCGCCGCGAGCGTCCTTGACCGCCGCCGTATCTACGGCCTGCTGCGTCTGGCCGGTACACCCCTGAAGGTCCTGGACAGAGCCAGGACCCGGGAGACGGCCATCCCGCTCGTCGTCCTGGCAGGCGGCACCATCGCTGCAGGTGTTTACGGCGCCTACCAGCTCAACAAACTGGTGGGCGCCTCCTTCAATACCTCCGGCGCCATCGAACTCGCCGTCTGTACGGCCGTCGGAGCCCTGGTCATGTTCACCGCGATCGGCGCCAGCCGGCCACTCCTGCGCCGGGTGACCGCCGACCGGGAGCAGAACGCCGAGTGACGACGGCGCTGGAGCCCGGAAGGGGGGCGGTCCGGGCAGGGCCCTGCCTGCTGTGGCGTAGCTGTTGCGCTTGCTTGTAAGCCCACCTGCGGCACACGGCACAGCGCCGCGACCCGGTCCCGGGCCGCGGCGTTCAAAACCACCTCGCTGTCGCCCTGTAGAGCCCCGGCGACGCCCTGCTGGCCAGCCACTTCGGTAACCGACGACAGCAGACTCCGCACCGTCAGGCCACGTACTGGTCGAATGCCTGCACGACCAGGAAGTCAACGGGCATCACCCACGACTTCTTCGACTTCGACCACGCGTTGTTCTCGTTCTGACGCCGGACGACATGCACGTGGGCGCCTTCGACGTGGCAGCCCAGTGACCGCTCGCCGGGCGTTGCGCGTCGGCACTGCCGCCGATGCGGCGGTCGGGAACGGGAGCCGTCGGGGGCCCGGGCACGCTCAGCGACGGAGAGGCGGCTCGCGCCGCATCGCGTCGGCCAGCTGCTGGCGGGCCACGCACAGCGCTGTTTCCAACTGGCGGGTGCCGGTGACCACGCACAGTGTGTACGACGCGTCCTCGAACTGGCGTCTGGTCTTCTCACTGCCAGTGGATGCCAAGTGCCGCCTGAGCGTCTCGCAGCGCTCGACGAGTTCCCGCAGGAGCGAAGGATGTGGCCTGAGCATGACGGACCCCCTCCGTCCTCGCCCGTTCGGACCTGCCTCCTTCACTCCTACGGTCGCAACCCTTGGCGCCCGCCGCATCCGGAGATCGAGCGCCCGCCGGGTCACGGATCAAGGATGGGACCGAAGCCCGATTGCGCGTTTCGCCACCGTAGGCACCGGATCCGGCGCCTGCTCGGCACGTCTTGCGGGCGCTTTTGGGGATTCTGGCTAACTTGATCTTTAACCTCGGACGTCGAACGGCTTCTCGTACTTGATCACCCGGTCTGGTAACTGCCGTACCTGCAGGCGGCCTTCGGCTGAGCATGTGCTCCGACCAAGGAACACACACGCTCAGCACGAAGGCCGTGGGGATGAGTCTGCTGCATCACGCTGTCCGACAGGATCCGTTCGCGGAACTGTCACGCTTCCGGGGTGAGTTCTACTCCTGCCWGACCAGACGTGCGGACGCTCTGTTCGAGCTGGCCGACGCGGTGTTGTGTGCGGACGGCCCGGTCCGGTCGCTGGTG
>NZ_NGFN01000356.1 GCF_002148965.1 Streptomyces swartbergensis | reverse complement strand
GGTCGTCGAGGTCGAGGCGGGAGGGGTTGGCGAAGCGGTAGGGGACCGGGCCGGCGGCCGCGCGGGCGCTGAGCAGGTCGGTGTCGGAGGTCGACAGGAGCAGGATGCGGGGGTTCCGGAGTCGTTCCCCGGCTGAGTGCAGCATGCGGCGGCTGGCCTTCCTCGGGGTGTCCGCGCCCCGGGCGGGTGGTGGGACGGCGGGAGTTCCTGGCTCGCCCGACCGGTGAGGGCCGGGCTTACAGTGGCGGGACCGCGCCGGACTCGCACCGGGCTTCCTCCCCTGTCGCCGTCGTGGCGTCGGCGGACCGGATGATCCACCGAGGAGCATAGTAAGGGGCGGGGGAAAAGGGCGGGGCATACACCGGGTGTGATGGTAGGTATGCTCGCCGCCATGTCCACGCCTGCCCTCCGTTCATCGCCCCAGGCCACAGCGGTCTCCCGGGGCCGCGGTGACGCCTGCCCGGGGACACTGCGGCTGCACGCGGCGGACGACGGCGCGCTGGCCCGTGTCCGGGTCCCCGGCGGGGTCCTGACCGTGCGGCAGGCGGAGGCGCTCGCCGACGCGGCGGAGCGGCTGGGCGACGGGGAGTTGCATCTGACCTCGCGCGGCAACGTGCAGCTGCGGGGTCTGGACGGCGGCTGCGCCGGGGAGTTGGCCGGGCTGCTGGACGCCGCCGGGCTGCTGCCCTCGCGCGGGCACGAGCGGGTGCGCAACATCGTGGCCTCCCCGCTGTCCGGCCTCGACGGGCGGGGCGCGCTGGACGTACGGCCCTGGCTGACGGCCCTCGACGCGGCGCTGTGCGCGAGCGAGGCGGCCCAGGCCCTGTCGGGGCGTTTCCTGTTCGCGCTCGACGACGGACGCGGGGACGTGGCCGGTCTGGATGCCGATGTGACGGTACGGGCGACGGTGGACGGCGGTGCGCGACTCGGCCTCGGAGGGTCCGGAGAGGCGCTGCACGTCTCCGCCGAGGAGGCGGCGCGGGCCGCGCTGTTGGCCGCGGAGACCTTCCTGGAGGCGGCGCGGGCGAGCGGGGCGCAGGTCTGGCGCGTGGATGAACTCGCCCTCCCTGAGGGGGAGTTGCTCGCTGCGGTCGGTCGGCGTCTGACCGCTGAGGGCATCCGCCACGAGCGGCGGGGCCGGGAGACCGGCCGCACGGACGGCCCGCCCCCTGGGGTGGCCGGTGACGGCCTCTGCGTGCACATCCCCCTGGGACGGCTCTCGGCGCGCCAATGGCGGGAACTGACGCATGTCGCGGCCGGTGAGCTGCGTCTGACGCCGTGGCGCGGTGTGGTTCTTCCCACACCGGGGACCCACGCCGACGTGTCCCTCGCCCGCCTCGCCGCCGCCGGCCTCGTCACCGACCCCGGCTCCCCCTGGCTGCGCGTCGGCGCCTGCGTCGGCAGGCCCGGGTGCGCCAAGTCGCAGGCGGACGTACGGACCGACGCTGCCGCAACCCTCGGCGCGGTCGACCCGCACGGCCTGCCCCTGTACTGGTCCGGCTGCGAACGCCGCTGCGGGCACCCCCGGGGCGACCGCGTCGACGTGGTCGCCGCTCCGGGAGGCGGCTACCGGCTCTCCACCGCCGTACACGGCGAGGAGCCCCGGACCACCTCGATGAACGACCCCGCCCGACTCGCCGCCGCCCTGGCGGAGATCACCTCATGACCACCCCTACGACGACCGAGAGCAGCGAGAAGACCACCGTGACCACGTACGACTACGAGAAGGACGGCGCGGCCATCTACCGCCAGTCCTTCGCCACCATCCGCGCGGAGGCGGACCTCGCGGCCCTGCCCGCCGACGTCAGCCAGGTCGCGGTCCGGATGATCCACGCCTGCGGGATGGTCGACCTCGTACGGGACCTGGCCTACACGCCGGCCGTGGTGGCCCGCGCCCGTGCCGCCCTGCGCGCGGGCGCGCCCATCTTCACGGACGTGCAGATGGTGGCCAGCGGGGTGACGCGCAAGCGGCTGCCCGCCGGCAACGACGTGCTCTGCACGCTCTCCGACCCGTCCGTGCCGGAACTGGCCGCGAAGCTGGGCACCACGCGCAGCGCCGCCGCGATGGAGCTGTGGCGGGACCGGCTGGAGGGCTCGGTGGTGGCCGTCGGCAACGCGCCGACCGCGCTGTTCCGGCTGCTGGAGATGATCGAGGAGGGGGCTCCGCGCCCGGCCGCCGTGATCGGTGTGCCGGTCGGCTTCGTCGGGGCCGCCGAGTCCAAGGACGCCCTGGCCGCGCATCCGTCCGGTCTTGAGCATCTGGTGGTGCGCGGCCGTCGCGGGGGCAGCGCCATCGCCGCCGCCGCGCTCAACGCGATCGCGAGTGAGGAAGAGTGAGCGGCAAGCAGTCCACGGCGGGGCGGCTGTACGGGGTCGGGCTCGGCCCCGGGGACCCGTCCCTGATGACCGTACGGGCCGTCGAAGTCATCGCCGAGGCCGACGTGATCGCGTACCACAGCGCCCGGCACGGCCGGTCCATCGCCCGCTCGATCGCGGCGAAGCACATCCGCGCCGACCACATCGAGGAGCGGCTGGTCTACCCGGTCACGACCGAGACCACCGACCATCCCGGCGGCTACAAGGGCGCGATCGAGGAGTTCTACGCCGAGGCGTCGGCCCGGCTCGCCGAACACCTGGACGCGGGGCGGACGGTCGCGGTCCTCGCCGAGGGCGATCCGCTCTTCTACGGGTCCTACATGCACATGCACAAGCGGCTCGCCGACCGCTACGACACCGAGGTGATCCCCGGCGTCACGTCGGTGTCCGCCGCCGCCGCCCGGCTGGGAACTCCGCTCGCCGAGGGCGAGGAGGTGCTGACCATCCTGCCGGGCACCCTGCCCGAGGAGGAGCTGACCGCACGGCTCGCCTCGACCGACGCGGCCGTGGTGATGAAGCTGGGGCGGACCTTCACCAAGGTGCGCGGCGCGCTGGAGGCTTCGGGGCGGCTGGGCGACGCCCGGTATGTCGAGCGGGCCACCATGGACGGGGAGCGGCTCGCCGAACTGGCCGACGTGGACGCGGAGTCGGTGCCGTACTTCTCGGTGGCCGTGCTGCCGAGCCAGGTGGACACCGAGCGGCCTGAGACCCGGGAGCGGGGCGAGGTCGTCGTGGTCGGGACCGGGCCGGCCGGTCCGCTGTGGCTGACGCCCGAGACCCGGGGTGCGCTGGCCGCCGCCGACGACCTGGTCGGCTACACGACCTACCTCGACCGGGTGCCGCGGCGGCCCGGGCAGGTCCGGCACGGCTCGGACAACCGGGTCGAGTCGGAGCGCGCCGAGTTCGCCCTCGACCTCGCCCGGCGCGGGCGGCGGGTCGCGGTCGTCTCCGGGGGCGACCCGGGCGTCTTCGCCATGGCGACGGCCGTGCTGGAGGCCGCGTCCCAGGAGGAGTACGCGGACGTCCCGGTGCGGGTGCTGCCGGGCGTGACCGCCGCCAACGCGGCAGCGGCCCGCGCGGGCGCCCCGCTCGGCCACGACTACGCCACCATCTCGCTCTCCGACCGGCTCAAGCCCTGGGAGGTCATCGCCGAACGGCTGCACGCGGCGGCCTCGGCGGACCTGGTGCTCGCCCTGTACAACCCCGGCTCGCGCAGCCGCACCTGGCAGGTGGGCAAGGCACGCGAGCTGCTGCTGGAACACCGGGCGCCGGACACCCCGGTCGTGGTGGCGCGGGACGTGGGCGGCACCGGCGAACGCGTCCGGATCGTACGGCTGGCCGACCTGGACCCGGCCGAGGTCGACATGCGCACGATCCTGCTGGTCGGCTCCTCCCAGACCCGGGCCGTACGGCGCGGGGACGGCGAGGAGATCGTGTGGACTCCGCGGCGCTATCCGGAGGGGTGAGGGGGCGCGGCGGCGGGCTCGTCGCCTGTTTGGAAACCCGGAGAGCACCGAGCAGGCGCGGCCGGGCCGGCCCGCCGCCCGGTCAGGCCGGTTTTCAGCTGGTGGCCGGGAAGCCGCGCTTGTGGCACGACTCCGCGGTGCGAGGAGAAGCCGGGCAGCGCCGGCCGGGTCGGCCCCCCTCCGGGCCAGGACGGAGCTCAGCCGGTGGCCGAGAAGCCGCGCTCGCGGAACAACTCCCCGACCCACCGGACCGGCGTCCATCCACCCGGAGACACGCAGCACAGGCCCGTGCACGGACCCGGCACGAGGAGAGGCCACGCACCGAGCAACCCCGGCCGGACCGGCCCGCCTCCAGGCCAGGACGGAGCTCAGCCGCCGGCCGGCAACCCGCGCCCCTGGAGCCACTCCCCGACCCACCGAACCGCCTCCTCCGGCCCGGGCACGACCGGGACGCCCTCGGGGGCCGGGGGGCGGCGGACGACGAGGACCGGCAGTCCGGCCTCACGGGCGGCCGTCAGCTTCGGGGCGGTGGCCGCTCCCCCGCTGTCCTTGGTCACCACGACGTCGATGCGGTGCCGGCGCAGCAGTTCGCGCTCGCCGTCGAGCGTGAAGGGGCCGCGGTCGAGCAGCACCTCCATGCGGGCCGGGTGCGGGGCCTCGGGCGCGTCCACGGACCGGACGAGGAACCACAGGTCGTCCAGCGCGGCGAACGCGGCCAGGCCCATGCGCCCGGTCGTGAGGAACACGCGCCGGCCGAGCGTGGGCAGCAGCCTGGCGGCGTCCTCCAGGGAACCGGCGTCGTGCCAGTCGTCGCCCGCGACGGGGACCCACCCGGGGCGCCGCAGGGCGAGCAGGGGAACATGGGCGGTGGCGGCGGCCCGCGCCGCGTGGAAACTGATCGTCCCGGCGAAAGGGTGGGTGGCGTCGATGAGCACGTCCACCCGGTGCTCGCGCAGCCACGCGGTCAGCCCCTCCGCTCCGCCGAAGCCGCCGATCCGGACCTCGCCCGGAGGCAGGCGGGGGCTGGCCACCCGCCCGGCGAGGGAGCTGGTCAGGGTCAAACCGGGCGTGTCGTGGAGCAGTTCGGCAAGACGGCGGGCCTCCGTGGTGCCGCCGAGAATCAGTACGCGCATGGAAGTCCAGGTCCGTTCATGAGCAGCGAAGTGAAGGGCGGCCGCAGGGCCCAACTGGAACGCACCGGCCTGCGGCCCGGCTGGACCACAGGAGCCTGTGCGACGGCGGCCACGACGGCGGCGTACACCGCTCTGCTGACCGGCGAGTTTCCCGACCCCGTGACGATCACCCTGCCGAAGGGGCAGACGCCGTCGTTCGCGCTGGCCGTCGAGGAGCTGGGCGACGGGCACGCGATGGCGGGGGTCGTGAAGGACGCCGGAGACGACCCGGACGTCACGCACGGCGCGCTGGTCCGGGTCACGGTACGGCCGCTGCCCGCCGGGTCCGGGGTCGTGTTCAAGGCGGGCCCCGGGGTCGGCACCGTCACCCGCCCCGGCCTGCCCCTGCCCGTCGGCGAACCGGCCGTCAACCCGGTCCCCCGCCAGATGATGCGCGAGCACGTCGCCGAGGTCGCCGCCCGGCACGGCGGCCCGGGCGACGTCGAGATCACCGTGTCCGTCGACCACGGCGAGGAGATCGCCCGCTCCACCTGGAACCCCCGGCTCGGCATCCTGGGCGGCCTGTCCATCCTGGGCACGACCGGCATCGTCGTCCCGTACTCCTGCTCGGCGTGGATCGACTCCATCCGGCGGGGCGTGGACGTCGCGCGGGCGGCGGGACGTACGCATGTCGCCGGGTGCACCGGGTCGACGTCGGAGAAGACGGTCGTGGCCGAGTACGGGCTGCCCGAGGACGCCCTGCTCGACATGGGCGACTTCGCGGGAGCCGTGCTGAAGTACATCCGCCGCCACCCCGTCGACCGCCTGACGATCTGCGGCGGCTTCGCCAAGCTCTCCAAGCTCGCCGCCGGGCACCTCGACCTGCACTCGGCCCGTTCCCAGGTCGACAAGGGCTTCCTCGCCGAGCTGGCCCGGCGCGGCGGCGCGGACGAGGCGCTGGCCGCGGAGGTGGCGGACGCCAACACCGGGCTGGCCGCGCTCCAGTCGTGCCTGGCCGCCGGGGTGCCGCTCGGCGACCTGGTCGCCGCGACCGCCCGCGACGAGGCCCTGGCCGTGCTGCGCGGGGCGCCGGTCGTGGTCGACGTGATCTGCATCGACCGGGCGGGGACGGTGGTCGGGCGCAGCGCGCCGGCCTGACGGCGGGGGCCGTACACGTTCACCGCCGTCAGCACACGTGGCGTTCCCGCTCCGGCGAGTACAGGTGGCTGTCCCGGAACTGTTCCGCCCCGAGTGTCCGCCCCACCATGATGACGGCCGTGCGCAGCACACCGGCCTCCTTCGTCTTCCCCGCGATCTCGTCGAGGGTGCCGCGGATGATCAGTTCGTCCGGGCGGGAGGCGTAGGCGACGACCGCGGCGGGGCAGTCGGCGCCGTAGTGCGGGAGGAGTTCCCCGACCACCCGGTCCACGTACTTGGCGGCCAGGTGCAGCACGATCAGCGCGCCGCTGCGGCCGAGGGTGGCCAGGTCCTCTCCCTCGGGCATGGCGGTGGCCCGGTTGGCGACGCGGGTGAGGATCACGGTCTGGCCGACGGTCGGTACGGTCAGTTCCCGCTTCAGGGCAGCGGCCGCGGCGGCGAAGGCGGGAACGCCGGGGACGACCTCGTACGGCACCCCGGCCGCGTCCAGCCGGCGCATCTGCTCGGCGACCGCGCTGAACACGGCGGGGTCCCCGGAGTGCAGCCGGGCCACGTCGTGCCCCTCCTCGTGGGCGCGCAGCAACTCGGCGGTGATCTGGTCCAGGTCGAGCTGCGCGGTGTCCACCAGCCGGGCGTCCGGCGGGCATTCGGCGAGCAGTTCGCGCGGGACCAGGCTGCCCGCGTACAGACAGACCCGGCAGGCGGCGAGCGTGCGGGCGCCGCGCACCGTGATCAGGTCGGCGGCGCCGGGGCCGGCACCGATGAAGTACACGGTCATCTGACTGCTCCTGAAGAAGGTCCTGAAGAGGTGTCGAGGGTCTTCCGTACGGCCCACTGGGTCACCGGCATCGCCTGCCGCCACCCGGTGAAGCCGCCCACCGGCACGGCGTGTGCCACGGCGAGCCGCACCAGTTCGCCGCCGTGACGCCGGTGGGCGTCGGCGAGCAGCGCCTCGGACTCCAGCGTCACGGTGTTGGCGACCAGCCGCCCACCGCCGGGCAGCGCCTCCCAGCACGCGTCGAGGAGGCCGGGCGCGGTGAGACCGCCACCGACGAACACGGCGTCGGGGGGCGGGAGTTCGGTGAGGACGGCGGGCGCGGCGCCGGTGACGACGCGCAGTCCGGGCACGCCGAGCCGGTCGGCGTTGCGGGTGATCCGCTCGGCGCGCGCCGGGTCCCGCTCCACGGTGACCGCGCGGCACGAGGGGTGGGTGCGCATCCACTCGACGGCGATCGAGCCGGAGCCGCCGCCGATGTCCCACAGCAGTTCGCCGGGGGCGGGGGCGAGGACGCCGAGCGTGGCGGCGCGGATGTGCCGCTTGGTGAGCTGCCCGTCGTGCTCGTACGCCTCGTCGGGGAGCCCGGGCACGGCGCCGAGCCGCAGGGCGTCCGGGGCGCGGCGGCACTCCACGGCGACGATGTTCAGCGGATCACCGGGCTGCTGTACCGCGGGCCAGTCGTCGGCGGTGGCCTCGTCGGTCGTGCGTTCCTTCTCGCCGCCGAGCTGTTCGAGGACGCGCATCCGGCTGGGCCCGAAGCCCCGGTCCCGCAGCAGGGCGGCGACCTCGCCGGGGGTGGTGGCGTCGGCGCTGAGGACGAGGAGCCGCCGGCCGTGGTGCAGGGCTGCGGACAGGCGGGCGGCGGGCCGGCCGACGAGCGTGACGACCTCCACGTCCTCCAGCGGCCAGCCGAGCCGGGCGGCGGCGTAGGAGACCGAGGAGGGGTGCGGCAGGACGCGCAGGGCGGCGGTCTCCTCGGCGAGGGCGCGGCCGATGCCGTAGAACATGGGGTCCCCGCTGGCCAGTACGGCGATCCGGCGCCCGGCGTGCGCGGCGAGCAGGCCGGGGACGGCGGGGCGCAGCGGGGAGGGCCAGGCGACGCGCTGCCCGGTGCACTCCGGGGGCAGCAGATCCAGCTGGCGGGGTCCGCCGATCAGGACCTCGGCCTCGCGCAGTGCGGCGCGGGACGCGTCGGGCAGTCCCGCCCAGCCGTCGGCCCCGAGCCCGACGACGGTCACGGCGGCGGTCGGTGCGGGAGCTGCGGGGGTCACTGCGCGGTACCTCGGGGTTAGGGGGCAACAGAGGCGCACTCTACTGGGCGCTGACCAGCAGGCCTGTGCTCGGGTACACCGCCCCGCCCGGTCCCTGGCCGCCCGCCCGGCTCCCGCAGCGTGAACACCCCGGCTCCCCGTGCCCGCGTGCCGGACCGGTCATGCCCCGTCCGGACGCCGCCTCCCGAGGGGGCTGAACACGTACAGGTCGAGGATCTCGGGAAGAGGGGCGACCCCCGGGCCCCCCTCCCGCACCCAGGAGACGACGTCCTCGGTCGCGGCCGGGTCGTTGACCAGCCCGAGCCACACCGGCCGGGCCCCGGCGGCCCGGCCTTCGGCGGACGGCTGGACGACGATGACGTTGGCCTGGTCGCAGACGTCGAGACACGCGGAGATCCGCACCGGCCCCGCCGCACGCAGCCGCTCGGTCTGGGCCGCGTGATCGACCCCGGTCACCTTGCCGCTGCCGCAACAGCAGTCGCGGCACACGACGATGCGGCAGGGTGCCGGACCGGTCGCCGCTCCGTCCAGGGGATCGTCGCTCACACCGGCTTCCTCGTCGTTCCGCCCTCACCTTGCCGCTGATCATCATTCCATGGGGCCGTCAGGGCGCCAGGGGCTGGTCCGGACACGTTCGGATA
>NZ_NGFN01000355.1 GCF_002148965.1 Streptomyces swartbergensis | reverse complement strand
GGTGAGCGGCGATCCCGGGCCGGTTTGCTGTCGGCCCGGGCCGCGCAGGGTCCGGTCGGCACCCGAGTGGCGCCCCTGTGGGCCGTACGGGCGAGCGATCCCGGCCCGGTTCACCGTCGGCCCCCCGGCCCGGCCCGGAAGGTCCCAGGCGACCACCGCGGCGACGAGGCCGACCTCGGACCTGAGCGCCGCCTCGGCGCGGGCCATGCTCACCACCCACCGGACCTGTAGCCGCGCCTTCGCCGGCTGTCCGGCGGCCGTGCCCCGTCGTCCGGATGCTCGGCCACCGCCACCGCCACCGCCACCGGAACCGTGCTGTCGGCCATGTCGCCCCTCCCGGGCGGCCCCGCGGCACCCCCACACCCCGGTCTCGCGGGCCCGCACGCGTGATCGGCCGGCGGAGCGCCGACCACCCCATCKGTCGGCAGCGCGGACCGCGCCTCGACGCGTCAACGCCCCCGCACCCGGCATCCCGGCGGACTACCTGATCAACCTTCGCGCAGGTGATTCACCTGGTCGCGGCCCATGCCGATCTTCCGAGGCGTCGTTAGGCGCAATGACCACGGCCGAACCGGCCGGGACCGATCCAGCGGAAGGAAACCGACAGAGATGTACGGCACGCGACGTATCACGGTTGTGGCCTCGATCGTGGGAATGCTGATGGCCGTTCCCGCCGGCATGGCCACGGCCCATGCCGGGGACGGCGACGCGGGGGCGGGCGGTGTGCTGTCCAACCTCTCCGGCAGGAACTCCTCCGGCCACGCCAACCTCTGCGGCACGGGCAAGGTGGCGCTGTTCAAGGAGCGCACCTGTGTCACCAAGGACGACCGCAAGGGCGGCGGCAAGGGCGGCGGCAAGGGCGGCGGGGACCAGGCGGGCCCGAGCGGCGGTGTCCTGTCCAACCTGCTCTTCGCCCGGAACGCCTCCGGCCACAGCAACAACTGCGGCAACGAGACGGTGGCGGTGTTCAGCAGGACCACCTGCGTGACCAAGGACCGCTCCGGCCACTGACGGCCGCACCGGTTCAGTGAAGAGAGGGGCCTCGATGTCGTCACCTTCATTGTGCGTGGGCGTGGTAGCGCCACTGACGGGTCGACTGGCCCCTCTCGGTTCGCCGCTGTCGTATGTGCTGCGCGCCCTGGCACCACGGCTCGAGCACATCCGCAACGGCGGTCGCCGCCACGACGTGACCGTCGCCGTGCGCGACAGCCGCTCGGATCCCGGCGCGGCCCGGCAGGCCGTACGGGACCTGGCCGGCACCGACGGGGCGAACCTCGTGCTCACCATGGCCGGGACGCGGGTCCTGCCCGCCGTCACCGATGCCTGCGAAGAGGCCGGGGTCCCCTGTGTGTCGACCACGTTCCCGTGGCAGGCGTACGTCGACGCGCGTGGTGCCGAGCCGGGGCACCGCTTCCGGTGGACGTACCACTTCGCGTGGGGACTGGACGACATCGCCGCCGTCTTCGCCGACCTGTGGGAACGCGTCGACGGCTCAGCCGCCGTCGGGTGCCTGTGGAACGACGACCTGCAAGGGCAGTTGCTGCGCCACGACCGGTACGGCTTCGCCCCGGTGACGTCCGCACGCGGGCACACCCTGGTCGACCTCGGCGCCTACCGGGAACCGGCCGACGGCTTCGCCGTACAGGTCGGGCGCCTGCGCGAGCACGGTGCCGGCCTCGTCACCAGCGCCGCCACCGCCACCGACCTCGCCCTCTTCCACCGCCAGGCCCGGGAGGCGGGGCTGCGTCCGCGGCTGATCACCTGCTCGCGCTGGCTGACCTACCCGCACACCCACACCACCCCCGCCCCCGACGTCCACGGCGAACTCGCCGACGCGCGCGTGGCCACCCTCGTCTACTGGAGCCCCGGCCACCCCTACCGCTCCAGCCTGGACGGCACCACCTGCGCCGAACTCGCCCACGCCTACCGGCAGGACACCGGCGCCGCCTGGCTCCAGCCCCTCGGCCTCGCCCACGCCCTGGTGGAGACCGCCCACCACGCCCTCACCGTCGCGGCCGACCCCACCGACCGGGCGTCCGTCGCGCAGGCCCTCGCCGGCACGACCCTCGACACCATCGCCGGCACCCTCGACTTCACCCGCGGCCCCACCCCCAACATCGCCCTGCTGCCGCTGGTCGGCGGGCAGTGGCAGCACGGCCCGGGCGGCCCGCGCCTCGCCGTCGTCAGCAACACGGCGCTCCCGGGCGTCCCGCTCACCGGGGAGCTCACACCGGCGCGGTGACGGCCGATGCCGCCACCGCCCGCCGCAGGTGCTCCCCGGTGAACGAACCCCGCGCGTCCAGGAGCTGTCGCGGCGTCCCCTCGAAGACGATCTCGCCGCCGTCCCTGCCGCCGTCCGGGCCGAGGTCGATCACCCAGTCGGCCCGGGCGATCACATCCAGGTTGTGCTCCACGACGACGACCGTGTTGCCCGTGTCGACCAGCCGGTCCAGCAGGGCGACGAGCCCCTCCACGTCCGCCATGTGCAGCCCGGTCGTCGGCTCGTCGAGCACGTAGACCGCGCCCGTCCGGTGCAGCCGGGTTGCCAGCTTGATGCGCTGCCGTTCGCCGCCGGAGAGCGTGGACAGGGGCTGGCCGAGCGTCAGATACGTCAGTCCGACGTCCCGCAGGGCACGCAGCCGGCGCCGTACGCCCGGGTCGTCGAAGAAGCCGAGCGCCTGCTCGGCCGTCATCTCCAGGACGTCGGCGATGGAGCTGCCCCGCACGGTCAGCCGCAGCACCTCCTCCTTGAAGCGCCGCCCTTCGCAGTCGTGGCAGGTCGTCGTCACCGGGTCCATGAAGGCGAGGTCGGTGTAGATGATGCCCCGGCCCTCGCAGGTGCCGCAGGCGCCGCTGGAGTTGAAGCTGAAGAAGCCCGCCTCGGCTCCCGTCTCGCGGGCGAAGACCTTCCGTACGGTGTCCATGATGCCCAGATAGGTCGCCGGGGTGGACCGGCCGGAGATCCCGATCGACGACTGGTCGACGACCACGGCGTCGGGGTGCGCGGCGGTGAACTCCCCGACCAGGGTGCTCTTCCCCGACCCCGCCACCCCGGTCACGGCCGTGAGCACCCCGGCCGGGAACCGCACGGTCACGTCGCGCAGGTTGTGCCGGCCGGCGCCCTTGACCCACAGCTCGCCGTCGGCCTGACGCACCTGTTCCTTGACCGCCGTACGGCGGCGCAGACAGCGCCCGGTGAGCGTGTCCGACGCGGCCAGTTCGCCCGGCGTGCCCTCGAACACGACGCGGCCGCCCTCGGCGCCGGCCCCGGGCCCCATGTCGACGACGTGGTCGGCCAGCGCGATGACGTCCGGGTCGTGCTCGACGACCAGCACGGTGTTGCCCTTGTCGCGCAGCCGCAGCAGCAGATCGCCGAGACGGCCCACGTCGCGCGGGTGCAGGCCGACACTCGGCTCGTCGAAGATGTACGTCATCCCGCTCAGGCTGGAGCCGAGGTGCCGCACCGTCTTCAGCCGCTGCCCCTCCCCGCCGCTGAGGGTCGCCGTCTCCCGGTCGAGGCTGAGGTAGCCCAGACCGATCGCCTCGACGCGCTCCAGCGCGGCCACGGCCGCTCCCGCGATGGGCCCGGCCACCGGGTCGTCGATCTCCTTCAGCACGGCGATCAGGTCCGTGACCTGCATCCGTGTGCAGTCGGCGATGCTCCGGCCGCCGATCCGGGTGGCGAGCGCCGCCGCGTTGAGCCGCGCTCCATGACAGACCGGGCAGGTGCCCTCCACCAGGAACTCCCGGACCAGGTCGCGGGTCTTCTGGCTCATGGCCGACAGGTCCCGCTTCAGGTACAGCCGCTCGAAACGGTCGGCGAGCCCCTCGTAGTCGGTGGTCCAGGTGCCGCCGCTGCCGTTGACGGTGACCTTGCTGCCGGGCCGCCCGCGCATCAGGAACGCGCGCTCGGCGGCGGTGAATCGCCCCACCGGCTTGTCCGGGTCCAGGTCGGCGCTGTTCGTGTACGCCTGGCCCTGCCAGGTGCCCGCGGCGAACGGCGGGAAGCGGACCGCCCCGTCCGCGAGGGAGCGGTCCGGATCCAGGATGCGGTCCCAGTCGGGCCGTACCGTCCGGCCGAGGCCGTCGCACTCGGGACACATGCCCGACGGGTCGTTGAACGAGTAGGCGGTCGCCGGCCCGGCGGTCGGGACGCCGTGCCGGGAGAACAGCACACGGATCACCGAGTAGATGTCCGTCATGGTGCCGACGGTCGACCGCGAGTGGCCGCCGACCGGCCGCTGGTCGACGACGATCGCGGGGGAGAGGTTCTCCATGCCGTCCGCGTGCGGCCGCTCGTACTTGGGGAGCCGGTTGCGGACGAACCAGGGGTACGTCTCGTTCAGCTGGCGCTGCGACTCCACCGCGATCGTGTCGAAGACGACGGACGACTTCCCCGACCCCGAAACGCCGGTGAACACGGTCAGCCGGCCTTTCGGGATGCGGAGGGTGACGTCCTTGAGGTTGTTCTCTCGGGCTCCGGTCAGGGTGATGACGTCGTGCGGGATCACATCGTGCTGGAAGTCGGTCATGCCACCGACGCTAGGCGGGAAACCCGACAGCCTCTGACGTGATTTCCTTCAGCTCTCCGTCCTCCAGCAGCAGCCAGCGCGTGATGCCGATCGACTCCAGGAACGGCAGGTCGTGACTGGCCACGATCAGCGCCCCCTCGTACGATTCCAGGGCCGTGGTCAGCTGCCGCACGCTCGCCATGTCGAGGTTGTTGGTCGGCTCGTCCAGCATGAGCAGTTGCGGCGCGGGCTCGGCCAGCATCAGCGCGGCCAGCGTCGCCCGGAAGCG
This sequence comes from Streptomyces swartbergensis, assembly GCF_002148965.1. GTDB lineage: Bacteria > Actinomycetota > Actinomycetes > Streptomycetales > Streptomycetaceae > Streptomyces > Streptomyces swartbergensis. Next base: position 4,007 of record NZ_NGFN01000355.1, on the reverse strand, counting down.
TTCGCCGCCGGACAGCGTCGCCGCCTTCTGGTCGGCCCGGGCGCCCCGGAACAGGAAGCGGGCCAGCCGCGCCCGGACCCGGTTGTTGGTGGCGCCCGGCGCGAACCGGGCCACGTTCTCGGCGACGGTCCGCTCCCCGTCGAGGACGTCGAGCCGCTGCGGCAGGAACCGCAGCGGTACGTGCGCCGTCACCTCGCCCGACTCGGGTGCGAGCTCCCCGGTGATCGTGCGCAGCAGCGTCGTCTTGCCCGCGCCGTTGCGCCCGATCAACGCGACCCGCTCGGGACCGCGCAGTTCGAAACCGCCCGCCGCCCGGGCGCCGTACCGGAGCCCCAGATCCTGGAGGGTCAGGACCGTACGCCCCGGCGGCACGGCCGTGTACGGCAGGTCGACGCGGATCTCGTCGTCGTCCCGCACGGCCTCCGCCGCCTCGTCCAGCCGCTCCCTGGCCTCGGCGAGCTTCTCCTCGTGCATGATCCGGTGCTTGCCCGCGGACTCCTGCGCCGCGCGCTTGCGTGCCCCCATGACGATTTTCGGCTCGCGCTTCTGGTCCCACATCTTCTGCCCGTACCGCTTGCGACGGGCCAGCTTGACCTGGGCGTCGGTCAGTTCGCGCTTCTGCTTGCGGAAGTCGGCCTCGGCGACGCGCACCATGCGCTCGGCCGCCTCCTGTTCGATCGCGAGGGCCTCTTCGTAGGCGGAGTAGTTGCCGCCGTACCAAGTGATCTCCCCGGAGCGCAGGTCCGCGATCTGGTCGACGAGGTCCAGCAGTTCCCGGTCGTGGCTGACGACGACCATCACGCCCGGCCAGGACACGACGGCCGCGTACAGCCGCCTGCGCGCGTACAGGTCGAGGTTGTTGGTCGGTTCGTCCAGCAGCAGCACGTCGGGGCGGCACAGCAGCAGCGCGGCCAGCCGCAGCAGCACCGACTCGCCGCCCGACACCTCGCCGATCGTGCGGTCCAACTCGACGTGTCCGAGACCCAGTTCGCCGAGGGTTGCCAGGGCGCGCTCCTCCACGTCCCAGTCGTCGCCGAGGGTCTCGAAGTGCGCCTCGGCCACGTCGCCCGCCTCGATGGCGTGCAGCGCGGCCCGCCGGTCGGCGATGCCGAGCGCCTCGTCGACGCGCAGGGTGGTGTCGAGCGTGACGTTCTGCGGGAGGTACCCGACCTCGCCGGCCACGCGGACGGTGCCGTCGGCCGGGGCGAGTTCACCGGCGATGAGCTTCAACAGGGTTGATTTGCCGGATCCGTTGACGCCGACCAGGCCGGTCCGGCCCGGGCCGAAGGAGACGTCGAGGTCCTCGAAGACGGGGGTGCCGTCGGGCCAGGTGAAGGCGAGGGAGGTGACGGTGATGGAAGTAGGCATGCGGGCCTCTTTCGCGGTTGCTTGATGCGGTCAGGGGCAAACGCGTGTCGAGACACCTGCGACCAGCAAGGAGGCTCCAGGGGCATGAGAAAAGCCCTGTACCGGAGGACGGCTCGAACGCCGAGGTCGCACGCAGCGCACCCACACGACGGGGGTGACGCGGTGTCTCAGGACCTCAGACGAGCAACGTCCTTCTCCAATCGGCGGCAACAGGACGCTGAACAACGTACGAGGGGGCGTCGGGCCTGTCAACGAATTAACGTGAGACCCGATCTTCCCTCCCCGAGGAGGCCCCGTGCCCAACGGCCCGCTCTCGCTGCCGGCCCGGCTCTGCCTGCTGGCGTGGGACCCCGCGCGGCCGGCGGGCGCCGGCACCGCCCATCTGCCCGGTCCGGTACGGGCCGGTGCGCTCACCGAGCTGGCCTGGCGCGGCCTGCTCGTCGACCAGGACGGCATCGCCACGCCGGTCGACCTGGACTCACGCACCGGTGACGCGGTCCTCGACGGGCTGCTGGAACTCGTCCGCGAGTCGTACCCGCACTCCTGGCGGACCTGGGTGACGCTGCGCTCGCGGGTGACCCTCGACGCGGTGCGGGAGCAGCTGGTGGCCGAGGGGTGTCTGCGGGCGGAGAAGAAGCGGGTCCTCGGGGTGTTCCCGTCCGTGGAGTACGCGCTGGAGCGCGTCGCCGTCGTGGAGGCGCTGCGGGAGGAGACGCGTCAGGTGCTCCGGGGGCCGCAGCCGGTCGCCGGGATCTCCGAGCGGGACGCGGCGCTCGTGACCCTGGCCGCCTCGGCGGAACTGCTCCCCGGAGAGGACGTCCGCGCCCACGAGCGGCGCGTGCGGGAGCTGGCGGAGCGTGCCGTGGCGTCGGAGCCCGGGCTCGGGGAGATCGTCCGCGAGATCCGTACGGCGCTCGCCGCGACGGCGACGGCGACGGCTCTGCCCTGACGGTGAGCGGGTGGGCCGCGCCGCGGCCCTGGCCGCCGTCGCCAGGGTCGCAGGCGCCGTGACGGCGGACGTCACACGGGGACGTCAGCTCAGCACGCGTCCCGCATCAGCTCCGCCAGGCCGTGGTCCAGATCCAGCTGGAGATGCTCCAGCCCGACCGGCACCAGCTCGCTCGTGGCCTCCAGGAACCGGCGCACCTCGCCGGAGCGGACGTGCACGACGGCGGTGCCCTCGGGAGCGTGGAACTCCAGCACCGTGCGGTCGTACCCGTACGGCCGCACCCGTACGTCGCCGTGGCCCTCGGCGCTCTTGAGGCCCGCGGCGAGCAGCTCGCGGGAGAAGGTCCAGCAGACCTCGACGCCCTCCAGCGTGGCCGGGGCGGGGAAGGTCATGCGGACGGCGAACGGATCACGTCGGTCGTAGTGGAGCGTCGCGGGAATGCTCGGCATACGCGGCGCGGCGGCGACGAGGCGGGCCTCCACGGGCTGCTCGATGACGATGGACAACGCCTTGCTCCCTTGTGACGGCTGGACGGGACACTTCCGGGCGGATGAGGCCGGGCACTGGAAGAGACGACGGAATCAGCCAATCCGTGCACACGAAGTGCGAGTGACCTCTGTCACCGCCTTCATGCACCGGAGTGACGTGGCTCTCCTCGTGTGCCGTGCAGGGCACTTGTGACGCCCACCGGACCACGCGGGGCACGGGCGAGGCCATCTGGACGGCACTCCGGGGGTGGGCTAGCTTCGCCGGCCATGAGGCGCTTGGGGACCACGCGACGGACGGGACGGACACGGAGCAGGGCGACCGGAGCGGCGGCGGGCGCGGCGGCGCTGCTCGCACTCGCCGCCCTGACAGCCGTACCGGCGCAGGCGCACGAGCCGGAGCGCCGGGTGCCGCACTGGGAGCTCAAGGACACCGGCACTCCGGAGGTGCGGTTCCGCGGCCTGGCCGCCGTCAGCCGGAACACCGCCTGGCTCGCCGGGACCGGTGGCACCGTCCTGCGCACCACCGACGGCGGTGCCACCTGGCGGAACGTCTCGCCGCCGGGCGCGGCGGAGTTGCAGTTCCGGGACGTCGAGGCGTTCGACGCGCGGCGGGCCGTCGTCCTGGCCATCGGCGAGGGCGAGGCGTCCCGTGTGTACCGCACCGACGACGGCGGGGTGACCTGGACGGAGTCCTTCCGCAACACCGACCCGAAGGCCTTCTACGACTGCCTCGCCTTCTTCGACCACCGCCACGGCCTGGCGATGAGCGACCCGGTGGACGGGAAGTTCCGCATCCTGTCGACCCGCGACGGCGGCCGTACCTGGAAGGTGCTGCCGGACGAGGGCATGCCGGCGGCGCGGGAGGGCGAGGCCGGATTCGCCGCGAGCGGCCAGTGTCTGGTCACCTCCGGGCCGAAGGACGTCTGGCTCGCCACGGGCGGGGCCGCGCACGCGCGCGTGCTGCACTCCGCCGACCGGGGACGCACCTGGACGGCCACGGACGCGCCCCTGCCGGCGGGCGACCCCGCCCGGGGCGTCTTCGCGCTGGCGTTCCGCGACCGCACCCACGGTCTCGCCGTCGGCGGCGACTTCACCCCCGGCCGGCCCTCACCGAACGCCGCCGCGCGCACCGGCGACGGCGGCCGCACCTGGCTCCCCGCCGCCGCGCCCCCGCCCGCCTACCGCTCCGGCGTCGCCTGGCC
>NZ_NGFN01000354.1 GCF_002148965.1 Streptomyces swartbergensis | reverse complement strand
GGGTGGGCGGCGCGGGCCTCGGAGCGGATGAGGGCCACGTCGTCCTCCAGGACGTGGACGGCCGTCGAGGACGTCGGGGACATCTCGGCGCCCGGGACGGCGCGCAGTCTGCGCAGGGCGTCGTCGAAGCCGGTGCCGGCGGGCGGGGTCACGACGAAGGCGGCGGTGGTGCGCTCGCTCGTCTCGGTGGTCTTGGCCCGGTTCAGGGTCGCGGTGGCGCCGAGCAGGGAACCCGCGAGGGCGACGGTGACCAGGACAGGGGCCGCGAGCGCGGCGGTGCGGCGCGTCCCGGCGGCGGTGTTCTCGCGGACCAGCATCGCGCAGGCGCCCGGCAGCCACGTCAGCAGCCGGGTCAGGGGGCGCAGCACGAGCGGGGAGAGCAGGGCGGCAGCGGTGATCAGCAGCATCGGGCGGCTGATGTAGGACTTGCGGTGGAGCAGGTCGGCCGGGTCGCCGGCCAGGGACAGGCCCAGTGTCACCGCGGCCGCCAGCAGCAGGGCCGTGCCGGACAGCAGGCGGCCCCGGGTGATGGTCCCGCTCTCCGCCGAGGACTCGCGCAGCGCCTCGGTGGGGCCGGTGCGGCCGGCCCGCCAGGACGCCGCGGTCGCTCCGCACAGCGCGACGAGCAGGCCGGTCCAGAAGGCCGCGTGGTACGGCCAGGTGTGGTCGCCGATGGTGAACCAGGCCGGGGCGAGGCCGTTGCCGACGACCCAGGCCGCGAGGCGGGGCGCTCCCTGGGAGGCGAGGGCGCAGCCGGTGGCCGAGGCGAGTGTGCCGACGGCGAGGGCCTCGGTGAGGACGCTCCGGCGAAGCTGGCCGGGAGTGGCCCCGGCGGTGCGCAGCAGGGCGAACTCCCGGCGCCGCTGGGCGACCGCGAAGGCGAAGGTCGACGCCACCACGAAGACCGACACGAAGGCGGTGACGCCGCCGGCGGTGCCGAACAGGGAGTTCATCGCCGTGAGCGCCTCGCCGTCCCGGCCGGGGTCGGCGTCGGCGAGGCGGCGGGCGTTCCCGGTGAGGACCTGGGCGCTGTCGCCCACCGCCCGCGTCACGGCCGCCGGATCCGCCTTGATGACCAACTGGGAGATGGCAGGCGGCAGATGGGCGGCACGGGCGTCCGTGAAGAAGACGGCGTTCTCGAATCCGCGCGAGGCCAGGGTGCCGACCACGCGTACCGTGCCCCGGTCCGTGCGGAGCCGTTGGCCGACGCGCACCCGGTCGCCGGTGACGACGACCTCGTCGACCGGGCGGGGCGCCCGGCCGGTGACGAGGTCGTAGGGGGTGAACGCTGCGGTGGACCAAGGGTGGCCCACCATGTGCGTGGGACCGCCCGTCACGGGAAACGACCGGTCCTCGACGACCGTGCCCAGCTTCCGCAACCGCGCGACGGTCGCCGCGGGTATGGGGCGCGGGTGGGCGAGCCGGGACTCGCGGTCGCCGGTCGGGGTCGGTACGCGCAGAGTGTCCTGGGCCTTGACGACGACCGGCGCCGCCGCGAAACGCTCGGGGGCCCGCTCCGGGGCGGCGGCCGACGAGGCCAGGGCCAGGCCCGTCACGGTCAGCAGTGCCACGCCCAGCGAGAGCGCGACGAAGCTGCCGGTGAAGGTGGCCCAGCGGGCGCGCAGGGTGCGCAGGGCGACGCTCAGCACGGCACGGCCTCCAGGCGGGTCATGCGCGCGGCGACGGCGTCGGCGCTCGGGGCGGTCAACTCCCCGTGGACGCGCCCGTCGACGAGGAAGAGCACACGGTCGGCGCAGGCGGCGGCCACCGGGTCGTGCGTGACCATGACGACCGTCTGGCCCTCGCGGTCGACCATGCCGCGCAGCAGCCCGAGCACCTCGCGGCCGGTCCGCGTGTCCAGGGCGCCGGTCGGTTCGTCGGCGAACAGCACGTCCGGGCGGGTGATCAACGCGCGGGCCAGGGCAACGCTCCCCCAGTGCCTTAAGGGCCTGGGAGGGGCCCCCAGCTGCTGGCCGCCGGACAGCTGCCCGGGTCTGTGCCGGGCCCGTTCGGCGAGGCCGACCTGCTGGAGCGCCTGGTGCACCCGGGCCTTGGGGACGCGCCGGCCGGCCAGGCGCAGGGCGACGTTCTTCCTCTGCCTCGTGCCGATTGACCGGTGGCCTCCACGGATTCGCGCGGAGGCGGGCCGGCGCAGTGCAGCAGGTTTTAGACCCGAAGTAGGGCCAGGCATACCGTTCCTGAAGACTGACGCAGGAATGACCCGATCAGCCGCACGCCCCGAACGGTCTTGGGCGGACTGGTCCCCGGCGTACTCAACCCCGGGGCGGCGACACGCATCCTGTGCGTGGTCCGAGCCCGGGAGGCCAGTTTCCTGGCGACCTGGCCAGGTGGGAACGGCCAGTGGCGACGGAGAGGCCCCGAACCATCCTCTGGTGGAGCGGGGGCCCCGCACGCTGGCGCCGTACCCGGCGTCCCAGATCGCATGGTTACGTTAACCCGGTCGGCCCAGAGCACCGCAAGCTCGCGAGCCGACCATCACACGATCGAGCTAACTCGACCTTGTGCACACTCTCCTGGCAGCAGCTGCCGACCCCTGGACCTCCCCCTGAGCCCAATGGGGGACCTCGGCGGGCTACTACGGGGATCCCCATGCAGCCTCGGAACGTGTGGCAGGCCATGGCTCGCCCCGGCTACCAGGACTGCCGCTGCTCCTTTGTACGGCCCTGGTGGGCATCCCCGGTCGCCGCGGTGGAGCGGCACAGGCTGCGGCTGGTCGACGCGGAGCCGGCGTCCGACCCGCACGAAGCACCCGGGGAGCCGGGGCTGCGGGCCTGGCTGTCGACCCGGCTGCGGGAGCGGGCCACCTGGCGGGAGCTGGGCCACGCCCTGCTGTTCGCGGGCTGTTGTGGCCGGTCGACGCTCTCGCGTTCACCGCCTTCCTGCTGGGGCCGCTCTCCGTGGTGGCGACTCCGTTGCTCATGGCCGTCTTCGGAGAGGCGAAGGTGCTCAAGGTGTGGCTGGTCACCACCTGGCCGGCTGCCGTCGGGTTCGCCGTCCTCGGACTGGTCCTGCTCGCCCTGGGCGCCTACCTGCTGGGCGTCGCGGCCGGGGCGCGGGCCGGGCTGACTCGGCTGCTGATCGCCCCGCGCGAGGCCGACCTGGGGGCCAGAGTGGTCGAACTGGCCCGTTCCCGGGTGCGGTTGGTGGACGCCTTCGAGGCGGAACGGCGGCGGATCGAGCGCGATCTGCACGACGGGGCGCAGCAGCGGCTCGTCGCCCTGACGATGACGCTGGGCCTGGCCCGGCCGGACGCCCCGCCGGGCCCGCTGGCCGACCAGCTCGCCAAGGCCCACGAGGAGGCGGGCACGGCCCTCGCGGAACTGCGCGAGCTCATCCACGGCATCCACCCCAAGGTCCTCGCCGACTACGGCCTCGAAGCCGCCGTCGCCGACGCCGCCGACCGCTCGGCCGTGCCCGTGGACGTCGATCTGGAGCTGCCCGGGCGGCTCTCCCAAGCCGTCGAGGCCGCCGCGTACTTCGTGGTGTGCGAGGCGCTCGCCAACGTGGGCAGGCACAGCGGGGCGAGCCGGGCGGAGGTGAGCGGCGGGCTGAGCGAGGGCCGACTGGTCCTTCAGGTCCGCGACGACGGGCGCGGCGGTGCGCGGGCCGGGGAGGGCAGCGGGCTGACCGGACTCGCCGACCGGGTGTCGGTGCTCGATGGCAGACTCTCCCTGTCCAGTCCGCCCGGCGGACCGACCCTGCTGCGTGTGGAGATCCCTTGTGGCCCTGCGAGTTGAGCGACCGCTGCGGGTGGTCCTGGCCGAGGACAGCGTGCTGCTGCGGGACGGGCTCGTCGGGCTGCTCGAACGCTGCGGACACGCGGTCGTCGCGGCCGTGGGGGACGCCGGGGCACTGATCACGGCCGTCGGGGAGCACGCGCCCGACGTGGTCGTGACGGACGTGCGGATGCCGCCCGGGTTTCAGGACGAGGGCCTGCACGCGGCCGTGCGGCTGCGCGGGGAGCGGCCCACGCTGCCCGTCCTGGTCCTCAGCCAGTACGTGCAGCGCCGCTACGCCGCCGAGCTGCTGGACTCCGGCGACGGCACAGGCGTGGGCTATCTGCTCAAGGACCGGGTCGGCCAGGTCGAGGAGTTCGTCCAGGCTCTCGGCGAGGTGGCCGACGGCGGCACGGTCGTCGACCCGGAGGTCGTACGGCAGTTGCTGCGCCGCCGCCGCGACCCGCTGGAGCGCCTCACCCCGCGCTAGCGGGAGGTGCTGGCGCTGATCGCCGAGGGCAGGTCCAACGGCGCGATCGCCCGCGAACTGGTCGTCTCCGAGGCGGCCGTCGGCAAGCACATCTCTGGCATCCTCACCAAGCTGGACCTGCCGCCGGCGGACGAGACCCATCGCCGGGTGCTGGCGTGCTGGCGTATCTGCGGGCGTAGGCGCGGCGGGCGTCAGGCGTGGCGGGCTTGGCGGGCCTCGTGGGCCTCGCGGGCCGGCCCGGCCGGAGCCGAGGTCTTCGGCTCGTCCGTGCGTTGTGGAAAAACCAGCGAGTTGGTTTCATTGCGTCGCCATCAGAGCCCTCCACGGGAGCCAGGGGTGACCAAACAGGACCGGGCCGTCCGGACCCGTCTCGCGCTGATCCGGTCGGCGGCCGAGCAGTTCGAGGCACGGGGATACGTCCGGGCCAGTCTGTCGGAGATCAGCGCGGGAGCCGGCGTCAGCTCCGGCGCGCTGCACTTCCACTTCGCGAACAAGGCCGCCGTGGCCGAGGCCGTCGAGTACGCGGCCGCCCGTGCCCTGCGCCGCGTCGCGGGCCGGGGCCGCGGCGGCGACGGGTGCGCCCTCCAGCGCCTCGTGGACGTCACGCACCACGTCGCCCGGCTGCTGTGCGCCGACGTCGTGGTGCGCGCGGGGCTGCGGCTCAACGCCGAGGCGGTCGCCGGGCGGGTGCGGGACCTGCGCCGGGAGTGGCGGGAGTGCGTGCACGAGCTGCTGACCGAGGCGGAGCGCAAGGGCGAACTCGCCGCCGGGATGCCGCCGCACCGCTCCAGCGCCGTCGTCCTCGCCGCCACGACCGGCATCGAGGTGCTGGCCCGGGAGGACCCCGGCTGGCTCGCCCGGACCTCACTGACCGACCTGTGGCACCTGCTCCTGCCGTGCGTGGCCGCCCCGCACCTGGCCGGCGCGCTGGACCCGGCCGGGACCGAGCCGGACCGCGCGGAGGCGGACGCCGGCAAGGAGGCGGACGCCGGCAAGGAGCCGGATGTCGGCAGGGAGCAGCACGTCGGCAGGGAGGCGGCCGTCGGCAGGGAGCAGCAGGTCGGCAGGGAGGCGGCCGTCGGCAGGGAGGCGGACGGRGCGCTGGAGGAGCCGGGCCGGGCGGGGCTCGCGCTGCGATAGCGGGGCGTCCCGGTCGGCATTGGGCCGGATCGGCTTTGGGCCGGATCGGCTTCGGGTCGGATTTCAGTCGGCTTCCGGTTGGCCTTTCCATGGCCAACAGTCATTGAAGTGGTGGCCAAAACAAACCGGTTGCCAAGTTTTTTCGTCACTTCGATCGCACGATGGTTCCCCAGCCTCTGGACCAAGGAGCGATGAGTCATGGCACAGCAGGCCTGCCCCTTCCTGGCGATCGACCCGTCCGGCCAGGACCTCTACGACGAGATAGCCCGGATCCGGGCCCAGGGACCCGCCGTGGAGGTCGAACTCCCGGGCGGCGTACGGGCGTGGTGGATCAACGGCCTGGAGCTGAACAAGCGGCTCCTGGCCGGACCCGAGACGAGCAAGGACGCCTTCCAGCACTGGCCGGCCTGGATCAACGGGGACATCTCCCGCACCTGGCCGCTCGCGATCTGGGTGTCGGTGCGCAACATGGTCACGGCCTACGGCACCGACCACAGCCGGCTGCGCAAGCCGATGTCCGCCGCCTTCACCAAGCGCCGCGTCGACGCGCTGCTCCCGCGCGTCCAGGAGATCGTCGACCGGGCGCTGGACGACCTGGAGCGGATCCCCGAGGGCGAAGTCGTCGATCTGCGGGCGGCGTTCGCCGCGCCGATACCGCACGAGGTGGTGTGCGAACTCTTCGGCGTACCGCCGGGTGAGGACGGTCCGCGGGGGGCCCTCTACCGCATCATCGGCCGCTTCTTCGACACGGCGATCTCCCTGGAGGACGCCCAGGCCAACGGGGTCGAGCTGTACGGCACGCTGACCGCGTTCCTCCAGTACAAGCGCGAGCACCCGGCCGACGACCTGACGACGGCCCTCATGGCCGCGCACGACGAAGGCAGCCTCAGCGAACAGGAGTTGATGGACAACCTGATCCTGCTGCTCACCGCGGGTTTCGAGACGACCGTCAACCTGATCGACAACACCGTGCACAGCCTGCTCGCCCACCCCGACCAGCTCGAACTGGTCCGCTCCGGGCAGGTGACCTGGGAGGACGCCATCGAGGAGTCGCTGCGCTTCGAGGCGCCCGGTGCCATGTCGGGTCTGCGCTACGCCGTCGAGGGCATCGAGATCGAGCCGGGCCTGACGATCCCGAAGGGCGATCCGATCTTGGTCTCCTTCGCCGGTGCCGGACGCGACCCCGAGCGGCACGGCCCGGACGCCGAACGGTTCGACGTCACCCGGTCCACCAGCCGCGACCATGTCTCCTTCGGCCACGGCGTGCACCACTGCCTGGGCCGGCCCCTGGCCATGGCCGAGGCGACGGTGGCCCTGACATCCCTGTTCGACCGTTTCCCGCGGCTGGTCCTGGCCGATCCGGCCCGGCCTCCGAAGCGGCTGCGCTCCATCATCTCCACGGGGCACCAGGAGTTGCCCGTGCTGCTGCACGGCCGGGATCGCGGGCCGGTACCGGGTCCGCGTGCGGAGGAGGCGGAGGCGATCAGGAGGCTTTCCGGCCTTGGAGGAACGAGCGGTACCAGGGGGCCGCGCGCCTGAATTCGGCCGCGAACCCCTCGCCGGGGGAGCAGTCGAGGTCCTTCCAGAAGGCGTCGTCCACGAACCAGTGGTCGACCGTGAGCATGCCGAGGTGATGGAGGGCGAGCGGCTTCCCGGCGGCCCGGTCCAGGGCGGTGGCGACGTCCACCGCCGCACCGCCGCCGGGCTCCTCCAGCAGGGTGCCCACCGCCCCGAGCAGGTCCGAGGCCCCCACGGGCTCGGGGTGGTTGACGTGGTGCACACCGCCGTCGTGCGCCGGGGACAGGGCCGCGGCCACCACCGCACGGCCCAGGGTGTCCACGTCGATCATCGACTGGAGCGCCTCGCACCCGGTCAGGGTCGCCGACAACTCGCCCAGCAGCCACACCAGTCCGGGGACGACCCACCGGTCGCCCTCGCCGTGGACGAGGTGCGGGCGCAGCACCAGGCCGCCCGCGTCGAGGACGTGCCGTTCGGCGGCGGCCCGGGTGCGGCTGGTGGCCGACGCGGGGGCGATCGGCACCTCCCCGGGGCGCACACCGCGGAACGGGCCCCGGCCGTAGACGGCGGCCGTGCTGACGTACACGATCCGGCGCACCCCGGCGCGCGCGGCCTCCTCGACCAGGGCCCGCGTGCCCAGGTCGTTGACGGCCTCGACGGTCTCGGCGTCGCCGCCGACCCGCGTGGCGCAGTGCACCAGGACGTCGGCGCCCGCGCAGGTGCCGCGCAGGGAGAGCGGATCGGCGAGGTCGCCGTGGACGGACGCGCCGGGCTCGGCTCCCGGTGGTGGGGTACGGCGCGACAAGTGCCGTACGCGGACGCCGGGTTTCCGGTGTGCGGCGGCTGCGACCCTGCTGCCGACGAAGCCGCTCGCGCCCGTGATCAGAAAATCGACCGTCACGACAGCGACCGTACCCGGGCCGGCTGCGCGCAGGTCAGCGTGGCGCTGAAGACGGACTCGCCGTCCTGCCGCCCGGATACCCGTACGGTCGTCTCTCCCGGACCTCCCGCATGTCCAGGATCCCCCGTATGTACCGTGTCTCCCGGATCCCTCCCATGTCCCGTGTCTCCCGGATCCCTCCTACGCCCCGTGTCTCCCGGGTTCTCGTCGAGCACCTCCGTCTCGATCCAGCACGGGCTGTGCAGCTCGGCGTACCGGGCGAAGGTCGCCGTCATCGAGCGGGGCAGGAAGGGCTGCCGGCCGGACGCGGCGGCCGCTGCCTGGCGGGCCGCCTCGAACAGGACCATGCCGGGCACGTGGTCGTTGGGCCGCGGGAAGAGCACCGGGTGGCCGGTGTCCACGCGCAGCCGCCAGACGCCGGGGCGGTCGGCGGGGGCGAGGACGACGTCCTCGGCGCGGGAGCGGCCGGCGAGCGCCGGGGATATGCCCGGCAGCAGCGGCACCGGGGTGCCCAGTGCGGCGAGCTGCTTCTGCCGCAGACGGCGGTAGGCGAGCGGCGAGGTGCAGCCGGTGCTGCCGGTGCCGCGGGCGATGAAACGTCCCGCACGGCGGAACTCCATGGTGGTCCGCATGCTGTGCAGGCCGCGACCGCGACGGCGTATCTCGGAGCACACGACGTCGACGTCGACCGGCTCGGCGGCGTCCGACAGCAGGAGCGCGGACGGGTCGGTGTGGACCGTCAGGTCCCACATGACGAAGTGGGTGTCGGCGGGGGCTCCGAACTCGGCGTGCGCGAGCACCATCGAGGCCTGCCGCAACGTTTCGCCCACGATCATCGGATCCTGGTGGCGGTCGTCGACCGGGCCGAAGAAGGAGTGGGTGGCCGGCCAGTGAGCCGTGAAGCGGAAGCGGGTTTCGGAGATACGGCGCCACTGGGTGGGGAAGACATCTGCTTCGGTGGTGCGGTGGGCGAGTTCCTTGGTGACCGAAATGGGTTCGGTGGCTTTGGTGAGTTCGGTGGCTTTGGTGAGTTCGGTGGGGCCGATGGCTTCGGCGG
>NZ_NGFN01000353.1 GCF_002148965.1 Streptomyces swartbergensis | reverse complement strand
GGGTGGCGCCGGGGGTTAGGGGCCGTTCAACCCCCAGGAGCCGCTTAACCTCGTACGCATGACTTCCCGCGCAGCCACCCGCCCCTTGGGAACAGTGACGCGCGGCACGACCAACCCCAACCGCCTGCGCCGCATGGACCGGTGGATCGCGGCCACGCACGGCGCCGAGTTGCGCCGTGCCGCCGATCCGGTGGCGGTCGACCTCGGGTACGGCGCCGCCCCCTGGACCGCCGTCGAGCTCCTGCACCGCCTCCGTACGGTCGCGGCACGCGCGCGCGTGGTGGGCGTCGAGATCGAGCCGGCCCGGGTCGCGGCGGCGCTGCCGTACGAACGGGCGGGGCTCGTCTTCCGGCACGGCGGTTTCGAGGTCCCGATCCCGCAGCGGCCCCTGCTGGTCCGGGCGGCGAACGTGCTGCGGCAGTACGACGAGGGCGAGGTCGCGGCCGTCTGGCACCGGCTGTGCGGGCGGCTCGCGCCCGCCGATCCGGCGACCGGCGCGCGCGGCGGGCTGCTGGTCGAGGGGACCTGCGACGAGATCGGACGCCGGCACGTCTGGGTCGCGCTCGGCCCGGAGGGACCGCGCACGGTCACCTTCGCGACCCGGCTCGGTTCCCTGGAGCGCCCCTCGGACCTGGCGGAACGCCTGCCGAAGGCGCTCATCCACCGCAACGTCCCGGGCGAGCCGGTGCACGCCTTCCTGCGCGACTTCGACCGCGCCTGGGCGGCCGCCGCGCCCTACGCGTCCTACGGCGCCCGCCAGCGCTGGATCCGGGCGGTACGGGACCTGGCCGCCGACTGGCCGGTGGCGGACGGGCCGGTGCGGTGGCGGCAGGGCGAAGTGACGGTGCGGTGGGAGGCGTTGGCGCCGCGGGGCTGATCTCCCGGTCACGCGGCGCAAGCCCCTCGGCGTCCCCGCTTGGAACGATCTTTTTGAGTCGTTCGTCACACAGGCGGGGAGACCGTCATGCCGGAGGCATACCGGGGAGGGGTCCGCGGGAAGAACTACCCCTGTCGCTTCGCGCGCCGACATGGCAGCATCCCCAGGCGAGCCGGACGTTACTGACGGTTAATCAGTTTGGGGGCTGAGGTATGGGTACGGGCAAGCGTGGCCTGATCGCGACGGCCGTGGCCGTGGTCTGCGCGGTCACCGTGCTGGCGGCACCGGGCACGGCATTCGCGAGCCCAAGCCCCACCCCCACCCCGAGCGCGGGCCCGACGCTCGCGCCCGGCAAGGACCTCGAGGCCGTACGCAAGAAGCTCGACGAGCTCTACCGCGCCGCGGCCCGCGCCACCGACGAGTACAACGCCGCCGAGGAGAAGGCGGACCAGCAGTCCGCCGAGATCGTCAAGCTGGCCAGGAAGATCGTCAAGGGCAAGGAGAAGCTGGCGAAGCTGAAGGACCGCGCGGGCGCCTCGGCTGCCGCCCAGTACCGCGGCGGCGGACTGCCGCCCGAGGCCCATCTGGTGCTGAGCGACGATCCGCAGGAGTTCCTCGACGGGGCGGGCCGGGTGCGCCAGGGCCAGCACGCGGCCAAGGGCCTGATGGGCGAACTGACGCGCACCCAGGAGGACTTGGAGCAGTACGCCAAGGACGCCTCCGCCCAGTGGAAGAAGCTGGAGGCGGGTCGCAAGGCCAAGGCCGCCGCGCAGAAGAAGATCGAGAAGCAGATCGCGCAGGCGGAGAAGCTCGAGTCCGAGCTCCAGAAGGAGGAGCAGGAGCGCCTCGCCGAGCTGGAGAAGGAGGCGGCCGGCAAGGCGCAGACCGCCTGGCTCGACTCCGGCATCCTCGACGAGATCAGCGGAAAGGCCTCCGAGCAGGGCAAGAAGGCCGTCGCGTACGCCACGGCCCAGATCGGCAAGCCGTACCAGTGGGGCGCCGAGGGCCCGAAGACCTACGACTGCTCCGGGCTGACCTCACAGGCCTGGCTATCCGCCGGACAGGGCGTTCCGCGCACCTCGCAGGAGCAGTGGAAGCGGCTGCGGCACATCGACATCGAGGACATGCGGCCCGGCGACCTCATCATCTACTTCGACGACGCCAGCCATGTCGCGATGTACGTCGGCGACGGGGCGATCGTGCACGCGCCGCGGCCCGGGCGGACGGTGACCCTCGCGGGGGCGGGGACGATGCCCATCCTCGGGGTGGTACGGCCGGACGCCGACGCCGGCACGGACTGACCGGACGCCGACACCGGCACGGACTGACCGGACGCCGGCACCGACTGAGCAGGCACCGATACCTGAGCAAGCGCCGACTGAGCAGGCACCGACACCTGAGCAAGCGCCGATTGAGCAGGCACCGACACCTGAGCAGGCACCGACCGGACACCGAATATCGGACAACACGTCGCAGCACCCCTGCCGGTGACCTGGGCCACGTGACCCAGCCCACCCCGAACCCGCCACCCCACCGCGTGCTGACGTGACGTTCGTCATCCCCACAGCATCCCTGCGGTGTCCAACTGAGGGGCATATCGCGGCATATGACACTGGCCGATGGCGCAGCGGCGTGGCTCACACCATTCCAATGCGGCGCCGACACCCGCTATGGTCCCCGTCGGTGGGTCGAGGTCCCTCGCCCCCGCCGTGCCCTCGGGGGGAGGGAAGGAACCCAAGACGATGCCCGTACCCATACCGCGGCAGAGAGCGATCCCGGCCGTGGAGAGTGGTCAGGCGCAGGCCGAGTCCCCGTGCGACGACCCAGCCGAGCAGTCCGACACGGACGCCTCGGCGACGGCCCCGCGCACGCCGGACACCGCCGGGAACACCACGGACAAGGTGGAGAACAACACCGCTCACACCAATTTGACCCTGCTGCTGATCGAGGACGATCCGGCCGGTTCGCCGATCGTGCCCGACATGCTCGACCAGGCAGGCAAGCCGATCCGCGTACGCACGGCCCGCAACCTCACCGAGGCCGGGCGGCTGCTGACCGACGACGTCCACTGCATCCTGCTGGACCTCGCCCTGCCGGCTCCGGGCCGCAGCGACACCGATGACGAGCTCGCCGTGCTCAAGCACGTGCTGGAGCTCGCACCCCGGCACGCCGTCCTGGCGCTGACCGCCTCGGGTGACGCCGAGCGCGGCGCGGAGGCGGTGCGCGTGGGCGCCCAGGACTACCTCTTCCGCGACGAGCTGGACGGCCGGCTGCTGAGCCGGGCGATCCGCTACGCGGTGGAGCGCAAGCGCTCCGAGTCGGCCGAGCGACGGCTCGCCGAGGGCAAGCTGCGCGCCCAGGAGAACCGCCGCCTGGAGCGCGGTCTGCTGCCGACCCCGCTGCTGGACGGCTCCCCGCTCCGGTTCGCCGCCCGCTACCGCCCGGGCCGCTCGCGCGCCCTGCTCGGCGGCGACTTCTACGACGTCGTGCGCACGCCGGACGGCACCGTGCACGCCATGATCGGTGACGTCTGCGGGCACGGCCCGGACGAGGCCGCCCTGGGCGTGGAGCTGCGGATCGCGTGGCGCGCGCTGACGCTGGCGGGCCTGTGCGGGGACCAGCTGCTGGGCACGCTCCAGCAGGTACTGGAACACGAGCGGGCCGACGACGAGATCTTCGCGACCCTGTGCACGGTGGACATCGCGCCGGACGGCCGCCGCGCCGGCCTGTGCCTGGCGGGTCACCCGTCGCCGCTGCTGGCCCGCCCGGGCAAACCGGCCCGCCTGCTGCCGTACGACAACAACGGACCGGCCCTCGGACTGCTGCCGGGTGCCCGCTGGCCCCGTATGCAGGTGGAGCTGGGCGCCGAGTGGAGCCTGATGCTCTACACCGACGGCCTGATCGAGGGCCATGTCGGCGAGGGCCGGGAGCGGCTCGGCCAGGACGGCATGACGAAGATGGTGCGCCGCCAGATCGCCGAGGGACTGCGGGGCGAGCAGCTGCTGCGGGCAGCGGTGAACGAGGTGCGCGACCTCAACGGTGGCGAGCTGACGGACGACGTGGCGGTACTGCTGCTGGACCGGGTGCCGTAGCCCCGGCCCCACCCGGCTCCAGTGCTGCCAGGGGTCTTACCGGCCGCCGTTCCAGGGGCCGTACGGACCGTCGCTGCTGGAGCCGCGCTGGCTGCGGCCGCCGCCGGGGAGCGCCCGGATGGCAGGGCGGACGTCGACCATGTACACGATCGTCGCGATGAGCCCGATGATCGGCAGGAACGACAGGATCGGGAAGAGCAGGTTCACCACGAAGGCGAGCCCGAGGATGATCAGCCAGAACGGCTTGGTCTTCTTGTCGGCGGCGCGGTAGGCGTCCTCCCGCCGCACGGCCGCGTCGATCAACGCGAAGCCGCTGAAAACGATCAGGGCCATGCTCAGAAGCCACATCAACCCTGCGAAGCCCTGCATCAGCACAACGTCCACCACCTGACTCGGCTCGTCCCTACGCGGTCACCGTACCCGTACAACGGGCCGGACACCCCCAGGGTGCCCGGCCCGTGCGGTCGCTCTGCGCCCCTGCCGTCCTACTTGACCGGCGGGGTGGTCTTCTTGGCGGTGGGCTTGCGCGCCGGGGCCTTCTTGGCGGGAGCCTTCTTCTCCGAGGCGGCGGCGGTCGTGGTGCCGGCGGGCTTCGCCGGCTCCTCCTTGACCCCGGCCGGCTCGGCCTTCGGCTCGACGGCCACGGCCAGCTCCTCCACGCCCTCGGCGACGTCCTCGATGCTCTCGGCGGCCTCGCCGCGCCAGGTGCGCACGGCCTGCTCGCCGTGCTCGGCGACCTTCTCGTAGGTCTCCCGGGCCTTGACGGCGTACTCGGCGGCCACGCCGACGCTGCGCAGCGCGATGTCCTGGGCGGTCTCGCCGACCTTCTTCAGGTCCGCGTCGATCGTGCTGCCGAGCTTCTTGATGTCGATGTCGATGGAGCCGATGAACTCCGTGACCTTGTTCTGGAGGGTCGCCTGCGTCTCCTTGACGCGGGCGGTGGCCTCCTTGGCCCGGACGGTGGCCTTCTCCTGGACGGCCTTGGTGTCGGTGTTGCGTACGGCCTCGATCCGCGCGGGGGCCTCGGAGCGCAGCTGCTCCACCAGGGCCGGCACCTTCTTGGCCTGCTGAAGGGCGAGGTCGGCGGTGCCTGCGGCGAAGTAGAGCGGCGTCGGGTCGCTGAGGGTCTTGCGCAGGTCGTCGGTGATGGCCATGGTGATGGTCCTCCCGGATTCTGTTTCGCTTGAGGGTTCGGCTGAGGGTGGTGTGATCCGCGGCGGTACGGCCGGTGCCCTGGTCCGGTTCAGCCGGCCGTCTGCTGCGGGTCGGTGTCACTGCCGCCGGTGTCCTTGCGGGTCCGGCGGGCGGCGGACGTACCGCCGGTGCCCTTGCGAGCACGTCGGGCGGGCGACGGTGACGTGGCGCTGTCGTCCTTGCGGTCGTCCTTGCGCGTGCGGCGGGTCGCCGACGGTGACGCGGGCGCACCGCCGTCGCTGTCGCCGGTACGGCGCTCGGCGGGCCGGCCGCCGCCGGTGTCCGTGCGGGTCCGTCGTATCCCGGTGCCACCGTCGGGAACGTCCCCGTCCCTGTCCGCCTCGTCTTGCGCGACCACGAGGTCGACGACCGCGGAGCCGTCGCCGGTCCCGAACCCGTTCTCCTTGCGGAAGGACTCGTAGATCTGCAACAGCACCTGCTTCTGCCGCTCGTGCAGCGTCGGGTCCGCGAGGATGACGGCACGCGTCTCGACCTCGTCCCGGTCCCGCTCGGCGTCGAGGATGCCGGCCCGGACGTACAGCGTCTCGGCGGAGATCCGCAGGGCCTTGGCGACCTGCTGCAACACCTCCGCGCTCGGCTTGCGCAGCCCGCGCTCGATCTGGCTCAGGTACGGATTGGACACCCCGGCGGCGTCGGCGAGCTGCCGAAGCGAAAGCTGCGCGGTGCGCCGCTGTTCGCGCAGGTAGTCACCGAGATTGCCGACGTTGAGCGATGCCATGACTCCACAGTGCCACCCGCCGCTAACTATTGCAAGCACCCGCTTGCAATAGTGCGCCACGCCACGTGCCCCGGGGTACATCAGCCGAGTACCCGTTCCCGCGGCCCGCACAGCGCTAGCGTGAGGTCCCATGATCGTATGGATCAACGGCACCCACGGCGCGGGCAAGACGACGACCAGTGCACTCGTGCAGCAGCTGATCCCGGACTCACGGGTGTTCGACGCCGAGAAGGTCGGCGAGACACTCATGGACATCAGGCCGGGGCTGCCCGGGCCCGGGGCGGACAACTTCCAGCACTGGCCGCCGTGGCGGCCGCTCGTGGTCGAGACCGCCCGCCGCGTACTCGACTACGCCGGCGGCACTCTGGTGATGCCCATGACGGTCCTGGTCGAGCAGTACTGGCGTGAGATCAGCACGGGTCTCGCCCGACACGACATCCCCGTACGGCACTTCGTCCTCCACGCCGACCAGGACACCCTCCGCGGGCGCATCATGGGGGACACCGTTCTCGGCCCCTCCTCGTTCCGTCTCGCCTACCTCGAGCCCTACGCCGAGGCGGCCCGCACGTGGCTGCACGTCGAGGCCGAGGTGGTCGACACCACGCACCTCACGCCCGACCAGGCCGCCCAGCGGATCGCAGAGGCCGTCAAGGGCTGAGGCCCGCCCGCCACGCGAACAACCCACGGGGACTGGCATGATCGCGTCTCATGGATGGGTCGCCGTTCGACGCGGTGCTGTGTGACTTCGACGGAGTCGTGCACCTGTGGGATCCCGACGGAATGAACGCGCTGGACCGGGCCTGGGGACTGGCCGAGGGCACGCTGGCCGGCGCGGCGTTCGACGGTGAGCTTCTTCAGGCAGCTGTCACGGGTCGGCTCAGCGACGAGCAGTGGCGGCACCGAGTCGCGGAGGTTCTCGCACCCGTCTGCGGATCGCTCGCCCGGGCCCAGGACCTGGTCGAGGCGTGGAGCGGGCTCACCGGCCGGGTCGACGCCGATGTCGTCGAACTGCTCGCCGCACTCCGCGGCAAGGTGCCGGTGGTCCTGGTCTCCAACGCCACTACCCGGCTGGAGACGTATCTCGCCTCCGTAGGGCTGGCCGACGCCTTCGACGAGGTGATCAACACCGCCCGGATCGGAGTCGCCAAACCCGACCCGCGCGTCTTCGCGACAGCCGCCCAGCGGGTCCGGGTCGACGTGCAGCGCTGCCTGTTCGTCGACGACACCCTCACCCATGTCGACGCGGCCAGGGCGGCAGGCCTCACCGGCCTGCACTACCAGCGCTTCGACCAGCTGAGGGACATCGTCGCGCCACTGCTCGGCTGACGTCACCGGCCCCCGGCAGCAAGCACCGTACGGCAGTCCGACCAGGCCGGTTGGCTCAGCAGGTGCTTGAATCGGGTGAACAAGGCCAGGAGTTCGGCTCCCCACTTCTCGCGGAACGCGGAGTCGACGCGGGCAAGGTCGAGTTCGTTGGCGGCGGACAACTCTGCGAAGTCCCGCCGAAGTTGCGGCTCCGGAGTGTGGAGACGGCCGGTGAACCGATTCCGGACGGCCCCGTCGGCATCCGCGAGCGTCGGGTAGGTGGCCTTCCGGTCACACGACGCGTAGAGATACACGATGGCTTCAGCCTCGCCGCCGATCACCTCCGCGAGTTCGGCGCGGCTGTCCGGAGACAGCAGGGCGGTGGGGAAGCCGTCGGTGCCGTAGAAGGCGTGGCACAGGCCCGCGACCTGGAGGGCGGGGCGTGCGCCCCATACGGCGAGTTGTCCCTGGACGCGCTGGAGGTGGGCGGCGAGAGTGCCGCCCGGATGGGCGATGTCCGCGGCACCGAGCTCGCGCAGCAGCACCAGGGCCTGGTCGTCAGCGGCAGAGGAATCAGGCACGGGGCGGTGTCCTTCCGTCGTTCGGGGTCGGCACCCGTCCGCGCCTTCGCCTGTGGTCCGGACCGCGAAAGCGCCGGACGGGTTGCCGCCTGGGCCCTGCACTGATCCTCGTAATCCTCGTGCCCCCAGTCAATCCTATGGATTCCTCACCAACCCCAAGCTGTAGCTTGGGAGTTGTGACTTTGGAGGACCTGCGCGTCTTCGTGGCCGTGTGCAGGGCGGGAAGCCTCAGCGCCGTCGCCCGTGAACTGGGCTGCACGCAGTCAGCGGTGAGCCAGCATGTCAAGCGGCTGGAGCGGGAGGCCGGTGTGAGCCTCCTGGAGCGCCGGCCACGAGGCGTCGTGCCCACACACGCGGGACGCGTCCTGTGCGATGCCGCCACGGACAGCATCGCCGGTCTGGATCTGGCCCTGCGGCGTGTCGGGGACCTTGTCAACGGCGACAGCGGCTCCGTGCGCGTCACCACGGGCGGAACCACCGTGCGGCACTTCATGTCCGAGGCCGTCGTCGCCTTCCGGCAGCGCTACCCGAAGGTCAGTCTGGAGTTCCGGACAGAAACCTCCAGCCGCAACTGCTTCGACGCCCTCACCGCCGGCAACCTCGACCTCGCCTGGGTCACGATCGACGGGCCGGTGCGCGGTATCGAGCAGCGCCCGGTCGTCGCCCTGCCCTGGGTGCTGGCAGTCCGCGCCGACGATCCGCTGGCGGACCAGCCCTGTGTCCACCCGGCCGAATTCGGCGACATCAGCCTCATCCGACTCCCCCAGAACTCCACTTCGGGCGCCCGCCTCGACGCCGCGTTCGCCGAGCTCGGTGTCCGGGCCGGCTCCCACACCTGCGTCGCCGACTGGGACACCGCCCTCCTGCTGGCGGAACTCGGCCTCGGACACGCCGTCGTGCCTGTCCTGCCCGGCTGGGAGGTACCCGGTGACGGTCCCCTCCGCCTCGTCCCCGTCCCCGCCCTGCCCCCGCTCCCGGTCAGCTGGGCCGTCCGCCGCTGGGACGCCCTCACCCCACTCGCCCGGACCTTCGCCGACACCGTCGCCCGCAGCTGTAC
>NZ_NGFN01000352.1 GCF_002148965.1 Streptomyces swartbergensis | reverse complement strand
CTGAACGGCCTCGTCCTCAAGCGCCGGACGGGCTGGGGGAAGTGACTCAGCCCGGCGTTTCGAGCCCGGCCGCCTGGCCGACCGATTCGGGTGGTGGGTGGGCATAGGCCGGGGGTCCAGGGGGCGGAGCCCGCTGGGAGCCTTACGGGCGCAGGGCTCGTAGCAGCAGGTCGGCCAGGTGGTCTGCGACCTCCTGGGGGCTCATCGGGCCCTCCGGGCGGTACCACGTCGACAGGTGGTGGACGGACCCGAAGTGGTAGTCGACCACCAGGTCCGCCGGGGTCGCCTTGGAGAAGACGCCCGACTGCTGGCCCTCCTCGACCAGCGCGCGGAAGCGCTCGTGGTACCGGCGGCGCTCGGCGCGGACCTGCTTGTTCTTCTCGGGGCTCAGGTGGTGCATGGACCGCCAGAAGATCATCGCGTCGTCGAGGTTGTCGATGGTCGTCACCACGACGTCCGCGGCCGCGGCCCGCAGCCGCTTCTCCACCGGCTCGTCTGACTCCGCGACGGCGTCGAGTCTCTCCTGCTGGATGCGCAGCACGCGCGCGTACACCTCGTGCAGGAGGTCGTCCTTGGAGCCGAAGTAGTGGTACAGCGCGCCTTTGGTAACCCCTGCCGCCTCGACGATCTCCTGGACCGAGGTGCGGTCGTAGCCCTGCTCGGCGAAGAGCCGGGTGGCGGCGGCCAGGAGCCGCTGAGGTACGGGGGTGCCGTCCGAGTCCGTCGTCCTGGGCACTGCCGCCACCTGCCTTTCCGTACTGCTGTCAGTTGCCTTGCGTCCGGGAACGAAGCTCCCGACGGAGGATCTTCCCACTGGCCGTCTTCGGCAAGTCCGGCAGGATCTCCACCTGGCGCGGATATTTGTAGGCGGCCAGTCTCTCCTTGCAGTAGGCGGCGAGTGCATCCGGGTCCGTGTCGGCGTCCGGACGCAGGCTGATGTACGCCTTGACGGTCTCCCCGCGATACCCGTCGGGCACGCCGACGACAGCGGCCTCGCGCACCGCCGGGTGCGTGTAGAGCACGTCCTCGACCTCGCGCGGCCACACCTTGAAGCCGGACGCGTTGATCATGTCCTTCTTGCGGTCGACGACGTACAGCCAGCCCTGCTCGTCCATGAAGCCGATGTCGCCGGTGCGCAGTTCGGCGCCGGGGAACGTCTCGGCGGTGGCGTCGGGGCGCCGCCAGTAGCCGGGCACGACCTGCGGACCCCGGACGACGATCTCGCCCTGCTCGCCGAAGGGGACCTCGTCGCCGTTGTCGTCGACGATCCGTACGACCGTGTCGGGGCCGGGCAGGCCGACCGCGAGGGTCCCGGAGACCGGGTCGACGGGCGCTTCCAGGCCGGGCGGCACGGAGGCGCAGGGGGCGGTGCACTCGGTCAGCCCGTAGCCGTTGCGGATGTACGGCCCGAAGCCGGCCCGGAACTTCTCCACCAGCGCGGGCGGCAGCGGGGCGCCGCCGGAGGAGATCACCCGGAAGGACGAGAAGTGGTCGCGGGTGACGGCCGGGTGGGCGGCCAGTGCCATGAAGGCCGTGGACGGGCCGACGGTGTAGTGCGGCCGGTGCTCGGCGAACGCGTCGAGCACCACGCCGGCCTCGAAGCGGTAGGCCAGCACGAGCGTGCCCGCGCTGTTCAGGCAGGCGCCGAACTGGCAGACCATGCCGGTGATGTGGAACAGCGGCGCCAGCGCGAAGTAGACGGGCCG
This sequence comes from Streptomyces swartbergensis, assembly GCF_002148965.1. GTDB lineage: Bacteria > Actinomycetota > Actinomycetes > Streptomycetales > Streptomycetaceae > Streptomyces > Streptomyces swartbergensis. The sequence continues at coordinate 7,178 of NZ_NGFN01000352.1, read as the reverse complement.
CTCGGGCAGCCCCAGGCCGGTCCGCTGCCGCTCGGCGTTGTACATGATGTTGCCGTGCGTGTTGGTGGCGCCCTTGGGCGCGCCGCTGGTGCCGGAGGTGTAGCTGATCAGGGCGATGTCGGAGGAAGCGGGGTCCCGGTCCCCGGGCGCCTTGTGCCCGGCCCGCGCCACGGCCACCAGGTCGTCCGCGTCCGGTGCCTGCGGCAGTCGCTCGAAGGTCAGCACGCGCGCGTCGCCCCGCGTCTGGAAGTCCAGCTCGCAGCCGGTGAGCACGATCCGCACGGGCGAGTCCGCCGCGGTCTCGCGCAGATACGACTCCCACGCCCGGTCCGAGCAGATCAGCGCGGCGACCTCGCCGTCCCTCAGGACGTGGGCCACCTCGCCCGACTTGTACATCGGGTTGACGGGCACGACGACCGCGCCCGCCTTCCAGGCGCCCAGCACGGCGAGCACGAAGTGCGGGGAGTTCTGGAGCAGTACCGCGACCCGGTCGCCGCGCTCCAGGCCGCGCGCCGCGAGATGCCCGGCGACGGAGTCGCTGAGCTCGTCGGCGTCCCGGTAGGTCAGGCGGCCGTCGAAGTAGACCAGGAAGTCGCTGTCGGGCGTCTGGGACACGGCCCGGCGCAGGGCGTGCACGAGGGAGTCGGCGGGGCCTATCGCGCCCTTCTGGGCGTCGCTCAGCAGGTCCAGCCAGGGTTTGGCCGCGTAACGGGACTCGGTCACCGGTTCTCCTCCCACTGCTGCTGGAGGCGGTTCATGCCGGTCAGCCAGCGGTCGGGATCGCCGGCCCGGGCCTGGTAGTAGGCGGCGACCTCGGAGTGCGGCAGGATCAGGAAGCGGTCCTCCTCGATGCCCTTGACCAGGGCGTCCGCCACGTCCTCCGGCTCGATCGCGGTCGGCTGGAGCACCAGGTCGCCCGCGCTGCCGGTGGCGGCCAGCATGTCGGTGCGTACGCCCTGCGGGCAGATGGCGTGGACCTTCACACCCCGGTGCCGGTACGTCAGCGACAGCCACTCGGCGAAGGCGAGGGCGCCGTGCTTGGTGACCGCGTAGGGCGCGGCGCCGATCATGGTGAGCAGCCCGGCGGCGGAGACGGTGGACACGAACCGGCCGCTGCCCCGCTCCAGCCAGGCGGGCAGCAGCTCATGAGCGGCCCGGACATGCGCCATGACGTTCACGTCCCAGGAGGTCGCCCAGGCCTTTTCGTCCAACGCCGGACCGGAGTCGATGCCGTCGAAGGCGACACCGGCGTTGGCGCAGTACACGTCGACGGTCCCGTCGAGCGCGTCGCGGGCGTCGGCGGCGATCCCCGAGGCGTCACCGGGCACGGCGACACCCCCGACCTCGTCAGCGACCCGCTTGGCCCGCTCGGCGTCCAGGTCATTGACGACGACCCGGGCCCCCTCGGCGGCAAAACGCCGGGCGAGTGCGGCTCCGATACCGCCACCGGCCCCCGTGACAACGACTCCGGCCCCCTGAAAGGCTCCCACCATCGGTCTCCTTAGACGCGGCTCTGCAATGGCGCCAGACTAACCGGTCGGTATGTGCCAGGGAAGGGTGTCGGCAACGCCCTTGTTGAGGGGCGCGGGGAACCGCGCGACCAGCCACAGGCGGCCCGCAGCCTCCACACGGCCTGCGGGAGCGCATACCGTGCCCATGCCGACCGTCCCCCGCTCAAGGAGGTCACCGCATGCGCCCTTCCAGACGAGCCGTACTCACGGCGGCCACGGCAGCAGCCGTCTCGGCCACGCCCACCGCAACCGCCGCCCAGCGCCACCGACAACTCCGCACCGGCTTCGAACGACTCGCCCACGACGGCTACGCCCTGCTCGACGGCGAAAAGGTCGGCATCGTCACCAACCCCACCGGCATCACCCGTGACGTCCGCCACATCGTCGACGTCATGCACGCGGACGCCCGAGTGGATCTGAGGGCCGTCTTCGGCCCTGAACACGGCTTCCGCGGCACCGCCCAGGCCGGCGGCTCCGAGGGCCGCTACGACGACCCCGCGACCGGTCTGCCCGTCTACGACACGTACCTGAAGAGCGGCCGGCCGCTCGCCGACATCTTCACCGCGTCCGGCGTGGACACGGTCGTGTTCGACATCCAGGACGTCGGCGCCCGCTTCTACACGTACATCTGGACCCTGTACGACTGCATGGAGGCCGCCCGGCTCGCCGGCAAGCGGTTCGTGGTCCTGGACCGGCCCAACCCGCTGACCGGGCGTGCTGCGCTGGGGCCGGTGCTGCACAAGGAGTTCGCCACGTTCGTCGGGCGGCAGCCGGTCTCGCAGGCCCACGGGATGACCGTCGCGGAGCTGGCACGGCTGTTCAACGAGGAGTTCCTGACCGAGCCCGTACCGCTGGAGACCGTGCCGATGTCGGGCTGGAAGCGCTCGGACTTCTACGACGCCTCCGGGCTGCCCTGGGTGCCGCCGAGCCCGAACATGCCGACGCCTCAGACGGCCCTGGTGTACGCGGGGACGTGTCTGTTCGAGGGTACGAACCTGTCGGAGGGGCGCGGCACGACCCGGCCGTTCGAACTGCTCGGCGCGGAGGGCGTCGACCGGCGCTGGGCCGCCGCCGCGAACGAACTCGCCCTGCCGGGCGTGCGCTTCAGGGAGGCGTACTTCGCGCCCACCTTCTCCAAGTTCCAGGGCAGGACGATCGGCGGTGTGCAGCTCCATGTGCACGACCGGGACGTCTTCGATCCCGTACGGACGGGGATCGCCCTGCTCGTGACCGCCAGGAAGGTGTGGAGCGGGTTCGCCTGGCGCTCCGACCACTGGATCGACAAACTCACCGGCTCCGCGCGCGTGCGCACGATGATCGACGCGGGCGCGGACACCGACGAGGTCGTGGCGGGGTGGCAGGAGGAGCTGGCGGCGTTCCGGCGGACGCGGCGGAAGTACCTCCTCTACCGCTGAGTCCGGCATCGCGCGCCCGATGCGCCCGTGACGTATGGCCAAGCTCCCCCGTTGGCAGGACGATGCGCCCACGTGGCGTGCGTCACCGGGGAACAGGGGGCCTGTCATGGCGGATCCGGCGATGAGTGTGACTCCCTACTGGGAGCTGACCTTCGACACGGACGGGGACCCGGCGGGCCGTCAGCGCGACCGGCTGCTCGCCGGGGTGACCGAGCACAAGGTGCGCGATCTGATCGTCTTCGCGCACGGCTGGAACAACGACCGCTCGGGTGCGACCCGGCTCTACGACCGGTTCCTGGCGCCCGTCCCGCGGCTGGCCCCGGCCGCCCGGGTCGGATACGTCGGGGTGCTGTGGCCGGCCATGCGGTTCTCCGACGAACCGATCCCGGACTTCCCGCGGGCCGTGGCGGCCGGGTCACTCCGGCGCCCGGTGCTCGACAAGGACACGCGGCACGCGCTGCTGGAGTCCTTCCCGGGCCGGGCGATCCTGGTCGACCAGATCGCCCGGCTGCTGGAGCAGCAGCCGCCGGAGGAGGCCGAACTGGAGGAGTTCGGGCGGCTGGTGCGGCTGCTGGTGGAGGTGGTGGCGCCCGGGCCGCAGGCGCTGTTCGCGGCGGACACGGTGGCGGAGGGCGTGCCGCAGAGCGAGCCGGAGATGTTCACCGGCTCCTCGGCGGCGGCCTGCGAGGAGTTCGCGCGGGCGCTGGCAGGGCTCGAAGCGTCCGACGCGCAGCGGGGGTTCGGTCTCCCCAACCCCTGGGAGGGGGCGCACGAGTTGCTGCGGCAGGCGACGTACTACGCGATGAAGCGCCGCGCGGGAACGGTCGGTGAGCGCGGTCTCGGCCGGGTCGTCGGGCAGCTCGCGGAGGCGGCGCCGGGCGTGCGCGTGCACCTCGTCGGGCACAGCTTCGGCGCACGGCTGGTGTCGTTCGCGCTGCGCGGCCTCCCCGAGGGAGTGCGCACGGTGAAGTCGGTGACGCTGCTCCAAGGGGCGTTCTCGCACTACGCGTTCGCGGCCCGGCTGCCGCACGACGCGCGCGCCGGAGGGGTGCTCCAGGGGCAGCAGAACCGCGTCGACGGGCCCCTGGTGTGCTGCCACTCCCGGCACGACTCGGCCCTGGGCACGATGTATCCGCTGGCCTCGCGCATGGCGGGCGACAGCCGGTCGGTCGCGGGCCTCGGCATCATGCGGGCCCTGGGCGCCAAGTGGGGCGCGATGGGCTACGGCGGGGTGCGGGCGGTGCCGGGCACGCGCGCGTACACCCTCGCCGAGGCGCTGCGGGCGAAGCTGCCCGCCTCGGGGTGCGTGAACGTCGACGCGGCGGCGGTGGTCAGACGCGGCGGTCCGCCCGCCGGCGCGCACAGCGACATTCTGCACGAGGAGCTGGCCCGGCTGGTGCTGGCGGCGGGCCGCATCCGCTGACCCGCCGCCTGCCCTTGCGTCACCGGTGCGAGGTGAACTCCACGACCTGCTGGTAGGTCGGCCGGTTCTGCCAGCTGATCTTGCCGTGCTTGATGCCGCCGAGGGTGCGGTGGTTGATCGAGTCGGCGCACCACTGGTCGCCCGCCGAGCACACGTCGTCGCCCGGGTAGACCTGGGCCGCGGTCTTGCCGGCCGCCTCCTTCAGGGTGCTGACGAGGGTGTCACGGCAGGCGCCGAGGTCTCCGTCGCCGCAGTACTCGCGGGCCAGCGGCCCCCGCACCTGCTCGCCGAGCACGGCCCGGATGTCCTTGTCGACGTAGCTCCACCAGCCGTACTGGAAGGAGCTTCCGGCGTGCGACCCGGTCGGGCCGTGGGAGGCGGACGGGGACTCGTCGACGGGGAGGTTGGCGGTCATGGCCGCGAACAGCTCGCTGCCGAGGCCGGGTTCGAACTCGGCCTTCACCAGCAGCGGCCACCAGGCGTCCAGGAGGCGGATCGCGTCGGCGTCGGCGTACTTCTTGGAACCGGCCGAGGTCTCCGTGCGCTTGCCGCCCGCGGTGACCCACGCCTGGAGCTTGCCGGCGGCTGCTGCCGCGGTGGGGTCGGTGACGGGCGCACTGGTGACGACCTTCAGCAGCTTGGGCAGGACGTGCTCCGCCCGCAGATCGGCGACCCCGGCATCCGCCATCGCCTTCACCAGCGAGGCCCGGGTCACCCCGCCCTGCTGGACCAGCTTCTTCACCCGGTCCTCCAGGAGGTTGCCGCGGTGCACGGAGCCGTTGCCCCAGGGTGCGGTCGTGTAGTCCTTGGCCTGCTTGTTGTTCCAGGAGATGTAGTAGTCCTGGTCGATGGAGTTGGGGTGGGCGGAGGGCGGGGTGTAGTCGGCCGTGTTGGTCGCCGGGTCCCAGCCCCGCCACTCGTACGCCGGCCGGGCCCACACCGGGAACTCGGCGTCGACGCCGTTCGCGCGCACCGGGTTGTCGCCGCTGTTGTAGTACGCGGTGTGCTCGGAGTCGGCGTAGAACCAGTTGAAGGTGTAGTTGATGTGCTGCACCGCCTTCTGGAACGACTCCGGGCCCTTCACGTAGCCCGGGTCGTTGAGCATCTGGAAGCCGATGATGGAGTCGGCCTCGTGCAGGAAGGACGAGCGCAGGGTGGTGTAGGCGACCTTCTTGCCGCCGACCGTCGCGCGATATTCGACGGGTCCGTACTTCGTGCGCCAGACGCGCATCGTGTACGAGCCGGCCGCGGTGCCGTCGGCGACCGTCGGCTTCCAGGCGTTCTTCCGCTCGACCTTCTCCATCGGCGTGCAGGTGCCGCGGTACAGGTAGTGGTAGTCGTCCTGGCACAACTCGACGGCGTACGTGTCGATGATGTCCTGGCCGGAGGTCGTGGCGCTCCACGAGTAGTCCTGGCCGCGGCCGAGTTCGACGTACATGCTCAGGCCCGCGAAGGAGGCGCCGCGGGCGCTGATGCCCGGCCCCTGGAGCTCCTGGAGGAGCAGCAGCTGGGGTGCGAAGTAGCCGGTCTGCGGGCCGAACACGGCGACCGGGTGGCCGCTGGCGGTGTGCTCGCCGCTGACGACGAGGGCGTTGGACATGCCGCGCTTGGCGGACGACAGGGCCGTCCTGGCCGCCTCCTTGGAGGCACTGGTGGCGTGTGAGCCGGCCGCGCTGCCCGTACGGTCGTAAACCAGCGGTTCCTGGGCCACCGAGCCGGCGTCGGGCAGGGCCCGGCCCTGCGGGTCAGCCGGTTTGGTCGCGTACGGGAAGCTGCCGTCGTGCTGGGTGAGGACGGCTTCCGGGTCGTTGCGCTCGCGGAAGGCCTCCCACACCTTGGTGCCCTCGGTGACGCCGTACTTCTCCTGGGCGGCCAGGAGCGAGATGGCGTTGTTGACCTCGCCGCCTCCGCCGGAGCCGAACAGCGCGCCGATGACGGAGGCCAGCGCGACCATGTCGGTGATCTTGAAGTGCTCGATCTTCCCGGCGTTGGTGACCGAGTCCTTGTGCCCGGTGAGGACGTACTCCCCGGGGAAGTACCGGCCGCTGTCGGAGGCGTCGATGTAGGCGTTGATGCCGTCGAGGTAGGCCTTGGCGTCGGCGAGGGCCAGCTTGCCGCGCTCGCCGTTGGTGGCGACGGCGTTGTCGATCTGCGCCTGGAGCTCGGCCTCGGAGTACGGGGCGTGCCGCCAGAACTGCTGTTCCAGGCCCTGGTTGGAGGGCGCGCCGCCCGCGAAGGAGGTCAGCTGACCGCGCCCCACGTGCCGGAAGACGTCCATCAGCCACAGCCGGTCCTGGGCGGCCGCATAGCCGGCACCGAACTCCGTGCCGTATCTGGTGGTACCGGTGATGTGCGGCACACCGGTCTTCTTGTCCCGGACGATCGTCACGTCACCGCGCCCGGCGGGTTTGACGGTGGAGGCGACCTGGTCCGACGGCACCCCGAAGGACGCGTCGTTGAAGAAGTTGTTGATCTTGTCGTTGGTGAGGCCCGTGTACCCCTTGGCGAGGTCGGCATACGGCCCGAGCTGGTCCTCGGCGTGTTCGGGCTGGGTGCCGAAGGCCTGGTTCAGGAGGATCTGGGCGAGGGTGGCGTTGCCGTTCTGGCCGGGCGGGAGGATGTCCGAACACTGGTTGCCGCAGTAGTCGTTCGCCGCCGCCGGGGTCCGCGCGGTCTCCGTCTCCGAGGCGGCCGCCTGTGACAGTGGCGACAAAAGACCCGCGATCAGCGCGCATACCGATGCGGTCTTCAGGAACCCGGGGATTCCGCGGAGAGTTCTCATTCTGTCGAGAAAGGTGCGTGGGTTACGCCGTGGCATGTGGGGGGCTC
>NZ_NGFN01000351.1 GCF_002148965.1 Streptomyces swartbergensis | reverse complement strand
CCCGCCCACCACCGTCGCAGGCCACCGTCGGAACCCCGGAAGAGTCGCCCGTCGTGCCGCCGCCGTCGTTCTCCTGCTGGCGGCCGCCGTCGGCTGCGGGGACGCCGGTGGGCTGGAAGGTGCCGGTGCGACGGAGACGGCCGTGGGGCCGGCCCGGCTCTGGCCGGAGCTGACGCCGGCGTCCAGTCCGGCCTTCGAGATCGGTGAGGTGAACACCGAGGTGGTCAAGGGCGTCAAGGTCCCCGGCGACGACATCCGCCGGGTGGACCCGGTCGGGGTCGTCCGGGCCGAGATGGCCGCGAGCCCGGGCGACTACGACGGCGACAAGGCGCCCTACCGCGACACGAACCGCAGGATGGCCGACTGCGGCAAGGGCCCGGAGCACGGCAGGTGCCCGGTTCTCAGGCCGTACTACCGGGACCTCACCGGCGACGGGCGCGACGACCTGACGCTGGGCTTCCGGCTGCTGCCCGGCAAGACCACCGCGGTGCGCGTCTACACCGTCGAGAAGCACCGGCTCGTGCAGGTGATGGCCTGGGAGGACGCGCTGAGCGGCGTCGAGCTGGCCGGGCGTTCCCTCGTCATCCGCTCGCCCTCCGAGGTCGCGGGCTACGAGTACCGCCTCCAGTGGACCTGGGACCGGGACCAGCGGGCCATGCTCCTCACTCAGGACGAGATGCTGCGCACCGGCCCGCGGCAGCACTCCCGGCACCCCTCCGCCGCGCCCTCCGCCTCCCCCTCGGCGAGCACCGGATGAGACGCACGCTCCCCCACTGGTCCGGGACCCTCGCCGCCAAGGCCGCCGCCTTCATCACCGTGATGTGCTGTGCGCTGGCCGCCCTGCTCGGCGTCCTGGTGCACGTGCAGGTGACGAACCAGACCGTCGGCCAGGCCCGCGACCAGGCGTTGCAGCGGCTGACGCAGGCGACGGAGCGGTACGAGGCCGGGGACTCGCTCAAGCGTGGCGCCGGTGTGGATCCGCCGGGCCTGCCCCGGCCGCTGCGGAACCTGGCGGTCGGCGGGGACCGCGGCACGATGGTCTCCGACTTCCAGGGGCAACCCACGATGTGGGCGGCCGGGCCCGCCGACGGCGACCGGGCCCTGGCCGTCGCGGTGGACTACTCGCACCAGGCCCGCACCATCCAGGGCCTGGACCGGGCGATCCTGTGGTCGTCGGGGCTGGCGATCGGGGCGACGCTGCTGGTCGGCGCGTTCGCGGTGACGCGGGTGACGCGGCGGCTGCACACCACGGCGCTGGTGGCCCGGCGGATCAGCGCGGGCGACCTGGACGCGCGCGTGAACGACCCCCGCACGGACCCGCGGACGAAGGACCCGGCGCGCCCGCAGGACGAGGTGGCCGCGGTCGCCGCCGCGCTGGACTCCATGGCGTCGTCGTTGCAGGGCAAGCTGCTCGCCGAGCAGCGGTTCACCGCGGACGTCGCGCACGAGCTGCGCACACCGCTGACCGGGCTGCACGCGGCGGCCGAACTCCTGCCCCCGAGCCGGCCGACGGAGCTGGTGCGGGACCGGGTGGCGGCGCTGCGCACCCTCACCGAGGACCTGCTGGAGATCTCCCGGCTGGACACCGGCCGGGAGCGGCTGGAGCTGGACACCGAGCTGTTGGGGCCGCTGGCCCAGCGGGTGGTGCGGGGCGCGGGGAGCGACACGGAGGTCAGGGTCGTACGGGATGTGGCCGTGGAGACGGACCGGCGGCGGCTGGAGCGGGTGCTGGGGAACCTCGTGGCGAACGCGCACAAGCACGGGCGGGGACCGGTCGTGCTGACCGTGGACGGGCCGGTGGTCACCGTTCGGGATCACGGGGACGGCTTTCCGGAGTACCTGCTGGCGCACGGGCCGCAGCGGTTCCGTACGGAGGGCGGGGCCAAGGGGCACGGGCTGGGGCTGACCATCGCGCTGGGGCAGGCCGAGGTGCTCGGTGCGCGGCTGGAGTTCGCGAACGCGCCGGACGGCGGGGCGGTGGCGACGCTGACACTGGCGGCGGAGGAGCGGTGAGAGCTCGGGCCGCGGGTGGCCGTCCGTCTGCGGGCTGTTCGTGGATTTTCGCGCGGTTCCCCGCGCCCCTTCAGAGCGCTCCTTCAGGGCGCTCCCCCTATGGCCCAGTGTGACGGGCGGGGGTTATCGGGCGCTCCTAATGTGGCGGTTATTCAGCTTTGACACGCTCTGCTCCACATGGAGGTAACCCCCATGTCCCTGCGCTCCTCACTCACCAGCCGCCTCTCCATAGCAGCCGCCGCCGGCATCCTCGCGGCCGCGGCAGCCGTCACCCCCGCCGTCGCGGACGACCACTGGGGCACGGGGGGCGACCCATCCTCCGGTACCTCCACCGCCGGGAACGACGACTGGAACTCCGGCGGCAACAGCAACCACGACTGGAACGGTGGCGGCAACGGCCACCACGACTGGAACGGCGGCGACAACGGCAACACGGGCGGCAAAGGCGATCACCACCACGATCCACGCACCACCAGAGGCGTCGTCACGGCGAACACCCTGGCGCTGCGCAGCGCGCCCAACCGAGGCTCACAGATCATCCGGTTCGCCCACCGGGGCGACGTCGTCTCCATCTTCTGCAAGTGGGAAGGCGAGAGCGTGCAGGGCAATCGCACCTGGTACCTCCTCACGGACGGCACCTGGGCGTGGGGCTCGGCCCGCTTCATCGACCCCATCGACCGCAAGCCACGCCGGTGCTGACAATCGGGCAATCCGAAGCACACCACACGTCTCATTTGGTTAGATTCCGGACATGAGCAAGGCCGGAATCACCGTGGCGACGGCGGACCCGCCCGCGCCCGCCGTCCGCCGCCTCCCCCGGCGCCGTGGCATCGAACTCGCCCTCATCGTCCTGGCCGTACTGCTGTCCGTGTACGGCTACTGCGCCGTCGGCCTCGCCCAGCACGGCGCTCTCCCGCCCGGTGCCGCCGGCTACGGCGCCGGGCTCGGCGTGCTCGCGCTGCTGGCGCATCTGGCCGTACGCCTGCGGGCGCCGCACGCCGACCCGCTCCTCCTGCCCATCGGCGTGCTGCTCAACGGGCTCGGCCTGGTGCTCATCTACCGGCTCGACCTGGAGACCCCGGGCGACCGGGCGGCACCGGCCCAGCTGATCTGGTCGAGTCTCGGCGTGACGCTGTTCATCCTGGTCGTCCTGCTGCTGCGCGACCACCGGGTGCTCCAGCGCTACACGTACGTCTGTGTCGTCACCGCCCTCGTGCTGCTCACCGTGCCGATCCTGTTCCCGGCGGTGAACGGCGCCCGCATCTGGATCCGGATCGCCGGGTTCTCCATCCAGCCGGGCGAGTTCGCGAAGGTGCTGCTGGCGGCGTTCTTCGCCGCGTACCTGGCCGCGAACCGCAACGCCCTCGCCTACACCGGCCGCCGCATCTGGAAACTCCAGCTCCCCACCGGCCGGGTCCTCGGCCCGATCGTCGCCGTCTGGCTGGTCAGCGTCGGCGTCCTGGTCCTGGAGCGCGACCTGGGCACGTCCCTGCTCTTCTTCGGCCTCTTCGTCGTCCTCCTCTACGTCGCCACCGGCCGCACCGGCTGGATCGCCGTCGGTCTGCTGCTGGCCGCGCTGGGTGCGGTCGCCGTCGGCCGGCTGGAGCCGCATGTGCACAGCAGGATCGAGACGTGGCTGCACCCGTTCGCCTCGATCGAGGCGGGCGAGGGCCCGAACCAGCTCGCCCAGTCCCTGTTCGCCTTCGCGGAGGGCGGCATGCTCGGCACCGGCCTGGGGCTCGGCCACTCGGTCCTCATCGGCTTCGCGGTGAAGTCGGACTTCATCCTGGCCACGGCGGGTGAGGAACTCGGCCTGGCGGGACTGTCCGCGATCTTCCTCCTCTACGGCCTGCTGGTGGAGCGCGGCTACCGGGCCGGTCTCGCCCTGCGCGAGCCCTTCGGACGGCTGCTCGCCGTCGGCCTCTCCTCGCTCGTGGCGCTCCAGGTGTTCGTGATCGCGGGCGGGGTGACCGGACTGATCCCGCTGACCGGCATGGCGATGCCTTTCCTGGCGCAGGGCGGCTCGTCGGTGGTGACCAACTGGGCGATCGTGGCGCTGCTGGTCCGGGTGAGCGACTCGGCCAGGCGGCAGGGCGACGGGCAGGGCACGCGGTGACGCGGCACATCCGGCACGCCGGCCTCTTCTGCGCCCTGCTGCTGGTGGCGCTGCTGCTGAACGCCGCCCGCGTCCAGGTCGTCCAGGCCCCCGAGTACGACCGCCACCCCGCCAACCGCCGCCCCGACATCGCCCGTTACGAGGAGCCGCGCGGCGACATCCTGGTCGGCGGCCGGCCCGTCACCGGCTCGAAGGACACCCGCGAGCACCTGCGCTACGAACGGACCTACACGGACGGGCCGTTGTACGCCCCGGTCACCGGCTTCTCCTCCCAGCTGTACGGGACGACGCTCCTGGAGAAGGCCGAGGACGGCATCCTGTCCGGCACGGACCCGATGCTCGCGCCGTTCCCGCTGTGGAACGACTTCACGCGGGCACGGAACTCCGGCGGGGATGTCGTCACGACCCTCGACCCGGCCGCGCAACGGGCGGCGTACAAGGGACTCGCCGGGCTCAAGGGCGCGGTCGCGGCGCTGGAACCGTCGACCGGCCGGATCCTGGCCCTGGTGTCCCGCCCGTCCTACGACCCCCAGCCGCTGTCCGGGAACGGGTCGGCGGCGGCCGAGGCGTGGAAGCGGCTGAACGCGGACCGGGACCGTCCGATGCTCAACCGGGCGGCACGGCAGACATATCCGCCGGGCTCGGCCTTCAAGGTCGTCACCGCGGCCGCAGCGCTGGACGCCGGCGTGGTCAGGGACCTCGACGCGCCGACGGACTCCCCCGACCCGTACTCCCTGCCCGGGACGCGGACCCGCCTGACGAACGCGTCCCGGGGCTGCCGGGACGCCTCCCTGCGTGAGGCCTTCACCCTCTCCTGCAACACGGTGTTCGCCAAGCTCGGCGTGGAGGTGGGCGGGACGGACATGACGGCCACGGCCCATGCCTTCGGCTTCAACAACCCGGCGCTGCGGATTCCCTTCCCGGTGGCCCGGTCCACCTTCGACACCTCGCTCGACCGGGCCCAGCTCGGCCTGTCGTCGATCGGTCAGTACAACACCCGCGCCACACCGCTCCAGATGGCGATGGTCGCGGCGGCCGTCGCCAACGGCGGTCAGGTGCGGGAGCCGTACCTGGTGGAGCGCACGACCCGGCCGAGCGGCAGCACGCTCGCGACATCCGGCTCGCGCGCGGTCCGCCAGGCGATGCACCCCTCGACCGCGGTCCGGCTGCGCGCGCTGATGCGGGAGGTGGTCGACAACGGCACCGGACGCCGGGCCGCGATCCGGGGCGCCAAGGTGGGTGGCAAGACCGGTACCGCCCAGCACGGCCTCGCCAACTCCGGTATGCCGTACGCCTGGTTCATCTCCTGGGCGCAGGGCGACCGCGACCTGGCGCCGCGGGTGGCGGTCGCGGTGGTCGTGGAGGACGCGGAGTCGGAGCGCCGGGACATCAGCGGGGGCGGCGACGCGGCGCCGATCGCCCGGGCGGTGATGGAAGCGGTGCTGGCCCACGCGAAGTAGACGCCGGGTCAACAAGTCGCGCACAGGGGATTGACGGGCTTGCTGACAGGCAGTCTCATAAGGGGGACAGTGACGTGTGCATAACGAGGTGGGCAGCCATGACGACCCTGACGGAAGCCGACGCGCTCGACGGCCTGCGCGATGCCCTGGGCCTGCTCAAGGACCGGGAGCAGGTGGCCCAGCGGCTGCTCGACTCCTCCGCCAAGCACTCCTTCGACCCGGACAAGGAACTGGACTGGGACGCGCCCTTCGAGGAGGGCAAGTGGTTCTGGCCACCGGAGCTGGTGTCGCTCTACGACACGCCGCTCTGGAGGCGGATGAGCGAGGAGCAGCGGATCCTGCTCTCCCAGCACGAGGCGGCGGCGCTGGCCTCCCTCGGCATCTGGTTCGAGATCATCCTCATGCAGTTGCTGGTCCGGCACATCTACGACAAGGCGGCGACGAGCGCGCACGTGCGCTACGCGCTCACCGAGATCGAGGACGAGTGCCGGCACTCGAAGATGTTCGCCCGCCTGATATCCCACGGCGGCACGCCCTGGTACCCGGTCAGCCGCGTGCACCAGCACCTGGGCCGCCTCTTCAAGACCATCTCGACCACGCCGGGTTCGTTCACAGCGACCCTGCTCGGCGAGGAGGTCCTCGACTGGATGCAGCGCCTGACGTTCCCCGACGAGCGGGTCCAGCCCCTCATCCGCGGCGTCACCCGCATCCACGTCGTCGAGGAGGCCCGCCACGTGCGTTACGCCCGCGAGGAACTGCGCCGCCAGATGGTGACGGCCCCCAAGTGGTCCCAGGAGTTCACCCGCGTCACCTCCGGGGAGTTCGCCCGCGTGTTCTCGGTGGCGTTCGTGAACCCCGACGTCTACACGAACGTGGGCCTGGACAAGCGGGAGGCTCTCGCGCAGGTGAGGGCGAGCGGCCATCGCCGCGAGGTCATGCAGAACGGGTCCAAGCGGTTGACGGACTTCCTTGACGACATCGGGGTGTTGCGGGGGGTCGGGCGGCGGTTGTGGAGGTCGTCAGGGCTGCTGGCCTGAGCAGGACGGCCGACTGGACGCCCCACCCGGTAAGTCCGGGTGGGGCGTCGCGGCGTCACTGCGGCTCGTCCTCCCCGTCGCCGTCGGGCTTGAGCCGGTCGTCGATGCGGATGGTCACGGGGTCACAGTCGCCACCGGCGTGAGGGTCTCGGGCGATCTCCTCGACGATGTCGCCGATGCGCTTGTGGAGATGGTGGGCGATGGCCTGGGTGCCGCGCCCGGCTTCGGCATCCCACCTCACGTCATCGAGGCTGGTGAGGATGGCCACGAGGCTGGGCCCGGAGAGGCCTGCCATGACGATGCCATGGGTCTCGCTGACGGCGCCGGGGCTGTGGAAGTGCTGATCCGCCCCGGCGTGTTTGACCAGGAACTCCCAGGTATCGCGGTGGGCGTGAAGGACGGCGGCGGAGATACCGGCGGCCGCCCGAAGCGTTTCGGGGTCCAGCGAGTCGTCGTCCGACATCTGCGGCTCCGGCCGGGCGACCGGCTCGGGCCGCTTGTCCTCCTCCGGCGTTGAGGGCGGCACCGGTTCCGGAGCGGCCGGCTCCGCCGCCGGGGAGGCCGCCGTGCGGACTTGGTCTCCGAGCCGAGGTCCGGTAGTGATGGCGGCTGTGGCGTCCTGCCGACTCTGATCGATGGTGTGCTGCGGGGGCAAGTCCCCGGCAAGAACGCGATCCGGCCATCCCGGCATCGCGAAAGCGAACCCGGGTCAGGTCATGTCCATGCAGGATGACTACTGTCCTCCTTGAACTCGTCACCCTCCGTGGCCCTGAAGGAGATCACCACCGCATGTCCCCCCACACCACCCGCCTCGTACGGCTGCCGCGTCTCAAGGTCGCCGCCGTCGGGGTCACGACCGCTCTCGCCCTGACCGCGTGCGGCGGCCAGGCCGGCTCGGACTCCGGCAAGGCCTCCGGCGACGACGCCCCGCAGGGCGTGGTCAGCAAGGCCGCCGCCAAGAAGATCGCCGATCACTACGAGGAGGTCAACAACAAGGCCAACGCGGCGCAGGACGAGAAGCTCCTGGGGACGGTCGAGGCGGGCCAGGTCTACGCGATGGACAAGGCCACCTACACCCTCTTCGAGACCTGGCCGAAGAAGGAGCAGAAGGCCTACACCAAGCCCTTCTCCTACCAGGACCGCGAGTACGTCATCCCCAGGAAGGGCACGGCCACCTGGTTCGCCGTCCGGGCCAAGTCCAGCGAGAACAGCGAGAACAGCGTGCTGCTGGTCTTCGACAGGGTGGGCGGCACCTACAAGATGGTGCTGGCCCTGTGGGCCGACGGTGAAGAGCCCCCGAAGCCGGCCCTCGACCGTCACGGTCTCGCCGAGGCCGTCGACCCCGGCACCAAGGTCGGCAAGCTCGCCCCCTCCGACATCGGTGCCGCCTACGCGGACTTCCTCGAGACCGGCGGCAGGAAGAAGGGCAAGGCCCTGACCTCCACGGAGCCGGTCGAGAACGCCAAGAAGACCTACCAGCGCAGCAGCACCGAGGGCGCGGCCGACGGCATGGCCACCGAGAAGTTCTTCGCCAAGCGCCCGGCCGACCCGAGCGTGTACGCCCTGCGGACCGCCGACGGTGGCGTCCTCGCCCTGTTCCCGGCCGCCCACAAGCAGGAATCCCTGCTCAAGGAGGCCTACCGCTCCAACGCGGCCCTCGTCCCCAACGACGAACAGTCCGCTCTCGGCGCCACCAGGGGCGCCCTCATCACCGACGTGTTCGAGGGCCAGGGCCTGGCCGAACTGACCTCGGAGTCCGCCAGGATCACCGCCGTCGACTTCCAGCACGTAGACGCCCGCTAGAGGACGGCCCGGTCCCCCACTGAGCCGCAGCCGCCCACGGCGAGAAGGGGACGTGTCGGGGGGTGTCCGCCCGCAGCGGTCGGCGCGTCAACGGACAGTCAGTCGGCGTCCGRCCCCATCGCGCCGTTCCGAGGACGRACACCCCCCGKYGCGGCCCCGACCCACCACAGCCGCGCAGGCGCAAGCGGCGCACCCCCACCGAAGCCGCACAGGCCGCCGCAGGCCCCCCGCTCCGCCGCCGGAGGATTACGCTGCGAGTCATGACACCAGCCGCCCCCACCCCCGCCTACCGGCGACTCAGCGTCGAGGAACGCCGCAGTCAGCTCCTCGCCTCCGCGCTGGACCTCTTCGCGCACCGCGCCCCGGAGGACGTCTCCCTGGACGACGTGGCGGAGGCGGCCGGGGTCTCGCGGCCCCTGGTCTACCGGTACTTCCCGGGCGGCAAGCAGCAGCTCTACGA
>NZ_NGFN01000350.1 GCF_002148965.1 Streptomyces swartbergensis | reverse complement strand
CGCAGCATCAAGGCAGTCATCCCGGAGAAGAAGGACCAGGCTGCCAACCGGAAGAGGAAAGGCCGCCGGGGCGGCCGCCCCACATGCCACGACGGCGATCTTTACAAGGAGCGGAACACCGTTGAGCGGCTCATCAACAAGTTGAAGGCCTGGCGGGGCATCGCCACTCGATACGACAAGACGCCCGAGAGCTACCTCGCCGGCCTCCACCTCCGTGCCTCGATGATCTGGATCAACGACCTCCTGAAGGCAACTGGCTGATCACAACATCACACACACCCTAGTGCTGTGACCGCATAGGTTCGCCGGGTCAACGGTCGTAGCGGTTGGATGTGCGGTGACACCCGATCCGACCGCTGGAGGCGCGGTGGCCGAGCCCGTCCGTGTGCGCAGACTGACTGACCAGGAGGGGCAGAAGCTGCAGCAGATCGTGCGCGGGGGCAGCACCAGCTCGGTGCGCTACCGGCGGGCGATGATGCTGCTGGCCTCCGCCGGCGGGAACCGAGTGCCGGTGATCGCCCAGCTGGTGCAGGCCGACGAGGGCACCGTCCGGGATGTGATCCACGCGTTCAATGAGAAGGGCCTGGCCTGCCTGGACCCTCGATGGGCGGGAGGCCGTCCCCGCCAACTCGGCGATGAAGACGAGGGCTTCGTCATCGCGAGGGCCGCCTCCCGCCCGCTCAAGCTCGGCCAGCCGTTCACCGGCTGGTCGTTGCGCAAGCTGGTCGCCTACCTGCGCAAAGTGCACGGCCGGGTGATCCGCATCGGCCGTGAGGCGTTACGGTGCCTGCTCGCCCGCCGCGGCGTTACCTTCCAACGCACCAAGACCTGGAAGGAGTCCCCGGACCCCGAACGGGAGACGACGCTGCACCGTATCGAGCACGTCCTGGACCGCTTCCCGGACCGGGCTTTCGCCTTCGACGAGTTCGGCCCGCTCGGGATCCGGCCCACCGCGGGCTCGGGCTGGACTGAACAACGGCGTCCCGACCGGCTGCCGGCCACCTACCACCGCACCCACGGAGTCCGGTACTTCCACGGCTGCTACTCGGTGGGCGACGACTTCTTGTGGGGCGTGAACCGGCGCAAGAAGGGAGCCGTGAACACGCTGGCCGCGCTGAGATCGATCCGCGCCGCCCGGCCCGACGGCGCACCGATCTACGTGATCATGGACAACCTCTCCGCCCACAAGGGCGCCGACATCCGCCGCTGGGCGAAGAAACACAAGGTCGAGTTGTGCTTCACCCCGACCTACGCCTCGTGGGCGAACCCGATCGAGGCACACTTAGGACCGCTGCGGCAGTTCACCATCGCCAACTCCCACCACCGCAACCACACGGTGCAGACCCGGGCCCTGCCCGCCTACCTCCGCTGGCGCAACGCCAACGCCCGCCACCACGACGTTCTGGTCGCCGAACGCAAGGAACGTGCCCGCATCCGCAGCGAGAAAGGCATCCGCCGGGGCGGCCGACCCGCTCTCGCCGCATGATCAGGCAACATGGCGAACGTTCCAGGTCACAGCACCAACTCCGCCGCGGATCGGGTCACCGACGAAATGGGGAGGTATTGGGTGACGAAATGGCGGCGCGTGAACCCGAAGCGCCCGACCGGCGCGGACAGCTTCGGACCGTCCTCCGTACGGCGCAGCCCGAGGTGCGGCCGAATTACCGAGATGGTCGGGTGGGCCTGAAACGCAACCCTGCGCGCAATGGAGTACAGCATGGCAATCATCGCGATCTTTGACCAACCGGGCATGACACAGGCCCAGTACGAGCAGGTCTCCGACAAGGTGAACCGCGGCCGTGGCCTGGTCAAGAACCCCGCGGACTGGCCCGTACCCGGCCTCATCTCTCACACCTCCGCCCCCACTCCCAATGGCTGGTATGTCGCTGACGTCTGGGAGTCCGAGGAGGCGTTCCAACGGTTCACTGAAATCGTCCTGCCGCTCCTGCGAGAGGCTGGTGCTCCGGAGGTAGAGCCGAAGATCTACCCGGTCTTCAACCTGGTGACCCCGTAGCCGTCGGCCATCCGGCACGGGCTGAGGCACGCCGCGCAGCCCTGGTTGAGAACGTGCTGCGGCATCCCCTCATCGCCTGATCTTCAGGGAATGCTGCGGCCTCGACACGGGATCACCATCGGCGCGGATCCGCAGAACCACAGCTCAACGAATTTCGTCGGTAGCCCGGATCTGTCTGGGCTACTTGACCAGCCGGAAGGCGGGGTGCCCGATGTGACGGAGCAGTGATCTTCAGGGGCTTGGTCGTTGGGGTCTGGTGTCCTGTCTTTGGGGGTGGGAATTGGGACGGCTGGAGCGGTTACGTTCGGGCGTGATGGCGTGGTCTGGGGTGTGTTCGGTTTGGTTGTTCGGGCGGATGGCCTGGGGTCCGGTAGTTGGGTGGGAATGATCTTGGATTTCCAGTGGATGTAGTGGTGCGTCTATAGGCGGCTGCGTTCCCTGCGGGCTTCGGAGTTCGTTTTGGGTGGTCAGTGGCGTGTGTGGGTGAGGAAGACGCGGAGTGGGTCGTTCGCGTTGGGGGTCAGGCGGGCGAGGCCGAGCCGGCAGGCGATGAGAGTGAGGGCGTTGTTGGTGGTGCGATGTTGCCGGTTCGGCAGGGTGGCGAGTGCGCGGGCGAGGGCAACGGTTTCCGGATAGATCACCAAGTCGCGGTCAGGAGTGCGGGGGAGGCGCTGCCTGTACTGGTCAGGTGGAGATTTGCCTCGAAGAGCTGGTTGAGGCGGGGGCGCCAGCGGTGGGTGAGGTGTTGCTGGTGGTCATACCAGCGGGTGGTGATGGCGCGTGCGGTGGTCCACGCGGTGGCGGCGCGAGGGTGCCGCAGCAGGCGTTGGTGGGCGCGGTGCGCGGCGGCGAGTTCGGGCACGCCTTGGGTGTGGACGGTGGAGGTAAGCCGTGGGTCGGGGGCGGCTTGCTGATGCCGAGGGCACACCAGCTGGTGCGGCGGTGGGTGGATCCAGGCGGTGTCGGTGGCGTCGTGACTTCGGTGGCGGGTGCACAGCGTGCAGGCGCGGACGGGCTGCTGCTCGGCCTCGAGCCGCTTCCAGTGCGCGGCGGCTGCGGTGCCGGGCCGCGTTGTGGTTGAGGTGGAGTTCGGCTGCGGGCAGGGTGCCGTGGCCGTGGAGGTTGATGCCGGCGCCGTGGAGGAGCTGGGGAGGCGTCAGCTGGTAGACAGTGGCGAGGCGTTGCACGTATGAGGCGGTCGCTTCGCCGGTCAGCGGCCGTATGTGGAGCACGCCCGGCGCGGCTGACGGGATCTGCAGCCATGTCCCTGCGGTGACGACACTGCGCTGCGCGGCGACGGCTTCGGCCGCATCCCAGGCCGTGACGTCTGTCCGGGTCACGGGGTGCTGGTACTGCGGCTTCGGGTCCGGGTGCGGGGTCGGTAGTGCTGTTCGGCGAGGTGGTCGAGGCGGATGGCGTCGAGGGTGGTTTTGGTGATGCGTTCGGTGCCGTCGGTGAGGGCGGTGATGGCGGCCTGGCGGATGAGGCGGGCGAAGCTGCCGATGCGGCCGGCGGTGCGCTCGTGCAGGTACGGGGCCAGCCGGGGGAGGGTTCCGGGCCGGTGGTGGCGCAGGTCGAGCGCGCCTTCCATGGCGGTGATGAGGTCGCGGAAGGGCTCTTGGTCGCCGAGGCGGGCGGGGAAGGCGGCGCAGTCGATGAGGGAGGCGCGTCCGGCGAGCTGCGCGCCGCGTACTCCGGTGAACAGGGGTGTGGTGGTGACGTCGATGCCGGCGTAGACGAATGTGGCGCCGATGCGTTCGGTGAGGTCTTTGATCAGGTCGGCGCTCTGGGCGCCGGTGGTGGTGCGGGGGTTGAGCCGGTGGATTTCGTCGATCATTACCAGCTGCACCCGGGCGGTGGTGTAGGTGTGGCAGACGGCGCCTGTGATCTGGGCCTGGGACATGCCGGCGGTGACGGGGATGCCGAGGTAGCGGGCGAACTCGGTGGCGAGGGTCTTGGCGCTGGCGGCGGGCGGGACCAGGACGTAGGCGACGGGCACCTGCCCGGCTGTGGCTGTGGGGCCGTGGCGGCGGGTGTGGGCGAGGTGGCAGGCACGTCCGACCTGGAGCAGGGCGGTGGTTTTCCCGGCGCCGGCGGGGCCGGTGMCGATCAGKGASGGCCGTGCGGTGACGGCCTGGTGGCGGCCGAGGATCATCAGCGTGCGCACGTTCTTGGCGAGGGTGTCGATGGCGGGGGTGCGCACGGTGACGAACCGCGAGTGGTAGGCCAGGCGTTCCTCGAGGCTGCGGGGTTCCGCCCCGCGTGGGGGAGGAGCTGCCACGGGCGTTGTGGCGAAGGCTTGGAAACCGTCCCAGGTGGTCACCGACTGCTGCTGCGCCTCAGGGGCATCGCCATCGGTGCTTGCCGAGGTACCGGGAGGCCGGTCCGCCGCCGAGGAGGGAGAACTGATGGTCGGCACGCCGCCTGTGGCCGGTGGGGTGTTCACCATTGCTCGGCCTCTGCTTCGGCGTCCCACAGGCCGTATCCGCCTGCCTTGGCCGGCAGCACGTCCGCGCCCTCCGGCTCGCTCGTGTCAGTCTCGGCCGCCGCCTCGATGCCGAGGAGGTCGTCAAGGCTCTCGCTCCAGTCCGGGGCCGGGGCCGGTGTGGTTTCCGTGTCGAGGGGGCGCCGCTGGCCCGGCAGATCGGGCAGCTGTGCTGCCGTACTTCCAGAGCGGGGGGTTCTCCGGCGGCGGGTGTTGTGCTCCGCATCGGCAGGGCCGCGGGTGCGGCGCAGGAGCCGGTCGAGGGCGTCGGCGAGGTCGGCTTCGTGCGTCTCGCGGTCCCCGCGCTGTTCGACCTCGGTCTGGATGTAGCGCCAGATCTGGTCGTTAAAAGGGCTGGTGGACGTGGTCGCGGTGGATCCACGGGATTTCGTGGAGCTTTCCGTCGGTGAGGCGGACCCAAATCTGGCGGGCGTCGTGAGGGTTGTGGTGGACCTCCCACTTGCCCTCTTTGCTGGCGACACCGGAGCGCTGGCCGCGGTGGGGGTCGAGGACTTCGTGGTTGTAGGTGCGGTAGTCGAGGCGGATACCGCGTTCGGTGATGGGCTGCCACCGCACGGGCAGCAGCTCGAGGTAGTCGCCCCCGGTCAGCGGGACGGGCACGTAGCCGCTGATGGTGATGAGCGCGGCCCACATCTGGTTCGGCGTGAGGGCGGTTTTGGGAAGGACGGGGTGGCGCAGTCCGTCGTGGGGCCGGTTCTGCCAGCCGCAGGTGATCCATTCGTCGAGGAGGTCCTGCAACTGCGGGAGCGTCCACCGCGCCTCGGCGGCCGTCGCCAAGCCGCGGCGCTGGGGGTTGGAGCCGGTGTGGCCGGCGACGTGCTGGCAGAACAGGTCGTTGATCGCGCGGAAGGTCCGCTCCACCACAGCCTTGGCCTGTGGTCGCCTCGGAGGGGCGGGCTGCACGCTCACCCCAAGTGTCTCGCAGGCGGCGACGAAGCCCTGCGAGAGGTAGATCTTGCCGCGGTCGACGACGATCGTCTCGGGCACGGCCACCGGGCGGGCGGCCGCGCCCTCCAGCCGCTCGTCCAGCGACAGCATCCGCTCGTAGGGCACCTCGGCTCGCGACAGATGCAGCGACTTGGGCCAGGCGGGACGGGCGGGATGGGGGACGGCCATTTCCGCCAGCAGCAGGGCGGCGTCGACGGCTTTGGTGCTGTGCGGGCGCAGGACGGCGGCCAGGATGGAGCGCGTGGCGACGTCGACGGCGATCGTCAGCTCCGGCCGCCCCAGGCTGCCGTCCTCCAGGACGGCCATGATGTCCAGGCGGGTGGTGTCGATCTGCACCTGCTCCCCGGGCCGCAGCACCACCGGCGCCGACGAGGCGCGGGCGGGTGCGGTGGCGGTGCGTGCGGGACGTCCCGGACGCTCGGCCGGGTCGGCCAGCACACTCACCAGCCGGTAGAACGACGACCGCGACGGCATCTCCACCACCCCGCGCCCGTGCGTGTCCTCCAGGATCTGCCCGACCAGCACCTGCAGTCCCTTCACCGTCCCCTTCGACCGGCCTCGCTGACGCCGCAGCGCCTCCAGCACCGCGGCCACGACCCGCTCGTCGGCATACCCCGTCGGATGACGGCCGCGTGTCGGCACCGTGCGCTTGTCGACCAGCCCCCACAAGCCCTGCTTGCGGTAGGCGTGCCGCATCCGCTCGACCGTCGTGCGGGTCACCCGGGTGAAGCCGAGCGCGGTCAGCTCCTTCGCCTTGGCCGCATCCCGCTGCGCCAGGGTCCACTGCTCCGGGTCGTACTCCGGCCGCATCGCCTGCCGCTCGCGGCTGCCCTCAGGGTGCGGCCACCCGGTCTCGACCTCCCGGATGCGGGGCAGCCACGCCAGCGCCCGCTGCTGGGCCGCCAGCGGAACGGTCTCGAACAGCCCCCATTGCGGCACCGTGTCCGGCGCCTGTGCGCCCACCACCTCAAAGCTCGGATCGGCGAACAAACGCCCCAACAGCAAGGCTTCTTCAGTGCCGTCTTCCTGCAACAGGTAGACCCGCTGGCCCTGTAACGCAGCGACCTGCCAGGTCTGCCCCAGGTAGAGGACGTGCGCGCCGACCTCCACCACCGGCCGTCGGCTCTTACCGTGTGTGCCGCCCACTGGGCTCAACCTTTCTCCGGATCGCCGCCGACGTTGCTCAGCCGCCTTTCGACGCCCTCACCACGTTCTGCGTCTGTGCAGATCAGTACTCGCTCGTGCAGCGGCTCATCGAGAGGCGTTGTCAGATGCCCGTACCACAGCGCGTGATAGGCGGCCGGTAGGACCTGCAAGGAATCGCCCACCGCGGCTACGCCGTCGGCCAACGGCCGGGGCGCGGCGAACGCTTCGGCGAGCGCGGCCTGCAGCCCGGGCGGCCCCTGGTATCGGGGGTGGCGGTAGCCGGCCAGCCATCGCAGGTTCGCCGCCACCACCGCTGGAGGTGGCTCGAGGCGCCGGTAGGACCAGCCCACGCGCGTGCACGCCGCCTCCAGGGCCCCCCGCGCCTGCTGCGCCCTGTCTCCACCGGAGGTCGGGCTTGACGGGCAGTCGGCGAGCAGGCCGGTGCCGTCGGCGTACCGGGCGAACAGTTGAGGCACCCACGAGCGCACCCGCCCGTCGGTATGCCGCCACAGCAGCCGTACGGGGCGTGCGGACAGGCCGATCACTTCCGGGTCCCGGTCCAGGACCATCAGCTGGATGCGCATCGCGGCCGAACCGTGCACTACGTGCCGTCCGGTGGTCGCCGACCACCACCAGCCGGGCCCCCACCGGCGGCCCGGCACCACGGGAAAGGCGGACACCGGCGCCAGATCCTCGAACCGCACAGACATCGCCGCCTGATCCCAGTGCAGTTGCGTCACCGCCCCCGCAAAACCGGCGAACGCGGCCTCGATACCCGTACCTCCGACCCCCGTGGCAGTCTGCTGCCCGCTGCCCGCTGTGCTCGTGCCTCTCCACGCTCAACAGCCAAGTACAAAGGGGGATGTTGCATGCTGCGATCCGAATCCGCCACCCGAACGGGTGAACGGCGCTCCGTCATGCGGGCGCGTCCGTCCCATCAGGACACCGGTGATCCTCCCCTGATCGCAGGCCACCGAGCCTCGGTGCAGGTGAGGCGATGTCGGTGGCATGCGGCAGCATCGGACCATGACGCCGATGAACAGGGAATGGGCGATCGAAAAGCTGAAGAGCTTTCTCACCATCGCAGCTGTGGAGTACGTAGCGCCGCCTCACGGCATGGTGAGCGTGGGAAGCTTCAAGTTCAAGACCTCCAAGGCAGAGGCACAGGCTGCCGCGCAAATCGCTGAGAGGATCCTCGACCGGGTAATTCCAGGGTGGCGGACTGCGGACTGGGAGGAGGCGAAGAGGCAGCCGATGTGGCGCCACCGAGAGGCGGCCCATCGCGCGATCGCTCTCTTGGAGGCTGAGCAGGAGTTGCAGGAGAATCTCGGCAGCGGCGCACCCCAGCTCGACGCATCCACACTGCATTCATGGGTCTGGGGCAGTGTGCAGGGCTTGTGGAGCAGCGGGCACTTCCGCGAGGCGATTGGTGCTGCCGCCAGGGCAGTGAACGCCCAAGCACAGGCGAAGCTCGAACGGCGGGACGCTTCCGAGGCCAAGCTCCTCTCCGACGCTTTCTCCACCAATCCACCCACTCCAGGGCACCCACGCCTGCGCCTGCGCGAAAACGACGGAGGCGACACGTTCAAAAATCGCCACGACGGCGCCGGAAACTTTGCGCGGGGCGTCTACGCGGCCATCCGCAACCCCATCGCCCACGAAGAGGATGAGGAACTGGAAGAGAACGAGGCTCTGGAGCAGCTTGCAGCCTTCAGCATCTTGGCGAGATGGGTGGACAGCGCTGCAGTGGAGAAGGCCAGTTGAACAGCCAAAACCATGCTCCCCGAGAGCGGGGCTCCCCTCTCAGAGGCGAGCGCCGCTACGCACACGACCGGACCCCGGACCTCCACAGGCGTTGAGTGCCCTCCCCGCCAGTGTCACGGAGCAGTAGTGATGCCGGCGATGGTCAGCAGGTGTTGTTGGTGGGGGTGGAGTTCTGCCCACATGGCGGACTGTTTGCGGGCCCAGCGTTGCAGTTCGGGTGGGACAGGTCGGCCTGTTGTCGTCGCCCAGTTTTTCTGAGGTGTTGTTGCGGTTGCAAGCTGGGATTTCTCAGTTTTTCTGGGTGGTCTTTGTGGTGGTTGGGGTGCGCAGAGCGTGGGGCTGAGAGAGGTATTGGCTCTCTGGCCTGCGTGTATGTGGCGTGTGCAGGTTGATCGAGCGCAGTGCAGTTTCTCTGGGTCACTACTTGAGGCGCTGTGTGGTGGGGCGTCAGGTGTCAGTCGATCGGGCGGTAGAGGTAGCCGATGGCCGCAATCCGGCCCGGGTCGGCGGGGGCTGCTGTGGTGTTGGGCTAGAA
>NZ_NGFN01000035.1 GCF_002148965.1 Streptomyces swartbergensis | reverse complement strand
GCCCCGATCACCGCCGTACGCCACCGCAACAGGCGGGCGTACGGGGCGGGTTCGGGCAGCTCGTCCGTGTCGTTGACGTCGACCAGGTCCGCGCCGCACGCGAGGGCGGCGGACGCCACGCGGTGGCCGACGGCACGGACCGGCCCGGTGGCGTTGACGACGACACGGCACTCGGCRCAGAACGCGGCGAGGGCCCGCGCATCGGCCACGTCCACCGGATCGGGCCACAGGTGCGTGCCGGAGGGCAGGGCACGGCCGGGCGGGCGGCGCACCGCCGCCCGCACCGGCCCGGCCCCGAGGCGCAACAGCTCCTCCAGTACGGCCCGGCCCACCGCTCCGGCCGCCCCGACCACGCCGACCGCGACCGGGGCGGTACGGCCGCGGTTCRCGGMGTCKCCGCGACCGCGGCGGCGACCACCTGGTCCACGTGCGGAGCGCGCAGGCAGCTGAAGTGGTCGCCGTCGACCTCGGCCACCGTCAGGTCACCGAGGCACACCTCGCGCCACAGCTCGTCCGCCTCCTGCCCGAACCCCGCGAGGAACCGCAGCAGCCCGCGCGGCTGCACGAGCGTGATGTCACCGGCGTACGGCTGGGTGGCGTGCAGCGACGCGGCGGCGAAGGCGTGCCGGAACACCCGGTACAGACCCGGAACGTGGGCCGAGTCGCCGTCCCCGCCCAGCGTGGCGGCGATCGCGGCGAGCCGCTCCGGCTGCGGGACGCAGGCCAGCGCGCGCATCCGGCGGGCCACCGCTTCCAGGCGCGGCTCACCGCACAGGGTGGCGAAGGCACCGGCCGGAACCCGCTCCGGGGTGGCGTCGAGGACGGCCCGCAGCGCCGCCCCCAGCTCCTCCTCGTCGTCCGGGTATCCGGCCGCCGCCGGGTCGGCGCCGAGCACCCGGGCGAAGGCGTGCTCGATCAGCAGCTCCTCCTCGCACACGAACGCGGGCGGGCTGCTGCTGACCACCGTCAACTGCTCGACGTGCGCACCGCCCTCGGTGAGCTGCCGGGCGACCTCGGTGGCGAGCTGGCCGCCCAGGCAGTAGCCCGTGAGCCGGAACCGGCCGGCCCCGGTCGCGGTCAGCCGCCGCACATGTTCGGCCGCGAGCCGTTCCACGAACTCCGCCGCCGGAATGCCCGTGCACGCCTCGACATCGCCCACGGCCAGGCCGACGAGCGGGCCGTGCCCGGCCAGCCGGGCCGTGAGGTCGCGGTACGGGGCCATGGTGCCGATGCCCTCGTGCACCAGCACGTGCAGCACCCCGCCCTCCTTCGGCTCGTCGCCGAGAGCCACCAGCGCGCTCACCTCGCCCGCTCCGGCCTCGGGCGCGTCCGAGCCGCGCAGATGGCGGGCCAGGTCGGCGACCGTCGGGCGGTTCAGCAGCTCCCGCAGCAGGGTGTCGAACTGCTGGTCCGCCGCCTGCGGCACCTCCTCGATCAGCCGCGCCGAGAGCTGCGCGAGGACCAGCGAGTCCGCGCCGAGATCGAACAGGCTGCGATCACGGGGCACGGCCACGACGCCGAGCGCCAGGGCGGCCACCGAGGCGAGCCTCTCCTCCAACTCGTCGGCCGGCCCGGCCGCAACCTCCACGGCGGCTGTGTGCCGCTCCTCCGCCGTGACGGCCGTGACGGCGGCCAGGGCCGCCAGGGCCTTGCGGTCCACCTTGCCGTTGACAGTGAGCGGCAGTTCGTCGACGACGTGCAGCGCGGCGGGCAGCATGTAGACCGGCAACCGCTCCGCGAGATGGTCGCCGACGGCGACCGGGTCCACGGGGGCGCGGTCGCTCTTGAACCGCACGGCGAAGACGTGCTGGCCCAGCGGCTCCAGCGGATGGCCCTGCTGCGGCAGGCAGAGCTCGTTCTCTCCGCCCGCCTCCGCGAAGAGGCGCAGCCACTGGTCGCGGGTGACGAAGGTGGCGTCCGTGTCGTCCGCGCGCCGCAGGTCCTCCGCCCCGGTCATCATGAACGCCTGTGAGATCAGGATCTCGTAGTGCTCCCGGGTCGGCTCGGTGACCAGCAGCAGCCCGCCGGGGACGAGGAGCGAGCGCAGCGAGGCGAGCGCCGCCGCCGTGTCCCGGGCGTTGTTCAGCACGCCCGCGCACACCACCACGTCGAACGACTGGAGGGCCAGCCCCTGCTCGGCCGGGTCACCGTCCACGTCGTACAGCCCGTACCGAAGCCGCGCGTCGGGCCCGAACCGCTCGCGCGCCCTGTCCAGGAAGAACGGGCTCACATCGGTGAACAGCCACTCCACGGGCAGCCCGTCCAGCGCGGCGAGTGCCCCGGCCGTGCTCGCCCCGGTTCCGGCGCCCACCTCCAGCACGCGCAGCGGCCGGCCGGGCGTCCGCTCCTCGGCGGTCG
This sequence comes from Streptomyces swartbergensis, assembly GCF_002148965.1. GTDB lineage: Bacteria > Actinomycetota > Actinomycetes > Streptomycetales > Streptomycetaceae > Streptomyces > Streptomyces swartbergensis. The sequence continues at coordinate 35,130 of NZ_NGFN01000035.1, read as the reverse complement.
TGCGCAGGGCCTCGGCGAGGACGCGGTTGAGGTAGGCGGACATGACGTTCTCGCGGTAGGCCGCGTCGGCGGTCTCCATGCGGGCCCCGGGGAAGAGGAGGTCGACGGCGGCGATCCGGTCGTCCATCAGCGCGCCCAGCTGATCGGCGTTGGCACGCAGATAGGTCAGCAGCTCGGCGGGTCCGAGGTCGTCGCTCCACACGGCCGCGACCCGGTCCCACGCCGACGCGGACGACGAGTCCGGCGAGGGCTCTGCGCGTAGCCGGTACCGGCCTGTGGCCGGATCCCGCTCCAGCAGGCCCTCGCCGTGCAGCACGTGCAGCCAGCGCCGCAGCACCCGTTCGTGACGCGGTACGGCCACCGCCACCACGTCCTGCGCGGTGTGGGCGGCGTCGGGCCCGGCGAACAGGCCGCGTGCGCGCAGCGCGTCGAGCATGGAAGCGATCGACGCCTCGTCGAGGAGCCGGGCGAACTCGGCGATCCGCTCCGGCCCGGTCACCTCGAACGCGTCGGCCGCCTGCCGCGCCCGCCGGGCCAGAACCTCTCCCGGCCCACCGGCCCGGGCCGTGTCCGTGTCGCGCGCCGGCTCGGCGAAGGCGACCAGCCGGCGCTGCAACGGATCGTCCCCGACGGCCAGGACGGCCGCCGCACCGACGGCCGGGTGGCCCGTCAACGCTGCCTCGATCTCCGCGAGTTCGATGCGGTGCCCGCGGATCTTGACCTGCCCGTCCTCGCGCCCGAGGAACTCGATGTCCCCGCCCGGCAGCCACCGGCCCAGGTCACCCGTGCGGTACAGCCGCTCCCCGGTGACGGGATGGGTGACGAAACGCCGGGCGGTCGTCTCCGGGTCACCGTGATAGCCGATCGCCAGGCCGCTGCCGCCGATGCACAGCTCGCCCGGCACCCAGTCCGGGCGGGGCCGCAGGGCGTCGTCCAGGACGTGGAAGGTCTGGTTGGCGAGCGGCCTGCCGTACGGAATGCTGGGCCGTCCCGGGTCCACGGGCTGCTCGATGGGGTGGTGGATGGACCAGATGGCCGCTTCCGTCGCCCCGCCGAGACTGATCAGCCGCACGCCGGGCAGCAGCGCGCGTACGCGGTCCGGCAGGCGTACGGGGATCCAGTCGCCGGACAGCAGGCCGAGCCGCAGCGCCGACAGCCCGGCCACATCGGCGGCACCCGCACCCGAAGCCAGGTAGTCGTACAGCATCTGGAGCTGTGCGGGCACCGAGTTCCACACGGTCACCCGGTGCCGGGCCGCGAGGTCCGCCCAGTGCGAGGGGTCGCCGCGGCGCTCCGGGTCCGGCAGGACGACCGCGCCGCCGTGTGCCAGCGGGCCGAACAGGTCGTAGACGGACAGGTCGAAGCCCAGCTGGGCGAGCCCCAGCACCCGGTCGCCGGCTCCCACGCCGAAGCGCTCGTCGATGTCGGCGACCGTGTTGAGTGCGGCCCGGTGCGAGACCACGACGCCTTTGGGCTCACCGGTCGACCCGGAGGTGTAGATGATGTAGGCCGCCTCGCCGGGGTCCACCCGGCGCGACTCCACCGCCTGAGAAGGCTCCAGGGTGTCGACGGCGATCGCCGGCAGCTCGTACGCGTCGCCCAGCCGCGCCTGGGTGAGGACGGCGACCGCCCCGCTGGAGGCCAGGACCCGTGCGCGGCGCGCGGGCGGATGGACGGTGTCGACCGGCACGTACACACAGCCCGCGTCCAGCACACCGAGCACGGCCGGGACCTGCTCCCAGCCCTTGTCCATCACGATCGCGACCCGCTCGCCCGGCGCGACCCCCGCCGCCCGCAGCCTTGCGGTCACCGTCCGGGCGTACCCGGCGAGTTCGGCATAGGTGAGCGTGCGGTCGGGCGCGATGACCGCCGGCCGGTCCGCATGCGCGACGGCCGCGGCGAAGACCCGCTCGTGCAGCAGCGCCTCGGGCAGCGGACGCGCGGTCGCGTTGACCGCCGCATGCCGTGCCGCCTGGGCCTCCGGTAGCCGCACCAGGTCGGTGCTGTCCCACGGCGCGTCGGACACGGCCAACTCCCGTACCAGGGAGGCGAAGGCGGCGAACGCGTCGTCCGCGAGCCCCTCCGGCAGCACATCCTCGCGGACGTCCCAGCCCAGCAGGATCTCCCCGCCGGACTCCATCACCTGGCAGTCGATCCACACCTGCGGGGTCTGCGTCACGCCGTACACGACCCTGCCCGGACCAGTGGCCGGCACCTCCGTGCCCTGGAGCGTGCTCGTGAACACGACCGGCATCAGCGCGTGCCGGTCCGAGCGGCGGGCCGCCTCGCGCAGCACCTCGACCCCCGAGTAGAGCCCGTGGTCCAGGTCCTCGAAGAGCCGCCCGCCGAGCACCCGGGCCCGTTCCGTGAATCCCTTCCCGGCGTCGGGCTCGACGGCCAGCAGTGTCACGGACGTGAAGTCGCCCACCACCCGGCCGATGTCGGGGTGCAGCGGACGCTTGGCGAACACCGGCAGGTTGAGCGTGAAGCGCGGCTTGGCGCTCCACCGGCCGATCACCTCGGCGTAGGCGGCGAGCAGCACGGTGGACACGGTCAGGTCCCGCGCGGCGGCCCGGCGCCGCAGCGCCGCCGACTCCTCGGACGTCAGCCGGTCGGCCAGCCGCCGGAACCGCACCTGTCCACCCCGCTCCTCGGACAGGACGGGCAGTTCCGGCGCACCGGGCAGGTCATCGAGCCGGTCCAGCCAGTAGGCGCGGTCACGGGCCCAGCGGGCGCTGTCGCGCAGCCGCCGCTCGGCGAGCACGTGGTCACGGAAGGAGACGGGCACGGGTGAAAGCGGCCGGTCCGGCTCGACGCACAACTGCTCCAGCTCGCCGAGCAGTTGCTGCACTCCGGAGAAGTCCGTGACGAGCAGGTCCACGGACAGGTGCACGAGCAGCCGCTCGGGGGAGTGGGTGAGCCGCATGTCGAACAGCGGCCACGCGGCGGGATCGTACGTCCGCTGCGCCAGCTCGCCGCGGATCCGCTCCGCCTGCCCGGCCCCGGCCACGGGGACCTCGTACGGCGGCAGATCCTTGAGCACCTGCTGGCCGTCCGGGTGGTACACCGTGCGCAGCGCGTCGTGCCGTTCGACGAGCGCCCGCCACGCTTCCGCGGCCCGCTCGGGCGGGACGGTGCCCGGCAGCTCGTACTCCAGGTAGGCGTGGCAGCCGATCCCGCCGTAGGCGAAGGCGTCCGTGCGGCCCAGCAGGTACGAGGACTGCACCTCGGTCAGCGGGAACGGCAGGTGCCGCCCGTCGGGGTCGGGAACGAGGGGCTCGGCGAACGGGTCGCGCAGATGGGCGAGTACGGCCTCGCGGTCGGCGCGCAGCCGCTCGCGCAGTTCGTCGGTGAGGGCACCCTGGGGTGCCCGGAAGCGGAGGCGGCCGTCCTCCTCCCACAACTCGACTCCGGCGGCGGCCAGGTGTGACACCAACTCGGCGGCGCTCACAGTTCCCCCTCTTCCCAGTTCTGATCGGTGGTGTGGTCAGTGATGTCGTCGACGGCGGAGGCGAGAGCGGCCACGGTCGGGTGGGCGAAGAACGCCCTGAGCGGAACCTCCACCCCGGTGCGTTCGCGCAGCCGCGCGATCAGCCGGGTGGCCAGCAGACTGTCGCCGCCGGCCGCGAAGAAGCCCTGCTCCCGGCCGGCGGGCGGGCTGTCGGCCAACAGCTCGGACCAGAGCGCGGCGACGAGTTCTTCGGTGGCGCCGCGCGGGGGACCGCCCGCGTCGGCCCTGCCGACGACTGTGCTGAGCACCGTCGTGGACCGCTCGCCGTCCTTCAGGCCCGTGGAGAGGATCAGCGCATCCCAGTCCTGCGCCGTGGACAGCTCGTCGAGCAGGGCGAGTTGGCGGCTCATCAAGGTCTCCGGCAGTTCGTCGGGCAGCAGCCCGGTCACCGCGTCCCAAGTCAGCCGGAGACCCTCGGCGTCCTCCAGCACCTGGTGGTCGAGCCAGACCTGCGGGGTCTGGGACACGGACCAGTACGGCGGGGTCAGCAACCGGGCCCGCTCGTCGTCGATGCCGAGCGCGCTGGTGAACACCACCGGCATCGCAGCCCCGTCGGGACCGCGTTCCTGGGCCAGTTGCCGCATCACCCACACCGCCGACACCGCCCGGTGGTCGAGGTCGGTCCACAGCCGGGCCTGGAGCCCGCGCAGCCGCGTGAGCCAGGACTCGCCGGCCCGCGGATGGTGGGCGGCCAGCAGCAGTGAGGTGAAGTCCCCGGCGATCCGGTTGATGTCCGGGTGGATCTCCTGCCGGTCGAAGAGGGTGAGGTTGACGGTGAGTTCGGGACCCTCGGCGTGCTCGCCGAGCGCCTCCGCATAGACGGCGAGAAGCAGCACGGACGGGGTGAGACCGTAGACCCGGACCCGCTCCTTCAGCCGCTGCCACGTCGCGTACGGCAGGTGGGTGGCCCGGCGGACGAATCGCGGGCGTCCGACCTCTGACGGCTCGCGCAGGAGCGGCAGCCGGGGCGCCGGCGGCAGCGCCGGGAGCCGTTCGCGCCAGTACTCCCGGTCGGCTGCCACTGTTCCGTCCGACGGCCGAGCGGAGGCGAGGTAGTCGCGGAACGTCACGTTCACCGGCGGGAGTTCGGCGTCGGGATCGTCCCGGAGCTGCCGCAGCTCGGTGAAGACGATCATCATGCTGAGGCCGTCCAGGATCAGGTTGTCGAGGCTGACCCCGATCCGGGTGCGGCGCTCGCCGTCCGCCGTCGTGTAATGCACCGCTCGTACGTCGAACAGCGGCCAGCGGGCGGGGTCGAGGACCTGGTGGGACATCTCCTCGCGGAGGGCGGTGAGGTGTTCCTCGCCGTCCCGGACGGGGATGGTGAAGTCCGGTACCTCGGCGTCGGTGAGGACGCGCTGGTGTCCGTTCTCGTCGAAGACCGCCCGCAGCATGGGATGGCGTGCGATCAGCCGCCGCCAGGCCCGTTCCAGCGCGGTGACATCGGCGTACGGCTCGTCGGTCTCGCTGTAGTAGTGCGAGCCGACCCCGCCCAGGTCGAGCTGTGCCGTGCGCCCGATCCAGTACGCCCGCTGAACGTCGGTCGCCTCGAACGGATCGTGCGCGTGCGCGGGATCGCTCACCAGGGCCTGCGTGACGGGCTTCCCGGTGCCCAGGGTCAGGGTGGCCGCGTAGTCCCTCAGCACCGGGTGAGTGAACAGCGCGGCGATGCGCGCGCCGCGTACCCCGGCCTCGCGCAGCCGGGCCACGAGCCGCGTGGCGAGCAGGCTGTCGCCGCCGAGCGCGAAGAACTCGTCGTCCCTGCCGACCTGTTCGGCCCCCAGCAGCTCGGACCACGCGGCGGCGACCAGCTCCTCCAGCGGGCCCGTCGGCTGCCGTGTCCCGCCGGACACCACGCCGAGACCGGCCGCGTGTCCGGCCAGCGCGGCACGGTCCACCTTGCCGTTGGCGGTCAGCGGCAGCCCGTCGGGCAGCGGCACGAGTACGGAGGGCACCGCGTGCGCGGGCAGGTGGTCGGCGAGACGGCGCTCGACCTCGGCGAGATCCAAGAGGGCCGACGGGCCTTCGGGAACCACGAAGGCGGTCAGCCGCTGCTGACCCCGCGGGCCGGTCGCGACGGTGACCGCACGGCTGACGCCCGGCTGCCCGAGCAGCGCCGCGTCGACCTCCCCGAGCTCGGTACGGTGGCCGCGGATCTTCAGCTGGTGGTCGCGCCGACCGAGGAACTCCAGCAGCCCGCCGGGGCGGTAGCGGCCCAGATCGCCGGTGCGGTACCAGCGCTCCCCGCCGTCCGTCACGAACCGGTCGGCGGTGCGCTCCGGATCGCCCCGGTAGCCGGTGGCCACCCCGGCACCGCCGATCCACAGCTCGCCGGGCACCCAGTCCGGGCAGTCCTCGCCCAGCGGCCCCACGACCCGGAACCGCTGGCCGCGCAACGGTGTCCCGTACGGGACCGACGGCCAGCCCTCGGGAGCGCCGCCGGTGGCGTCGTACGCGTTGGACCAGATCGCGGCCTCGGTCGCACCGCCCATCGCGACCAGCCGGCAGCGGCCCCGCGACGCCTCGGCCAGCCGCGCGGGCAGGTCGAGCGGAACCCAGTCGCCGGAGACCAGGGCGAGCCTCAGCTCCGGCGGTGCCTGCCCCGCCGAGGCGGTGAGCAGCATGTCCAGGAGCATGGGTACGGAGTTCCAGACGGTGACGCGGTGCCGTGCGGCCAGGTCGCGCCAGCGCTGGGCGTCCCGGCGTTCCTCCTCGGTGACGAGCACGAGCGCGCCACCCGCGCCGAGCAGCCCGAAGATGTCGTACACGGACAGGTCGAAGTCCAGCGCGGAGACCGCCAGGACCCGGTCGCCGAACCCGATGCCGTGCCGTGCGCTGATGTCCTCGACGGTGTTGGCGGCCGCCCGGTGGGTCAGCTCGACGCCCTTGGGCTCTCCGGTGGAACCCGAGGTGAAGATCACGTATGCGCAGGAGTCAGGGCCGACGGCCACGGGCGCCGCCAGCGGGGCGGGCAGCGGCCCGGAGAGGAACTCCGCGTCGAGCACACAGCGGGCCCGTGAGGCGCGCAGCATCCGCTCGCGCCGCACCGGCGGCTGGTCGGCGCCCACCGGAACGTACGCGGCCCCGGCGGCGAGGACGCCGAGCACGGCGGTGATCTGCTCGGGCCCCTTGGGCAGCGACACGGCGACCGTGTCGCCGGGCGCGACCCCGCCCTCCCGCAGCGCGGCGGCGATCCGCAGCGCCCGCTCCCGCAGCTCGCCCCGTGTCAGAGCACCGTCCTCGCCCCAGAGCAGGGCGGGAGCGGCGGGATCGGCGGCGGCCTGCTCGAAGAACGGCGTGTGCAGGGCCCGCTCGCCTCCCGGCCGTCCCGTCGCGTTGACCCGGTCGCGGACCGTGCGCTGTGCGTCGGGCAGCAGCGCCGGCCGGGGCACCTGCCAGTCGGCGTCGGACAGATGACGCAGCAGCCGGTCGAAGGCGGCGGACATCGTCTCGACCAGCCCGTCGGGGAACAACTCCCGCACCGCGTCCCACTGGTGGCGCAGCGCCCCGTCCCGGCCCTCGTAGACCTGGAGGTCGAGCCAGACCTGCGGGGTCTGGCTCACGCCCCAGACACGCGGCGGGAACCCCTCCGGGGCGTCCATGGACACGCCGTCGTCGACACCCAGCGCGCTGGTGAACACCACCGGCACGGCCGCGTCCCGCTCCCCGCGGGTCCGGGCCAGCTCACGCATCACCCACACCGCGGAGACCGAGCGGTGATCGAGGTCGCGCCACACCTGCTCCTGCAGTCCGCGCACCCGGCTCAGCCAGTCCTCGCCGGGACGCGGACGGTGGGCGGCGAGCAGGAGAGAGGTGAAGTCCCCGAGGACCCGGTTGATCTCCGGATGGATCTCCTGCCGGTCGAAGAGCGTGAGGTTGACGGTGAGTTCGGGGCTCTCGCTCCACGTGCCGAGCACCTCCGCGTAGGCGGCCAGCAGCAGGGTCGAGGGAGTGACACCGTGCTCGCGCGCCCGCTCCTTCAGACGCCGCCAGCGGTCGGCGGCGAGTTCTCCGGAGGTGCGTGTGAAACGGGGGCGTCCCAGTGCGGCAGGGTCACGCAGGAGCGGTAGCCGGGGAGCAGGGGGCAGCTCGGGCAGGCGGTCGCGCCAGTACGCCTGGTCGGCGGCCAGCGTCTCGGGTGCGGGCCGCACGGAGGCGAGGTAGTCGCGGAACGTCGGCTCCACCGGCGGGAGTCCGGCGGCCGGGTCGGCGTACAGCACGCCCAGTTCGGTGAAGACGGTCATCATGCTGAGGCCGTCGAGCACGAGGTTGTCGAGGCTCACCCCGATCCGCGTCCTGACGTCGCCGGCGCCGTCCCCGTACCGCACCGCCCGTACGTCGAACAGCGGCCAGCGGACCGGGTCGAGGACCTGGTGGGACATCTCCTCGCGCAGTGCGGCGAGGTGTTCCTCACCGTCCCGGACCGGGATGGTGAAGTCCGGTATCTCGGCCTCGGTGAGGACGCGCTGGTGTCCGTCCTCGTCGAAGACCGCCCGCAGCATAGGGTGGCGCGCGATCAGCCTGCGCCACGCCTGTTCGAGCCGCGGCAGGTCCACTCCGGAGCCGTCGAACTCCGAGTAGTAGTGCGCCCCGACGCCACCGAGCCGCATGTCCTCGGCCCGCCCCAGCCAGTAGGCGCGCTGCACGTCGGTCGCCGGGAACGGGTCGTGCGCGCGGTCCGGATCCGCCACCAGGACAGGCGTGGCGGATCGCTCCGGGTCCAGGGTGAGCACGGCCGCGTAGTCCTTCAGGACCGGGCGGGTGAACAGATCGGCGATCCGGGCGCCGCGTACCCCGCGCTCGGCCAGCCGTTGCAGCATCCGCGTGGCGAGCAGACTGTCACCGCCGAGCGCGAAGAAGTCGTCCTCCCGGTGCACGGTGCGAGCGCCGAGCAGCTCCCGCCACACCTCGGCGACCAACTCCTCGGCACCGGGCCGGGGCGGTGTGCCGTGTCCGGGGCCGGCCTGTGCGGACGAGACGTGACTGTCGAGGAGCTCGCGCACGGCCCGCCGGTCGACCTTGCCGTTCGCGGTGAGCGGCATGACCGGCAGCAGAACCAACTGGTCCGGAACCATGTACGACGGCAACTGCTCGGCGGCGAAGGCACGTACGGTGTCGCTGTCCTGCGGTGCGCCGTCCGGATCACGGACCGCGCGGATCAGCAGTGCGGGTTCCTGGGCGCGCACGGCTGTGTCCACCTGGGTGAAGCCGTGGCCGCGCAGCAGCTGCTCCCACGCCGAGGGCGGCAGCAGCGGGCTGCCGGCCGCCCGGCGGGCCGGATCCGCGTGCGCGAACCCCCGCGTGGGCAGCGCGGCGCAGATCAGGCCGAGCGGCGGCAGACTGCCCTGCTCCACCGCGAGCAGCAGCCCGCCGGGCGCCAGGAGGGCCGCCGCCTGGGCGACGCCGGCGGCCGGGTCGTCGAAGGCGTGCAGGGCGCCGAGCGCGAGCACGGCGTCGAACGTGCCCGGCAGGCCCTCGGGGAGCACACCGTCCGGGAGGGCCTGGCACCGCACGCCCGCCAGCCGTTCCCGGGCCCCTTCCAGGAGCCCGGCAGAGGTGTCGAACAGCGTGAACTGCACGGAGTCTGTGGGCAGTTGTTCGATCACCCGCTGTACTCCGACGCCACCGCGTGCCCCGACGACCGCGACGCGCGGCGCACGGCCGCCCGACTCCGCGGCCAGCGCACGCAGTGCGTTCGCGCACTCCGCGGCGGCCTCCCCACTGGCGGGCAGCGCGTCGAGCGCGGCCTCGGGGGCGAGCACCGGGTCGTCGAGGAGTTCCAACGGGTCCCGGTCGCCCGTGAGCATGGCCCGCAGGTCCTCCAGCCGCTCGGTCAGGCGGTCGAGCACGGGCGCGAGCCGGGTTCCGGTGACGCGCTTCGTGAGGCTCTCCCCGTCCACCGGCCCCGGGTGGCGGAACAGCCAGTCCCGCCACAGATGCGCGAGCCCGCGCATGTCCTCGGCAGGGCGCGTCCCGTCCAGGATCCGGCCGAGGACGTAGGCGACGACCTCGGTCTCCAGCGGATCGGGCCGCGAGGCCACGACCTGCGGAAGAACGCCGTCGTGGCGGCCGGCTCCGGCGCGGGGCGCAAGGGAGTACGCCGCGACCAGCGAGCGAGGAGCGCCGTCCATGCCCCCGGTGACGGCCGCGACCGCGCGCCCCACACCCGGCGCGCGCTCCAGAGCCGCCTCCACCTCGCCCAGTTCCACCCGATGCCCGCGCAGCTTGACCTGGGAGTCGGCCCGGCCGAGGAACTCGACGGTGCCGCCCGGCCGGTAGCGGGCGAGGTCACCCGTGCGGTACCAGCGCACACCCTCGTGGTGCACGAACCGGTCGGCGGTGCGCTCGGGGTCGCCGAGATMCCCGTCGGCCACCCCGGCCCCGCCGATCCACAGTTCACCCGGAACCCAGTCGGGGCAGTCCCGGCCCCGGGCGTCGACGACCCGCAGCCGCACGTTGCGCAACGGCGTTCCGTACGGCACCGCGGTCCAGTCCTCGGGCACCGTGCCGCCGACGACCTCGCACACCGTGGAATGGATCGCGGTCTCGGTCGTACCGCCGAGCGCCACGAACCGGCAGCCCGGCGCGCGTTCCGCCAGCCGCCCGGGCAGGTCGACGCCCACCCAGTCTCCGCCGAGCAGCACCAGCCGCACCCCGGCGAGGCCGTCCCCGGCGGTGCTGAGCAGCATGTCCAGCACGGAGGGCACGCAGTTGAGCGCGGTCACGCGGTGCCGGGCCATCAGCGCGTGCCAGCGCGCCGCGTCCCGCCGGTCCTCCTCCGCGACGAGCACCACCGCACCGCCGACGGTGAGCGGGCCGAACAGGTCGTACACCGACAGATCGAAGTCAAGGGCCGACAGCGCGAGCGTCCGGTCGTCGCCGCCCACGCCGAACCGCTCGTCGAGGTCGTCGACCGTGTTGCGCGCCGCGCGGTGCGGCACGACCACGCCCTTGGGTTCACCGGTGGATCCGGAGGTGAACAGGATGTACGCCGGATCGCTGTCCGGCACGGCCACCGGTTCCTTGACCGGCTCGTGCGCCAGGGCGTCCAGCACGGTCAGCGGTACGACGCCTGCGGGCAGGGCAGAGCCGAGGCCGCCGGTGACGAAGGCGACGCGGGCGCCCGCTCGGGTCAGGACACGGTCTCGGCGGGCCGGCGGGTGGTCGCGCCCGACGGGCACGTAGGCCGCGCCCGCGATCAGGATGCCGAGCACCGCGGCGATCTGGTCGGGCCCCTTGGGCAGACAGACGGCGACCCGGTCGCCGGGGCCGACGGCGTGTGCGGCGAGCGCGGCGGCGATCCGCCGGACCCGCTCGGCGAGTTCACCGTAGGAAAGGACGCCGTCCGTTCCCCACAGAAGCGCGGGCTGGTCCGGCGTCTGCTCGGCGCGGCGCAGGAAGTCCTCGTGCAGCAGCAGCCCGCTGCGCGGCCCGTCGGTGGCGTTGGCACGCGCGCGTGCCTCCCGCTGGGCCTCGGGCAGCAGGTCCGCGACGGGGGCGTCCCAGGGAGCGTCGGACGCGGCGAGCTCGTCCACCAGCGTGCGGTACGCGGTGAACATGGCGTCCAGCATTCCTTCGGGAAACGCCTGCTCCAGCGCGTCCCAGTTCACCAGCAGCCCGCCGTCGAGCTCGGTGACCTGGGCGTCCAGCCACACCTGCGGCCCCTGCGAGATGATCCACACGGGCCGCCCGAAGCAGGCGCGCACGTCCTCGGAGAACAGCTCACCCAGGTTCAGCGCACTGGTGAACACCACCGGCGCGAGCACCCGTCCGCCGCCCCGCTGAGCACGGTTCAGGTCGCGCAGCACCTCGACACCGGAGTACGAGGCGTGCGCGGCGTCCGCGAGGAAGCGTTCCTGCAGGGTGCGGGCCCGCTCCTGGAAGGCATCCTGGCCGGACAGGTCGGCGGTGAGCAGTACGGAACCGGTGAAGTCGCCCACGAGCAGGGGCACATCGGGGTGCAGCGGCTCGCGGTCGAACAGCGGCACGTTCAGCAGGAAGCGGTGCTCGGCGCTCCAGGCCGCGAGCACCTCGGCGTACGCGGTGGCCAGGGCCATCGCAGGGGTGACACCGTGCCGGTGGGCGCGGGCGAACAGGGCGTCGTGCGCCTCGGGCGGCAGCCAGTGGTGGCGGCGGGTGACGCGGGGCGGGACCGTTCCCTGGACCACGGGCAGCGCGGGCGCCCCCGGCAGGTCCGGCAGCCGCGCGGCCCACCAGGCCGCGTCCCGCCTGCGGTCGCGCTCCCGCTCGGCGGAGGCGGCACGGTCCGCGAGATAGCGGCGGAAGCTGTAGCCGATGGGTGGGAGCTGCTCCGCATCGCGGCCCTTGCGGTCGATATGGCCATTTCGGCCATCACGCTCCCCGCGGCCATTACGCTCCCCGCGGCCGTCACGCTTCCCGCGGCCGTCGCGCTTCCCGCGGCCGTCACGTTCCTCGCCGCCGTCGCGCTCATGGTGGTCATCGCGGTCATCGCGGTAGAGCGCCGCCAGATCGGCCAGCAGGACGCGCAGGCTGAGCGCGTCGGCGGCGAGCATGTCCAGGTTGAGGTGCGTGCGGGTCCGGCCCTCCGGCAGGAGTGACAGCCGCACGTCGACGACCTCGCCCGCGCCGACCCGCAGCATGCGGTGCGACAGCTCGTCCCGCAGCTCCGCCAGGCGCCGGTCCACCGCATCCTCGGGGAGCTCACGCAGGTCGTGCACCCGCAGGCCCGGCCAGGAGGCGACGGCCGGGGTGTGCTGCCGGCCGTCGTCGCCGAACACGGCACGCAGCTGGGCGTGCCGGGCGAGCAGGGCCCGCACCGCGCGCTCCAGCCGCTGAGGGTCGACGTCCTCGCCGTCGAACTCGTTGTAGAAGTGCGCGGCCACACCCCCGAGTTCGTGCTCCTTGCCGCGGCCCACCCAGTAGGCGTGCTGCATCAGCGCCAGGTCGAAGGGCGAGGTCTCGCCCTCGTCCGTGGCGGCGGGGGCGGTGGCGTCAGGGGCCGTCGCATCGGGCGGACCGGCGCTCGGACATCGCTCGGCCAGCAGGTCCTCCCACGCGTGCAGGGTCGGGGTGCGGGCGAGCTCCGCGAAGGTGAGCCGTATGCCGGCGCGGCGCAGTGCCGCCGACACGGTCATCAGACGGATGGAGTCCAGGCCCTGCTCGATGAGGTTGTCATCGGGGCCGACCCGCTCGGCGCCGGGGCCGAGCCAGTCCGCGAGCAGGGGGCGGATCGTCCGCAGGAGATCGGGTTCTGACACTGCGTCACCAGCCTTGATGGCATCAGTTATTGAAAATGATATTCATTTCCTACAGTATGGCGAGCGGAATGGACAAGCCCCTGCCGAGCAGGACACGACCAAAGGGGGACCACGTGCTCGACGGCTGTACGCCATGGCCCGAGGAGTTCGCCGCGCGCTACCGGGAGGCCGGGTACTGGCGAGGTGAGACGTTCGACCAGCTACTGCGGGCCTGGACCCGTGCCCACCCGCACCGCACTGCCCTCGTGCACGGCGAACGACGGCTGGACCGGGCGGAACTGGAGCGGTCCGCCGATCGCGTCGCCCGCCGGCTGGCCGGACTCGGTGTCCGCGCGGGGGACCGGGTGGTCCTCCATCTCCCCAACGTCCCCGAGTTCTTCAGCACTTTCTTCGCCCTCCAGAGGCTCGGCGCGATTCCCGTCCTGGCCCTGCCGCTGCACCGGCGCAGCGAGATCGTCCACCTGTGCCGGCTGTCCCAGGCCGTGGCGTACGTCGTCCCGGACGTCCACCAGGACTTCGACCACCGTGAACTGGCCGCCGAGGTCCTCAAGGAGAGCCCCGAACTGCGGCACGTGGTCGTGGCCGGCGACCCGGGTGCCCACCTCCCGCTCGACGGCCCCGGAGCCGATGACCTGCCCCCGGCCCCGGAGGACGCCTCCGAGGTCGCGCTGCTCCTGGTCTCCGGAGGCACGACCGGGCTGCCCAAGCTGATCCCGCGCACCCACGACGACTACGCGTACAACGTGCGGGCCGGCGCGGAGCTGTGCGGTTTTGGACCTGACACCGTCTATCTGGCCGCGCTGCCCGTAGCCCACAACTTCGCGCTCGGCTGCCCCGGCGTCCTCGGCGCCCTCTACGCCGGTGGATCGGCGGTGCTCACCGACGAGCCCGACCCGGACGCGGCGTTCGCCCTCGTCGAGCGCGAACGCGTCACCGCCACCGCGCTGGTGCCGCCGACCGTCCGCATGTGGGCGGCGGCGACGGAGTGGGGTGAGGCGGACCTGTCCTCGCTGCGGCTGCTCCAGGTCGGCGGGGCCCGGCTGCTGCCCGAACACGCCGCCCAGGCGCGGGCCGCCTTCGGGCCCGTCCTGCAGCAGGTGTTCGGCATGGCGGAGGGCCTGCTCAACTACACCGAACCGGACGCCCCCGAGGACGTGGTCCTGCACACCCAGGGCCGCCCGCTGTCGGCCGACGACGAGATCCGCATCGTCGACGAGGACGACCGCGACGTCCCGCCCGGCACGACCGGACGCCTCCTCACCCGCGGCCCGTACACCCTGCGCGGCTACTACCGGGCCGACGAGCACAACGCCACCGCGTTCACCGCCGACGGCCACTACCGCACCGGCGACCTCGTCCGGCGCACTCCCACCGGCCATCTGGTCGTCGAGGGCCGCGTGAAGGAACAGATCAACCGGGGCGGCGACAAGGTGGCCGCCGCCGAGGTCGAGGAGCAGCTCGTCCACCACCCGGCGGTCCTGGACACGGCCGTCGTACCCGTCCCGGACGACCTGCTCGGCGAGCGCACCTGCGCCTTCGTCGTCCCCGTACCCGGCGCCACGGCACCCGACAGGAACGAGGCGGCAGCCTTCCTCCGCGAACGCGGGCTGGCTCCGTTCAAGATCCCCGACCGCGTCGAGAGCCTCGACGCCCTCCCGGTGACAGCCGTCGGCAAGACCGACAAGAAGGCACTGACGGCGCTGGCCCGGCACCTCGCGGCCGGGGGCTCGCGCACGGAAGGGAACCCCTGTTCATGACCGGCACGACCGGCACGACCGACACGTCCCGCCTCTCCGCTACGCCCCGCACGCCCGGTACCTCCCGGGCCTCCTGGGATTCCTGGGATTCCTGGGCTGACGCCCTCCCCGCGGCGGGCCCCGAGTACACCGTCGATTCCCCCAAGGACCCGGCGGAGGCGGCGGTCCGGCTCGCCCGCGCCGGTCTCGGCGGCGAGTACGTCGTCTACGAACGCAACGGGACCTGGATCTACGCCGCGGGTCCCGCCGCCACCCTCACCCTCGCCGCCGAGGGGATCACCGCACGCTGCGGCAACCGGGCCGTGGCACGGCCCCTGGGCGCCGCGCCCCTGGAACAGGTCGCCGATGCGCTGGCGCACCTGCCGCACCAGGACTGGCGGGTGTACGGCTGGGCCGTCTTCGAACTGGCCCACCTGCTGCACCCGGACACGGGGGACACGGGGCACGACCCGCTGCTGCACCTCATGCTGCCGACCACGGAGGTCGCCCTCACCCCGGGCGAGGCGCGCATACGGACCGCCGACCCGGAGTACCTGCCCCTCATAGTCAAGGCCCTGGCCGGTCCCACAGGGCAGACGGGCGAGGCCGCCCTCGCCGACGCGGAGGAACTGCTGCGCACCGGGCCGGGCCCGTACCAGCACGCCGTCGCACGGACGGTGGCCGACATCGGGACGGGCCTGCTCCAGAAGGCCGTGCTCTCCCGACCGTTGCCGCTTCCCCCGCACACCGCCCCCGATCTGACCGCCACCTACCTGGCGGGCCGCCGGGCCAACACTCCCGCGCGGTCCTTCCTGCTGGACCTGGGCGGCTGGCGGGCCGCCGGCTTCAGCCCCGAGACCGTCGTCGAGGTCGAGGCGGGCACCCACCGCGTCTCCACCCAGCCGCTTGCCGGGACGCGCGCCCTCGGCACACGTCCCGAGGAGACCGCGCGGCTGCGGTCCGACCTGCTCGGCGACCCCAAGGAGATCCACGAGCACGCCCTCTCCGTGCGTCTGGCCGTCGACGAACTGGCCGGGATCTGCCGCCGGGAAACGGTCGTGGTGGAGGAGTTCATGACGGTCCGGGAACGCGGCTCGGTGCAGCACCTCGCCTCGCGCGCCACCGGACGCCTCGCCGACGACCGGGGCCCCTGGGACGCGTTCGCCGCGCTGTTCCCCGCGATCACCGCCACCGGCTGCCCGAAACCGGAGGCGCTGCGCACCATCAGCCGCTACGAGAGCGAGCCCCGAGGTCTGTACGCCGGGGCCGTCTTCACCGCCGACGCCGACGGCTCCCTCGACGCGGCACTCGTCCTGCGCACCGTCTTCCAACGCGACGGACGCACCTGGTTGCGTGCGGGTGCCGGAGTCATGGGCCAGTCCACACCGGAACGGGAGTGGGAGGAAACCTGCGAGAAGCTCCGCAGCGTGGCCCCGCACCTCCGCCGCAGCCCGGACACACCACCCGCGGAGCCGCGATGAGGGTCCGGACGCCCGCGGCCCTGGTCCTGGTCCAGGTGCGCGGCGGCTGGTTCGACTGCCCCTGGGCTGTGACCCGCACGGTCCGGATGGGACGTGGTGCGGGTCGAAGGCCGCCGCCTGCACCTGGACACCGCCGCGGTCCCCGCGACCATGTCCTCGACCTGGTCGAGCACCTCGGCGCATGCGCGGCTGCAGGTTGAGGGCCCTTGCCCGGACGCGGCGCTCAGGCAGTTTGTCCAGCGCCACCGCGCCGAAGCCCGCCAGCGCCGGCTCTCCGACCACGACTTCGGTCGCACGCTGAGACAAAGGAGAAACCGGAAGACCTATCGGTATTTTTCGGGGTGGCCTTCAGCGGGGATCGAGTCCCCGCTCCCGGGCCGCCGCTCCGAAGTAGTCGCCACCCTTGCGCTTGGGGTCGTCGGTGCCCCAGGCCTGTTCGCCGTCGGCGGCGGAGCGGTCCGTGCCGTTGGTGTTCTGCCTGAGGGGGGCTCTGACCAGCCTCGGTATGTGCTTGGAGCAGTGGATGTATGCCTCTTCGACCTCGACCTCCACCCATAGGTGGGGGCGGCGGCCGGGTACCGGGTCGACCGGCAGGTCCGGAATCCTCTGGCGCATCGTGTCGTCGGTGACCAGTTGTGCGCGGCCGTTGACATGGAGGCCGATACGGTCCTGGGAGAAGTCGATCATCAGCATGCCGATGTGCGGGTTCTCCCGGATGTTGCCGAGCGAGGCCATGACGCCGTTCCCGCGGTACTCCGGGTATGCCAGGGTCGCGTCGTCGAGTACCCGGAGGAAACCTGGCGGGCCGGCCCGGAAGGTGCTGTCGCATTCGCCGTGGCTGTCCGCGGTCGCGAGGAAGAACATCTCCTGGCGGGCCACGAACTCCTGCATGCGCGGGTTGAGCCGGTGCAGAACCTGCTCGTCGTAGAACCGGTCGGCACGGCCGACGGTGCCCAACTCGCGTTGCATCCGGTGCTCGCCGTGGCTTCCGGGCCGGTCTGCCCGCTCATCGTGGTGCAACGGTCCTCCTGACAGGATTTCGGCAGGGCGGCAGCTCGTCGAGCCGTGGGATCGGGACTCGCGTCCGTGTCCGGGCCCTGCTCTCGGTGTTCACCTCGGCGTACGTGACTGATTTGGTCACCTGGCTGGCCGAAAATCGTCACCGGCCATGCAGGAGAGACTAGAGCAGGCGCTCGCACGGCCCGTAGACGGGACAGCATCCCCGGGATGTCGATCGGTACGAGGGTCACGGCCGGGGTGCCGCGTGGGGTGAGCCGCCAGTCGTCAAGCCAGTGCACCAGGGGGTGTCCCCACCCGTGAGCGGTGGCTCGCCGGATGGGCGGCTGCATGCGCAAGGAGTGATCGTGTACGCACGGGTATCCCCGCGCGCCGGGTGACCTTGACGGACGATGAAGAGGGAACAGCGTGACTCGGTCACCACGCTCCACTCCGCGTTCCCGCCCTTCAGCGGCGAGGACTACGCCCTTTCCCTCTACCTGGAGCGCGTCCCCGGCACGTACACCTTCCTCGGCGTCCGCGCCCCCGGCGCCCCCGTCACCACCAGCTACCCGAACTTCCCCGACTTCGCCCCGGACGAGCGGCCCATCGCCATCGGCGTACGGGGACCGGGGGGATCGCGGAGCGGACCCACCGTTGGACATCCGTCGCGAGGCGCGGCGGCCGCATGCCGGATCAGTCCGGCCGCGGCACGTCGCCGAGGGCCTCACGCAGTTGGGCGCGGCCGGTGATGCCGAGCTTGGGGAAGATCTTGTGCAGGTGGAAGCCGATGGTGGCGGAGACAGGTAGAGCCGGGCACCGATGTCCCGGTTGGTCAGGCCCTCGGCCGTCAGTCGGGCGATCTGCAACTCCTGCGGCGTCAGGCCGGACACGGCTTCCGGCGCCGCGGCGGGTACCACCGCCACGCCCGCCGCGCGGAGTTCGGCGGCGGTGCGCTCGACCCAGGGCCGGGCGTCCAGCCGTTCGAAGATCTCCAGGGCGGTGCCGAGTACAGGGCGTGCCTCGACGGACCCTCGACGGCGCGCAGCCATTCACCGAAGTTCAGGTGCGCGAGGGCGTGCTCGAACGGCCAGCGGGCGGTGACCGGGTCCGTCGCCACGCGGAAGTGGGCCTCCGCTTCCTCGGGATCGCCCAGCAGGGCCGAGGCACGGTGCACGACCGCGTCCAGGCGGGCGGAGCGGGATGCGCCCATGGCCCGTTCGGCGGCGTGCAGAACGACGCGGGCGTCGGCCGCCTGCCCGGCGCGGACGGCGGCCGCGGCGAGGTCGGAGAGGCAGTACAGGGAGACGTGGTAGTGCACGGGTTCCGGGTGGAAGTCGCGGGTGAAGGCCCGGCGGAGCTGCTCGTACGCCGACTGGTGATCGCCCTCCGCGAGGAACGCCGTTCCGCGTGCCTGACGGTAACGCCCGTACAGGCTGTGCGACTTGCGCAGATCGAGACCGCGCACCGCGCCGCTCGCCCGTGCGTGCGCCGCCGCGTGGTCCCCCTGCGCGGCGCGTAGCTCGGCCTGCTCGGCACCAGCCCGGTCGCACGCGACGCCGCGCGGCGACAGGCGCTGGACAGCGGGCTGCTGAGGGAGACGCCGCACGTCGTGGTGAGCGTCGTCCAGGTGTCCCGTGGCGAGGAGCCCCCGGACGGATCGAGGTGGCCCTCAGGGGCGCGGTGGAGGGATTCCGGCAGACGCGTTCGGCACACGGCGTCATGGCGGTCGAGCAGGACCGGGCAGTCCTGCTCCAGGTCCGTGACCGGGGTCCGGGCCCGGACGAACTGCGCGAGCAGTCCCCGGCGCATCATCGAGGAACTCGGCACCTTCCTCGACGCGTCAGCCGCTCCGGTGGTCGGCATCGGCGGGCGCCGGACCGGTCTCGCCGACGCGTGGACCTCGTACGAGCAGGCACTCGTGGCGGTCCGTGCGGCGCGCCGCCTGCCACACCTGAAGGGCCTGGGCGACTGGGCGGAACTGGGGGAGTTCGCCGTGCTCCTGCAACTGCCGGAGTACGCCCTGAACGCGGCGCTGCGTCCGCAGCCGCTGCGCGCCCTGGCCGAGGCTCATGGCGGTGCCCGGCTGCGGGACACCCTGCGGTGCTTCCTGGACAACGCCGGCTCGATCCCCAGGACGGCGGACGCCCCACAACTCCACCGGACGTCGCTGTACTACCGTCTGCGGCAGATACGGGAGATCACCGGCCTCGACCTGGACAACGGCGCCGACCGGCTGGTCCTGTACATGGGCCTTCGGGTCGAGGACCTCCTCGCCACGCCGGGTGAACAGGCACGAGTCTGACCCCGGCCCGCCGAACGCCGGGACCTGCCGGCTCACGCGGCGGCCTTCCTGCAGAGCGAGGAAAGTCTCAGCCGGATTCCCACGGCGCGCGGTGGCGGCCGAAACCGTCGGTGCACGACGATGTCGTACACCGACGCTGACAGGGGGGAAGGCCGTGGGCGAACCGACGACGAACGACGTTGCCAAGCCGGAGTACCGCGACAGCGCGCGTGTCTCCCGGTGACCCGGGCCCGGAGCTAGGAGTTCTCATGACCGAGTTATCGATGACCCGTGTGTCCGACCGCGTTCAGATGCTGTCCGCGATGCCCGACGAGGGGGAGGGCGAGTTCCTGTACCTGGGCCTGCACGTCCGGGGGACGGTCGCGCTCACCCGGCCCGGGGAGGACGGGGCCTTCCTGGAGCCGGGGGACATGGTCTTCTGCGATCCGGCCCGGCGTGATGTCCTCCGGTTCGGTCAGGACTGCCTGATGACGTACTTCCGGACAACCCGCCGCCACCTGGGCGTCGCGGAGCCGGACCTGGACCGGGTCGTGGGCGTGCCCGTGCGGCACGGTGCCGGGATGGGCGCGCTGGTGTCGGGCTTCCTGTCCGCGCTCGCCGCCGAGGAGGAGTTCCACCGGTCGGCGATCGGGGACCGGCTCGCCCGCAGTGCCGTGGACCTCCTCGCCGTCCTCGTCATGGAACTCCTTCATGCGGAGACGGGACCGGAGACGTCCGGCGCGTCGACGGCCGGCGGCGAGATGCTGTCGCGGATCCGGGCCTTCATCGAGGAGCATCTGACGGAGCCGGAGCTGTCACCGGAATCGATCGCCCGCGCGCATCACATCTCCGTCCGCTATCTGCACAAGCTCTTCCAGGACGACGGCACGACAGTGGGCCAGTGGGTACGGCAGCGCAGGCTGGACTCGTGCAGGCAGGAACTCGGCCGGACGTCGCATCGCAGGACGACCGTGGCCGCCGTGGCACACCGCTGGGGCTTCAGCAGCCCCTCGCACTTCAGCCGCACGTTCCGGGACGCCTACGGCATGTCCCCCAGTGAATGGCAGGCGTTGGCGGCGTCGGGTGCCGGCTCGCCGATCACCGACGCGCGGGCCGGTGAAGGGCTTTCCGCAGCTCCTGGCATGATCACGACGTGACCAGTGAGCGTGTGCAGTCCGGCCCCAGAACGTGCGTCCTCTTCGACGTCGACGGCACGTTGATCGACGCCTGGACAACCAGCGCCGG
This sequence comes from Streptomyces swartbergensis, assembly GCF_002148965.1. Lineage (GTDB taxonomy): Bacteria > Actinomycetota > Actinomycetes > Streptomycetales > Streptomycetaceae > Streptomyces > Streptomyces swartbergensis. Next base: position 14,638 of record NZ_NGFN01000035.1, on the reverse strand, counting down.
GTCTGGGCAAGTTGGGCGGGGCGATACCGGCTTGACGCGGCTGAGGTCTACCGGGTGGCCTTGCGGACGCGGCCGATGGAGACCTTCGCCGAGGTGGCTCCGGACCAGGATCCAAGGGAGTGCCTGGCTGCGCTGCATGAACTGGAGGACGAGGACGTCCGGTCCGGCGTCTATGCGGCCTTCGACGGCGCGTCGCAGCTGCTGGGCGCCCTGCCGTCGGGGGCGTGGGCGCTGGTGACCTCCAACTACGAGCACCGGGTGCGCGGGCGATTCGCCCGGACGGGTCTGCCGGTCCCGCGCGTCATCGTGGACGCCGCCGCGGTGGAAGAAGGCAAACCCTCGCCCGTGCCCTACCTGCTGGCCGCCGAGCAGCTCGGTGTCCGGCCCGAGGACTGCCTGGTCATCGAGGACGCCCCGTCCGGCGTCGAAGCGGGGCTGCGGGCCGGCATGACGGTATGGGGAGTCAACACCGCGGCTGCGGTGGCCGGAGTGCACCGTCACTTCGCGAGCCTGTGCGAAGCGGTCCCCGGCATCCTCGCCTTCGCCGGGCCGGAGGGATCAGCGCCGGAGTGACGTGATCAGGGTGTGGCCGGCGTGATCAGGGCGTCGACTGCCGGTGGTCCACCGGTGGGCCGGCGGGCCGCTCAGGGCCGGGGACGGACCCGGGAAGCCCACCACCCACCAGCCGGAGGACCAGCAGTCCGGCGTCCATCGTGTTCCCGCCTGTTCCTGTCCGTTCCTGACGTTCCCGTGCCGGTGCGGGGATCAGCCGGCGGCGTGAGCGCCGAGCATGGCCTGCGCGTAGACGACTCCGAGGCCGTAGGCTCCGGCGTGCTCTTTCACCACGTCCGTCGTCGCGGCGTAGGGCCTCCCCATGACGCGCCGCCTCGCCGGTGAACTGCCCGTGTCCGTATACGACATCGCCGCCGACCGGCGGGCGGCCCTGGCCGCCGAGGGCGCCCGCGACGCGGCGTCTCCGGCCGAGGCCGCCCGTGACGCCGATGTCGTCGTGCTCGCCGTACGCGACCAGGCGCAGGTCGAGGACGCGCTGTTCGGTGAGAACGGCGCCGCCCGAGCGCTGCGCCCCGGCGCGGTCGTGATCCTCACCAGCACCGTCGGCCCGGAGGCGGCACGCACCACCGCCCTGCGGCTCGCCGAGCGCGGTGTGCTCACCGTGGACGCGCCCGTCAGGGGCGGCCCGGTCCGGGCCGGCGAGGGCGATCTGCTGATCGTCGTCGGCGCCGAGGAAGTGGCCCTGAAGACGGCCCGGCCGGTCCTCGACCTGCTCGCCTCGACCCTCACGGTCGTCGGCCCGCGCCCCGGCGACGGCCAGGCGATGAAGGCCGTCAACCAGCTGCTGGCCGGCGTGCACATCGCGGCAGCGGCCGAGGCGATCGCGCTCGCCCGCGGGCTCGGGCTCGACCCGGCCACGGTCGTGGACAGCCTCAAGCACGGCGCCGCCGGCTCTTTCATGTTCGCCGACCGCGGGCCGCGCATGGTCCAGACGTACGACGACGGGCCCGGCCCCGAGGTCAAGTCGCGCCTCGACATCTTCGTCAAGGACATGGGCATCGTCACCGGCATCGCCAAGGACGCCCACGTCCCGGTGCCCCTGGCCGCCGCGGCCGAACAGCTCTACCTGCTCGGCGAGCGCGCCGGACTCGGCGCCCGCGACGACTCCTCCGTCGTCACCGTCCTGTCTCCCCAGTCCCGGGAAGGAGAGGGACGATGAGCCACACCGCTCTCCTCGTCATCGCGGTCGCCGGTGTCGTGGCCCTGCTCCTGCTCATTCTCAGAGCCAAGGTCCAGCCCTTCGTCGCCCTCGTCGTCGTCAGCATCGGCGTCGCGCTGGCCGCGGGCGTGCCCGCCGCCGACCTGGTGAAGACCATCGAGGACGGCATGGGCTCCACCCTGGGCCACATCGCCACCATCATCGCGCTGGGCGCGATGATCGGCCGGATCGTCGAACTCTCCGGAGGCGCCCACGCGTTCGCGCACCACCTCATCGAGAGGTTCGGCTCCCGGCGCACCCCGCTCGCCCTGACCGTCGCCGGATTCGTCCTGGGCATCCCGGTCTTCTTCGAGGTCGGCCTGATCATCCTGATGCCGATCGCGTACGGCGTCGCCCGCGCCTCCCGCAAGCCGCTGCTCGTCTACGCGCTGCCCATGGGCGCCGCGATGCTCACCGTGCACGCCTTCCTGCCGCCGCACCCCGGTGCCGTCGCGGCCACCGAGGCGATCGGCGCCAGCCAGGGCCTGGTGCTGCTGATGGGCATTCCCATCACGGCCGTTGTCGTCCTGCTCGGCTCTTTCGTCTCCCGTCGGCTGTCCCGCCGCGAGTACCCGATGGACCCGACGGTGGACGCCGAGGTATACGGCGAACCGGAGGCCGGGGGCCAGGGCACGCACGCCACGGCGGGCACCGCCGAGAGCCCGTCCTCGGGCGGCGGCAAAGCCACCGCTGTACTGACCCGGCAGGCGCCCTCGGGCACCGACCTCCCTCCGCCCTCCTTCGGCATGGTCCTCGCACTGATCGTCACCCCGATCCTGCTGATCCTCCTCGACACCATCGGCCAGAACACACTCACCGAGGGCTCCACCCTGCGAGCCGTACTCACCGTCCTGGGCGCCCCGATGGTGGCCCTCCTCATCGACGTCGCCCTGTGCGGCTGGTTCCTGGGCGCCCGCCGCGGCTGGAACCGCGCACGCATCGCCGAGGTCATGGGCTCCGCGCTGCCGCCCGTCGCGATGGTGATCCTGGTCCCCGGCGCGGGCGGTGTCTTCGGCAAGGTCCTGGTCGCCAGCGGCGTCGGCGACGCGATCGCCGACGTCCTGGAACGCACCGGCCTGCCCGTGCTGCTGCTGGCCTTCCTCACCTCCCTCGCCCTACGCGCCGCCCAGGGTTCGGCGACCGTCGCCCTCATCACCACCGCCGGCATCCTCACCCCCCTGCTGCACCGCGCCGACCTGTCCACCGGTCAGCTGTCGCTGGTGGCCCTGGCGATGGGCGCGGGAGCCCTCGCGCTGTCCCACATCAACGACGCCGGCTACTGGATGTTCACCAAGCTCGCCGGTCTCGACGTCGCGGCGGGGCTGCGCACGTGGACGGTCCTGACGACCGTCATGGGATGCGCGGGCTTCGCCCTCACCGCGGCCCTGTGGCCGCTGGTCTGACCCGGCACGCGGACATACGAAGCTGCCCGTCCGGGCCTCACCGGCCTGGACGGGCAGCTTCGACGTGTGATCCCAGTCCCGCCGAGTGAAGATCCCCGCCGCGCAGCGCTGCCAGGAGGGCTTCCTCGTCGACGACCCCGCCGCGGCCGGTGTTGACCAGGGTCGCGGTCGGTTTCATCACGGCGAGTTCGGGGGAGCGGTCTCCGCTGTGTACGGGCCGCCAGGGACAGCCCCGGTCCGCGCGCGATGCGAACACGGCCACCCGCAGCCCCGCATCGGGGTTCTCCAGACCCTCCCCTCATCGGCGGGTTACTGTACGATCACGCCGCGTTGCCGTCGGTCAGCCGAGGAGGAACACTGTGTCATCGCCCTGCGACCCCCAGCACGCTCCCGCCGGCGATGTGGGCGCAGCACTCATGATGATCGACTCCCGGCTCAAGGCCATCTACGACGGCAGATCCGAGACCGACGCCGAACAGCAAGCGCTGACCGACCAGTTCGCCGTGTCCTTGGGGCCCCGCGGGGTCGATGACTTGCTGGACGGGGCGTGCACGCTCATCTACATGTTCATGCAGTGGCTGCGGATGGCCTACGAGGACCACGACAAGGACGTCATCGAGTACGTGGTGCCCAACCTCGTGGCCACGATGGGCATGATGCCCAAGAGCGTCCGTCCCGAAGCCATCCCCACCATGGCCGGACTGCTCGTCGCTGCCGGTACCGGCCTGAGCCCGAGTCTGTGGCGCAAGCAGTACGGGGACTGGACCATGGACGAGATGAATCCCCTGGAAGCCACCGCCTTCCTGCTCGCGGAGCACATCAACCGCCTCACCGACGACCGCGACTTCGCCACCCGCATGATCACCGAAGCCCTGACCAGGGCGGACGAAGGCTGACCGCCGGGCGGGGTCATGAAGCCCCTGCCCACTCTGTACACGCCGTCGCTGTCGCGCCATGCCCGGGCGGCCCTGGCAACCTCCGCCAGGTCGTCCGTCCTGCCGTCGATGAGGGGCATGTTCTGGAACGATTCCGTTCCCCAGATCGACCACCGCAGGCCGCGACGCACTGTTGGCTCTTCGGAGGCAGCCCTCTTCGGTTCGCGGTGGCCGGCACAGTACTGGAATGGGATGAGGCCGAGCGCAACCGGGAGCGGTTTCGTCGGCTACATCGAGACCGCGTGCGCGATGCAGGCCGCCGACAACGGCTTCGCCGACGTTCTGACCATGACTTCCCCACCGCCAAGGCCAGAGGGCGGCTGCGTGAGCATTTCGACCCTTCGGATCTGGTGCTGATCCACAGGGCCGACGCCGGTGTCGTCAACGCCACCGGCGACGAGCCCCGGACGCCTGGCGACGCGTCGTCGCCCTGATGATCCAGTCGCTGGAGGCCCCGGCCCGCGGCCCCCTGCCCGACCCGCCCGGGCGCGAGGCGCTCTACAAGGCGATGCTCCGCGCCGGCCAGCGGGCCCCCACCCCGGCGCCGGGCAAGGGCGGCTGACCACAGACGTTGGGCCATCTGGGTATACGCCGTGACGGATACCGTTACCGCCCGGTGAGCCGCTGTTCGAGGTCGCGCAGGTCCTTGCGGATGGAGGAGCGGACCTGACGGGCCAGCAGCGGCGCGGCCAGCCGGTAGAAGCCGCCTTCGCCGCCCCGGACGCGAATGCGGGCGCGTGTGCCCCGTGCGTCCGGCTCGAAGGCGTACGTGACATGCATGGGCATCGGGCCGGCCACGGAGATCATCTCCAGCCGATGAGGCGGTTCGTACGCGGCCACACGCAGCACGTAGTCGATGCGTCGGCCGAGGAAGTATGCCGTCCGCGTGATCTCGGCGTTCACGCCGAAGCCGCCTTCATCCGCCTCCCGGGTCAGCTCCGCGGTGCGGATGCCCTGGGTCCACTCGGCGTCATGCGCCAGTCCATGGCGTACTCGGCCACACGCCCGGGCGGAAGCGGGATCACGCGCTCCGCGGACACGTCGATCGTCATGGCGCTGCTTCCTTGTCCTCGGTCGGCCAAGATGCGGGGTCGGCTGCCGAGGCTCAGGATCCTCGATGCCCGGGGCGGGCGCACGACGAGCTGTCGAGGGCGACCGACGTAAGGATTCCGTCATCAGCTGCGGGGTGTGGGGCGGCCGCACGGTGGCGTTGAATCGGGAGGGTTGCAGGAACTCTCAGGAGGCGAGCGGGGATGGGGCGCGTGCGCAAGGTGTTGACCGGGCCGTTGGTCATCGCGGTGCTGGTGGTGGCGGTCGGCGGAGTCGGATTCGGGCTGTACTGGTTCCAGCCCTGGAAGCTGTGGCAGGACGAGACCGTTCAAGAGGCCCTGCCCGGGGTCGCGGAGACATCCGCCCCTCCCGCCGCGGCGCCCTCCGAGCCACCCTCCGAGTCGCCTTCCCCGGCCACCGGTCCGCGGACACTGGCGAGCGGTGAGCTGATCAGCCACGAGCACGCGACCTCGGGCACGGTGAAGCTCGTACGGCTGGCCGACGGTTCTCATGTCGTCCGGCTGGAGAACCTGAACACCAGCAACGGACCGGACCTGCGCGTCTGGCTGACCGACGCGCCGGTGAAGCAGGGGAAGGCGGGCTGGCACGTCTTCGACGACGGCAAGTACGTCAGCCTCGGCAAGCTCAAAGGCAACAAGGGAAGCCAGAACTACGCCCTCCCCGGTGACGCGGACCTGTCGAGCTTCAGCAGCGTGAGCATCTGGTGCGACCGTTTCGACGTGTCGTTCGGCGCCGCGGAGCTGGCCCGGGTCTGACAGCGGGGTGCCGGCTCCGCAGCCGGGTCATCCCGTGCCGTACAGCGTCGTGGGCAGTTCGATCGCGGCCTGGGTGGTGGGATGCGGTTCCCCGGCCTCGTGCCGCCCGACGCCGGTTCCGGCCCGGAAGGCCGCGCTGACCTGCTGCGCGGGCTGGCCGCCATGACACCCGGCCAGGCCGGGCCCGATCACCCAGATCCTGGCCCGTTGCTCTCCGCCGTGCTGCACAGCGACCCCGAGGAGCTGGCCCCAGGGCGGTCCATGACCGACTTCGGCCTCGACTCGCTGCTGACCCACTTCGCGCACCTGGTGCACAGCAGGCCGGACCTCTCCCCGTACCGGTTCCGCGAAGGTCGTCTCCTCACGGGTGGGGAGACGACCTCCGTACCGCGCCGTGTTCAGAGCACCTCGGCACGCCCCGCGGTGTCGTCGAGGAAGCCGCCCGACTGGTGCTGCCACAGCTTTGCGTAGGCGCCGTCGAACGCGAGCAACTCCTGGTGCGTGCCCTGTTCGACGATCCGTCCGCGGTCGAGGACGACGAGCTGGTCCATGCCGGCGACCGTGCTCAGCCGGTGCGCCACCACCAGGGCGGTCCGCCCGTCCATGAGCCGCCACAGCGCCTCCTGCACGAGGAGTTCGCTCTCCGAGTCCAGGGCGCTGGTCGCCTCGTCGAGCAGCAGGATCGGCGCGTCGCGCAGGATCGCCCGGGCGAGAGCGACGCGCTGGCGCTGACCGCCGGACAGCTTGACGCCGCGCTCGCCCACCATGGTGTCGAAGCCGTCCGGCAGCCCGTCGGCGAACTCCGTGACATGGGCCGCCTCGGCCGCGCGGCGGATCTCGGCCTCGGTGGCGTCCGGCCGGGCGAACGCGATGTTGTCCCGCAGGGTGCGGTGGAACATCGCCGGGTCCTGCGGCACGTAGGCGATCTGGCCGCGCAGGTCGGCCTGGCGCAGCCGGCTGATGTCCTGGCCCCCGACGAGGATGCGGCCGCCGTCGATGTCCGTCATCCGTAACAGCAGCCGGGTGAGGGAGGTCTTGCCGCCGCCGGACCGGCCGACCAGGCCGATCCGCGCCCCGCTCGGCACGTCCAGGTCGAGACCCTCGAACAGCGGCCTGCCACCCCGGTGCGCGAAGGTCACCTTCTCGAAGCGGATGTCGGCGGCCCGGGGCCGCAGCGGCTCCGGCGACGGCGGGTCGAGCACGGTGGGCGGTGTCAGGAGCAGCTCGGTGAACTGCGCGGCCTCCGTCATCGAGCTCTCCAGCCGGCGGTAGATCTGGTTGAACTCGAACATGATCCGCGTCGCGTTGCCGTAGTAGGTGAAGGCGACCACGATCGCCTCCACGCCGTGCCCGCCCCCGGCGAGCGTGACCGCGAACAGCAGGCCCACCGCGTTGGTCAGCACGAACAGCGGCGCGACCAGCGTGTCGATTCGGAGGTTGCCGTAGTCCCACGACCGCAGCGTCAGCCGGCGCGACGTGGCGACCCGGGAGCGGTGCTCGGCGGCCTCGCGCTCCTCCGCGGCGAACGCCCGCACCGTGTCCATGTTCATCAGACTGTCGGCGACGTGGCCCGAGACCCGGGCGATCGCCTCCTCACGCTGGTCGACCAGCACCTGGCGGCGCCGGATGAGAGGCACCACCAGCACCGCGGTCAGCGCGATCATCACCAGCAGTCCGACCACGAGCAGGGGTTCGTAGCGCCACAGCACCACCGCCCCGAAGACCAGCGGTACGAAGCTGCCCACGATCTGGAACGCCAGCGTGTCCACGAACTGCTCGAAACGCGAGGCGAAACTCAGCACGCGCTTGGTCAGCGAACCGGCGAAGTTGTCGTGGAAGAACGAGGCGTCCTTGGCGAACAGCTCGTCCATCCCGATCACGTACAGGTGCTCGATACCGAGGGCGTCGAGGCGGTTGAGGCAGTGCACCGCGACGCGCCACAGCGCCTCCGCGAGCAGCAGGACTCCGGCGAAGCCGAGGACGTACGGCAGTGTCGAGTCGACCGTGACGTCCCTGTCGTCGGCGATGTCGCCGACGAGCTTGGCGACGATCAGCGGCGCGATGTAGTTGATCCCGATGTTGCCCAGCGCCATGAGCAGCATCGCGGGTGCCGTCAGCCGGCGGAGCCGGGACAACTCCCGTCCGTAGTAACGAAGTGCGAGAAGTACCGAGCGCTTGCCCGGCTGAACCCGGCGTGATTCAGGCGTTTCCATCCCACCCCTGTGTCGTTCTGTGGCCGCCCGCCACGCGCTCGTGCGGGCAGGGGCCATCACCGAAACGGATGTGTGGAGATTCGGGTCGAGTCCGGAAGTGTCCCGCGATGGCGACCGCGGAGTCCAAGCGTTTTCCGGCCGGGCGGTGGTGCGCAGGGAGCGCCAAGGGGCACGGTCGGCGGACTCGGTGCGGTGCGGTGGTGCGGAACCGCCCGGGTTCAGGAACGCAAGTGGGCGGGGGTGTCGGTAGGACCACCCCCCGCATCGGGTGTCCAGGCCCAGGGACGGGCCGTGCCGGCGGCGGCAGCATGAGTGTCGTCGGCAATGGGCCGACGACGAACCCGCCACCGGACTTCGGGTGACCCCATGACCGAGACCTTCGCCAGGCGCCTGACGGGCCTCGCCGGCATCGCCGCCGCGGCCGCCCTGATCATCGAAGTACCGCTGTACTTCGTCTACTCCGGCCCGCCGCCGGACGCGAACGTCCTCACCAGGCTGCTGCTCGCGATCTTCTCGCTGGCGTTCCTGATCGTGTTCGTGACGGCCTTCCGCGAGCTGGCCAAGCGGTTGAACCCGGCCTACGAGTGGGTCGGTTCGATGGCCTTCGCCACCGGGCTCGTCTACGCGACGGTCACCCTGGTCTCCAGCGGGCTGGAAGCCGGCGCGGTCATCGCCGCCGACCGTTCGATCGATCCGACCATCGCGGTCAGCGGCACCTACATCCTCTACGGGTCGATCGGTCGTGTGCTGCTGACCGTGTTCCTGGTCGCGGTGGGCTTCGGCATCTCCCGGACGAACCTGCTGCCGCGCTGGACCAGCCGCTCCGCCTACGTCCTGGCCGGTGTCAATGTGGCCTTCGTGCCGTCCCTGTTCTTCGGCAACGACCCGGCGGACTTCTACGCGGCGAACGGCTGGGGCACCACCGCCTCGATGGGCGCGATCCTCAGCTCCTGGCTCCTCGCCCTGGGCATCTCCACCTACCGCAGCGCCACCCGCCGTACGCCGTCGGCCGGTTCACCGGCCCTGCGGCACTGACACCACGGCCGGCCAAGCCGCCACGCCACCGCGATCCCGCCACGCCACCGCCATCCCGCCACGCCACCGCCATCCCGCCACGCCACCGCCATCCCGCCACGCCACCGCCATCCCGCCACGTCACCGCGATCCCGCCAGGTCCAGGAGCCTCAGATGCTCCTGGGCCTGGTTTGCGAGTGCCCGGTGGCCCGCTCAGCMCAGGTAGAGCGGGAACTTCGAGGCCGGTTCGTCGAGTTCGGCCCGCTCCGCGTCGGTCGGCGGTCGCCGCCCCGTGCCCACCAGCAGCGCGTCCCGGTCGGAGAACGACGGGGGGAACGCGCCCCCGGCGATCCGCTCCAGCATCTCGCGGGACCGGGCGAGCCCCTCCGCGGGTGGCGGCGCGGCGTCCGGGAGGTGGGCGATCAGGTCCAGATGGTGCAGTGTCCACTCCATGACGTACGTGGAGAGGTAGTCGCCCACGGTGAGAACCTCGTCGCGGGTGCCGACCCTGAGGTCCGGGTCGGCCAGCTCCGCGGCGCGGCCCGCGGCGGAGCCGACATCGTCCAGGTGGAACTTGAGCAGGTGCGGTTCCTCGTACGCGGCGGCCAGCCGGACGGTCAGCGCGTCGAGCGGGTCGTCGCCGGTCGGCGGCGTGTCGGAGATCTCCCAGTAGGTCAGCGCGTCCCGGGTCGGTTCCCCGTCGGCGGGGGTGGCGAGGGTGATCAGGACGTCCTGCGCGTCGATGACCAGATGGCACACCAGGTCCCGCACCAGCCAGCCGGTACAGCCGGACGGCCGGGAGAAGTCCTCGTCGGACAGGTCGGCGACCGCCGCGCGCAATGCCGTCCAGGAGCGTGAGAAGAGATCCACATCGGCAACGTAGTGCCGTGCCGCGAGGCCGGACAAGCGTTTCTTCGGACGGCCGGCTCCCCCGTGCGGCCGATGCGAGCGGGCGCGACTGTTGACGTGCACAGCGCGAGCACGCCACGTTGAGTAACCTGGTAAGTGCGGTGCATCACCGAAATCCCGCGATCCGAAGGTGGTGGGCATGGCCATCATGGGGAGGGCCAGGACATCGGCCGCGACCGACGAGGCCGTGGAGCCTGTCGTCTCGCCGGTCAACTCGCACACCGAGTGGGATCCGCTGGAGGAGATCATCGTCGGGCGTCTCGAGGGCGCGACGATCCCCTCCGACCACCCGGTCGTCACCTGCAACGTGCCGACCTGGGCCGGACGGCTGCAGGGCCTGGCCGCCGGCCTGCGGTATCCGCGCATGCTCGTCGAGCAGGCCCAGCAGGAGATCGACGGGTTCGTCGCCCTGCTCGAGTCCCTCGGCGTCACGGTCAGGCGGCCGGACGCGGTCGACCACCGGCGCCGCTTCGGCACCCCGGACTGGACCTCACGGGGCTTCTGCAACACCTGCCCCCGGGACAGCATGCTCGTGATCGGCGACGAGATCATCGAAACCCCGATGGCCTGGCCCTGCCGGTACTTCGAGACCCACTCCTACCGCCCGCTCCTCAAGGACTACTTCCGGCGCGGCGCGCGCTGGACGTCGGCCCCCAAGCCGCAGCTCACGGACGAACTGTTCGATCCGGACTTCCGGGTCCCGAAGGACGGCGAGCCGATGAGGTACATCCTCACCGAGTTCGAGCCCGTCTTCGACGCGGCGGACTTCGTCCGGGCCGGACGGGACCTGTTCGTCACGCGCAGCAACGTCACGAACCGGATGGGCATCGACTGGCTGCGCCGCCATCTCGGGCCGGAGTACCGCATCCACGAGATCGAGAGCCGCTGCCGCACGCCCATGCACATCGACACGACGTTCGTGCTGCTCGCGCCCGGAAAGGTGCTGGTCAACCCCGAGTACATCGACGTCGACCGGCTGCCCGACGTCCTGAGCTCGTGGGACGTCCTGGTCGCGCCCGAGCCCGACCCCATCGACGAGGCCCTGCTCAAGGTCACGTCGATGTGCGGCAAGTGGCTCAGCATGAACGTGCTCATGATCGACGAACAGCGGGTGATCGCGGAGCGGCACCACACCGGCATGCTGCGGGCCCTGGAGAAGTGGGGCTTCGAGCCGATCCCGTGCGACCTGCTGCACTACGCGCCGTTCGGCGGCTCGTTCCACTGCGCGACGCTCGACATCCGGCGCCGCGGCTCGCTCCAGTCCTACTTCGACTGACCGGCCGGCCAGGAAGTCGCGTACGGCCTGCCGCGCCGCGTTCCGGCGCGGCACGAGCATGCCGACTGGACACCGCCGGGCCCGGGCTGACGGCACCGCACACCGTTCCACGGCAGCGGCGGACTCCGGAGCGAGCCCGCGACCGAGTGGCGACCAAGAGGGGCGCCCCTCAGGCTCCGTGCGCCCCCAGCCGTCCGGCCGCGAGGGCGGCGAGTTCGGCGGGCGTACGCGGCCCCGGCTCCGTGCCGGTCAACAGCCCCTGCGCGCGGAGGAGTTCCGCCGCGGCGGCACCCCAGGGCAGACGCAGACCCGCCTCCCGGAGGAGATCGGTGCGGGCCAGTGCCTCGGGGGCGGGCCCGGTGCGGACTCCGGACGGGGTGAGGAGCGCCGCGTCGTCGGCCCAGCGCAGGGCGAGGTCGACGTCGTGAGTGGCCATCACCACCGTGGTGCCGGTCTCGCGGAGTCGGTCGAGCGTGGTGAGGAGCCGTTCCTGGCCGTCGGGGTCGAGTCCGGCCGTCGGCTCGTCGAGGACGAGGACACGGGGCCGCATGGCGACCGCGCCCGCGATGGCGGTGCGTTTGCGCTGCCCGTAGGAGAGCAGGTGGGTGGGCCGGTCGGCCAGGGCGGTGATGTCCAGGGCTGCGAGCGCCTCCGCCACACGCGCGCGCACCTGCGTGTCGTCCAGACCGAGGTTCAGCGGTCCGAACGACACGTCCTGCTCGACGGACGCCGCGAAGAGCTGGTCGTCCGGGTCCTGGACCACCAGCTGGACTGTCGTCCGCAGCCGGGTCAGGCCCTTGCGGTCGTACGTCACCGGCTGCCCGTCGACCGTCAACCGGCCCGCGTGAGGCCGCAGTCCGCCGCTGAGGAGCCGCATCAGCGTGGTCTTGCCGCTGCCGTTGCGGCCGAGCAGCGCGAGCGCGCGCCCCTCGCGGATCTCGAAGTCGAGGCCGCTGAGTACGGCCGGGCCGTCCTCGTAGGCGAAGGACGCGCCCCGCAGGGCGACGAGGGCGGGCTCGCTCATGTCAGCGGCCTTTCCAGTACGAAGGTGAGGACGGCCAGCGCCGCGAGGAGCACGCAACTGGCGGCCGTGAAGCGGACGGAGACGCGGGCCTCGGGCACCAGGACGCGCAGGGTGCCGTCGTAGCCGCGCCCGGCGAGACCGGCCTGGAGGCGGACCGCCCGGTCGAAGGCACGCACGAACGCGGTGGCGGCGAGACCGCCCAGCGAACGCCAGGCGGCGGCCCGCGTGGTGTGCCCGAGCCGGGCGGCCTGCGCGTCACGGACCCGGCGCACGGAGTCCAGCAGCAGAAAGCTCATGCGGTACGTCACGAGCGCGACGTCGACGACCGCCGCGGGCACCCCGGCCCGGACCAGACGCGGCAGCAGGTCGGACATGGGCGTGGTGAACGCGAACAGCAGCACCCCCAGGGAGGCCGCCGAGGTGCGCAGCAGCAACTCCCCGGCCCGCAACGGCCCGTCACCGGCGAGGGACACGAAGCCCTCCGGCCCGCCGACCTGCACGAGCAGCGTCAACGCGCCCGTCACACAGAAACCCAGCGGCACCCGGTAGGCCCGCCACAGCCTCCGCCAGGGCACGCCCGCAGGACCCAGCAGCACCACCAGGGCGGTCAGCAGCACCAGAGCCGCGCCCGGCCAGGGCGGCAGCGAGATCGCCAGCACGGTCAGGCCCAGGCCGAGCACGGCCTTGTCCACGGGATGGCGGCGGCGCCAGCGGCTGCTGTGCGCCGCCGCGTCGATCGGCAGCACGCGGCTCAGGCCCTTTCGGCCGTGGACTCCTCGGCGGCGCCGGCCGCCGGGCCATCGGAGTCCCGCTCCCGCGCCCGCTGCTCACCCTGCCGCCTGCCCCGGCGCAGGCCGAAGTAGTAGGCGAGGACACCGGCGCCGAGGGCCGCCTGGAGGGAGAACAGCGCCGACTCGATCTCACCGGACGGCGGTTCGTACAGGGGCGAGAACCAGGGCTCGTAGTCCGGCTCGATCTCGGTGATCGCCGTCTCGGCCTCGCCGTCGGCGCCCGTGAACGGCTCCTCCTTGTGGTCGCCGAGGCCGAGCGCGAGCGGCAGCACGGCGAGCGCGACCACGACGAGCAGCAGCAGGACGTTGATCTTCGTGTTCCTGCTCATCGGGTCACCGCCTCGGTCTCGCTGCGGGACTGCTTGTCGGCGCTGAGTACACCCAGCCGGGTCAGTTCGCCCTTGCTGGACTGCACCAGCAGCCGCATCACGAGCACCGTCAGCAGGCCCTCGCTCACCGCGAGCGGGATCTGGGTGACGGCGAAGATGGAGCCGAACTTGCCGAGCGCGCCCAGGAACCCGCTGCCCGGGTCGGGGAACGCGAGCGCCAGCTGCACGCTCGTGACGCAGTAGGTGGACAGGTCGGCGACGAACGCCGCGAAGAACACGGCGACCATCAGCGGCACGTCGTACCGCCGCAGCAGCCGGTACACCGCGTATCCCGCCCACGGCCCGACGATCGCCATGGAGAAGACGTTGGCGCCGAGCGTGGTCAGGCCGCCGTGCGCGAGCAGCAGTGCCTGGAAGAGCAGGGTGATGGTGCCCAGCACCGCCATGACGGGCGGCCGGAACAGGATGGCTCCCAGGCCCGTGCCGGTGGGGTGGGAGCAGCTGCCGGTGACGGACGGCAGTTTCAGGGCGGACAGGACGAACGTGAAGGCGCCGGAGGCGCCGAGGAGCAGGGTGCTCTCGGGGTGCTCGCGCACCTCACGGGTGAGCGACCGGGCTCCGTGGACGACGAACGGCGCGGACGCGACACCCCAGGCGACGGCGTGCGCCGGAGGCAGGAAACCCTCGGCAATGTGCATGGCTCAGCAGACCCTCTCCAGCACCTCGTGGATGGTTGACGCGCCTTGGCCGGTCTCCTGGCTCACGGGTCCCACCGCCCGTACTCCGCCTTCCCGGGTCCGTGAGGACCCAGTGGCTGCCCGCGAGGGCCGGAGCCGGACTTCCCGATCACAGTGGCGAGGGCCGCACCGGCATCACACCGGATTTCCCGTTCACCAAGGCGTGGTGACAGTAATGCCGAGATAAGGGCCATGACAAGCCAGCCGAGGGGGCGCGCGAGGGGGCGCGTGAAGGGGCGACCGCTCGCACACCGGCGCAGGAGGGCTCAGTCGTCGCCCTCGTCGTCATCGTCCTCCCCGTTCTCCCAGGACCGCGGAGGCTGCTCCTGCTTGGGCTTGTCCGCCTTCTCCGGCGGGCCGCTGCTCACCTCCGGCGTCGGGCTCGTGGAGCCGGGCGTCGGTTCGGCGAG
>NZ_NGFN01000349.1 GCF_002148965.1 Streptomyces swartbergensis | reverse complement strand
GGCACCCCGCTGCCGTGCGGCCGCCTGCGAGGGCCGCAGCCCGATGCACATGAGATGCGGCGCGGCCCCGCTCACCCTCGCCTCGCACCGCACGTCCACCGGAGCCCACCTCGAACTGCGCTACAGCGAGAAGTGCGAGGCCGGCTGGGCCCGGATGTGGAGCACGCGGATCGGCGACCGCCTGGAGCTGAACCGGGCCGACGGAGGCCGCCGTCCGCACTCCGCCGAGGTCACGGACGACATCGCCGCACAGTCCTACGTCTACACACCCATGACCGAAGCGCGCCCCGGCACGACCGTCCGGGCCTGCTTCCGCCCGGCGGCGGGGGGCAGCCGCGAGTGCTTCGACGCCCGCGTGTGACGGGCCGCCGGGTCAGCGCCTGGCCGTGGTGTTCGCGCCGTCCAGTGCCTCCCGGACGATGTCCGCGTGCCCGGCGTGCTGGGCCGTCTCCCTGATCAGGTGCAGCAGGATCCGGCGCGCCGACCAGTACTGGGGCTCGGGCGGCGACCACGGAGTCGTCGGCAGAAGCACGCTCTGCCCCAGGTCCGGCAGCCCGGCCACGGCCTCGTCGGTCGCCCGGGCGGCCGCCGCGTACCGCTCCAGCAGCGCGGGGAGCGTCTCGCCCTCGGCCATGCGGTACTGCCCCATGTCGAGCATGCCGTCGGGGAGTTCACCGTCGCCTTTGGTCATGATCTGCGTCCACGCCTCTTCTCCCTGGGCGAGATGCTTCACGATCCCGCCCAGGGTCAGCTCACTGACGGTCGTACGCTGCGCGGCCTGCGCGTCGGTGAGTCCGCGCACGGTGATCAGCAGCAACTCCCGCTGCTCCGCGAGCGCCTGCGACAGGTCCGTCTTCTCCGAGGATGTGGTCATGGCAGGACCGTAGGGAGCAAGTAGGTCAGCCCGTGTCCTCCAGGGGGCCGGTCCGATTGTCAGTGGTCGCCTCTAGAGTCACGATCATGGCGACTCTTCCCAATCCCCTGCCGAAGCTGGCGGCAGACCCGAGCGGCAGCGCACTCGGACTCCGGCTCCCCGCCGGGGCACTCGTCGACACCACGGACGAGGGGCCCTGGCGCGAGCCGCTGCTGTGGTACGCGGACGAGCGGGCCCTCCCGGGCGGCTGGACAGCACTGGAGCCGGCCCGTCGTACGGGACTGCTGCCGGTCGTGCTCGACGTGGGGGACGGGCACGGCGGGCCGGACCGCTGGGAGTTGACGCCCGGCGAGGTGTCGTACCCCGGGGACCACGACGCGGAAGAGGTCCTGGCGGAGTACTGGGAGGAGTACGTCGCGGAGGGTGACGCATGGCCCGGGCCGGCCGGCCCGCTCCCCCACGCGCAGGACCCCGACACGGTCGCCGCCGGAACCGCGGACGCGCTGCTCGGCGGCGGCCCCCTCAACGACCCCCGACTCACCCTCGTCCCGGCCCGCCGCAGCGCCGACATCCCCACGGCGATCGGCTGGACGGGCCCGGCGAACCACGAGGGGGACACGGCCCGGCTCAGCGCGGTGCTGCGCTCCTGGGAGGAACGCTTCGGCATACGGGTCGTCGCCCTCGGCTTCGATCACCTGCTGGTGTCGGTCGCCGCCCCGCCCGTCACGACGGCCGACGCGGAGGCCGTGGCCGCCGAGCACTTCGCGTTCTGCCCGGACAACATCCTGCAAAGCGCCGACCCGACGCTGCGGGGCTACGCCGAGCACCAGGTCCTGGACCAGCAGGTCTGGCACTTCTGGTGGGACTAGAGATCCCTCAGCAGCTCAGCAACGTCCTTTTCCGGTGAACATCTGTCCTCACCCTGATGGTGGGCCTGATGTCATTTGAGATGACAGACTTCGCGGAACTGCCTCCCCGTCGCCAGGCACACGGGCCATGAAATCTTTGTGTGACGCAAGGGAAAAAAAAGACCCATTGAGTTATAAGTGATCTGGCCACGAACGGGCATGTCACTAATCGTGAACGAACGGCACCCATAGACCAGATGCTCTGGTACCGTCGAACGAACTTGGCGGAATCCGCATGGGGGGCCAAACTGTGGATATAGGTCTGATCGCCGCTGCGGCTGCCGCCCTTCTGGCGAGGTCAGCCGGCGAAGAGTTCGCGCGGGAAGGCGGAAGAGCCACCTGGGAGCGCCTGCGGGAATTGCTTGGTTCGGTTCGCCGGACGTTGTCCGGAGATGCCCGCGGGGCAGCAATACTGGCTGCAGCGGAATCAGAGCCGCAGGACGAATCGGCAGTGGAAGATCTCGCCGAGGAACTTCAAGAGAGGGCGCGAGGGGACGAGTCGTTCGCCTCAACCCTGGCTGAACTTGTTCGCGCCTCCCACGAAAACCCACGCACGAGTCATATCGCCGTGGACGGACAAGCACAGGTTGGAAAGATCGTAACCATGGGAAATGTTCAAGGGAACGTAACCTTCTAGAAGAGGATTTCCCGAGTGGTGCATGACCTCACCGGCAGAGGGCAGGACGCACTGGCTGTCGCGTGGTCAGTGCTGCGCGATTGGCTGCAGGTCGACGAGCAAGGGCAAGAAGTATTCCAGCTGCTGGCGAATGAGCCCGATCGGGGTATCCGTGCCCTTGCGGCCCGTCTGGAGCGGACGGGTATCCCTGGCTTCACAGCGGAAGTATCCGGCGGCATGCTGGGGAAACTCGTACAAATCGCGAGCGCAGAGGCAGTTCACGTTCATCAGGATCGCGAGCAACCTCCGGGAAGTCCCTCGCGCCCAGCAGAGCTGCCTCCCGATATCGCCGCCTTCACCGGCCGGATTTCGGAGCTGGAACAACTCGCAGAGCTTGTCGATGCCGCCAAGATGAAGTCTTCGACACCGATCATCGTGGTGGACGGACCGCCCGGAGTGGGTAAATCTGCGCTAACGATCCATTTTGCCCACATGATCGCCCACCAGTATCCTGACGGACAACTCTACGTGAATCTGCAAGGGGCCACGCCCGGACTGGCTCCGCTCAATCCCATAGATGTACTGGGAAGGTTTCTTCGAGCGCTGGGAATGGACGGCAAGGAAATTCCGGTCGATACCGGCGAGGCCGCAACCAGGTTCAGATCGCTCGCCTCCGGGCGGACCATGCTGATCATGCTCGACAATGCCGCATCCGCTGCACAGGCGCGTCAACTGATACCGGCCGGCACCGGATGCGCGGTTCTCATCACGAGTCGCGAGGTACTTGCCACCCTGGATGGCGTCGCCCACCTCCATCTCAGCGTGCTGTCAGCAGGCGAAGCAGTCACGCTGCTGGGAAAGTTCGCGGGTGAAGCGCGTGTCACAGCGGAGCCCGAGGCCACGAGCACGCTGGTGAGACAGTGCGGCCTGCTGCCACTCGCGCTGAGGATCGCCGGCGCGCGTCTGGCGGCAAGGCCCTCATGGTCGCTCCAGGCCCTCGCCGGACGTCTGCTGGACGAGCGGGCTCGGCTCAACGAGTTACAACTAGGCGACCTCGCCGTCCGTGCGAGCTTCGGAATCAGCTATGAGGCCCTCTCGGCGGTTGACGGGCCGGCAGAAGCTGCCTGTGCACGCACCTTCCGGCTTCTCGGTCTGCTGGAGGCTCCGGACGTAAGCGTGGACATGGTGGCCGCGCTGATCGGTGACTCCCATGAGGCAACGGATGAAGCCCTGGAACGACTCGTCGATGCACAGCTCCTGGAGTCGCCTTCGCCCGGTCGATACCAAATGCACGATCTCCTGCGCTTGTTCGCTCGTGAGCACGCCTTCCGAGACGACACCCAAGAAGACCGCCGACTGGCACTTCACAGGACATTCGAGTTCTTTCTCGCGCGTGCCCGAGGAGCGAGCGCGCTTCTGCAACCCACGGATCCACGCCGAACGATGCAGAAGGGGGAGGAGAATTCCTGGTTCGCCACCCGGTCGCTTGCCCTGGACTGGCTCGAGGCGGAGCGACCCAATATCGTCGCAGCGGCACAGCAGGCGGCGGCGGCTCCTCACGAGTTCGGAGCCATCGCCACACAGATCGCGGATGCGCTTTTCTGGTTCTGCCACCTCCGCGCCTATCCGCGCGACCTCGAAATGCTGGGCCGACTCGCTCTCACCACCGCTCAACGGTTGGGAGATCGCGAAGGCGAGGGGCAGAGTCTTCATAATCTGTCCATAGCAAACCTTCGACTGCGTCGCTTCGAAGAGGCGGTACGCCACGGCAATCGATGCCTTGAGCTTCGACGCGAAATCGGTGATCACTACGGGGAAGGGCGAACACTGGACGCGCTCGGACGTATTCACTACATGATGGGCCGCTTCGATGATGCGGTCGAATACGGCGAGAAGAGTCTGGCCATTGCCCGCAGGATTCAAGATCGATACAGCGAAAGTGCAGTTCTGTGCAATCTGGTGCCGGCGTATCAAGCCATGCAGCGCTATACAGAGGCGATCGCTTGCGGCCAGGAGAGCCTCACCATCCGCACCGAGCTCGGTGACCGGTATGGAGAGGGCCGGATGCGTATGAGCCTTGGCGTCGCGTACCAAGCGAGTGGCCGGCTCGACGAAGCAATACTGTGCTTCGAGGAAAGTCTGGCTGTGTTCAGAGACATCGGAGACCGGTACGACGAGGGACGCTCCCTCTTTCAGCTCGCTTTAGCTCACAGTCTCGGCGGCAGACTCTCCAAAGCCATTGAATACTGTGAGCGCAGCATAACGGTAAGGCGGGAAACCGCCGACCGCTACGGCGAGGGCGAGTCGCTCCACCAACTCGGAAAATTGTTGAGTAACATCGGCGACGAACAAAAAGCCCGTGTGAGTCTGAACCAGGCCCTAGTCATTTTCGAAGAGCTTGGGGTTCCGAATGCTGAGGAGGTTCGGACGCTTCTGGCGACGTACTCAAGCGGCTTGGACCATTGAAGTCCGGCGGAGGGCGTACATGAGTGACTTTCCGATGGAGTGGCTGGACCCGGTACTCGATCGCTGCAGGTCAGAGGTACTAGAACACCGTCCGCGATCGTCTACCAAGACTCTTGACGATGGGCGCATCGAACCGGTGACGGACCTGGACCTTCGGATCGAGGGGCACCTTATCGCCGCAGCGCTGGAGGCATACCCTTCTGCCGATGTCCTCAGCGAGGAGACTCACTGCAACCCCGCCGCGCTCGCCAGCGAGCTGTGCTTCGTCATCGATCCGATTGACGGCACGAAGGAACTCATCGCGGGGACCGCAGACTGCGCCATCTCGGTTGCTCTCTTCCAACGCGGGAGGCCGGTAGCGGGTGTCCTGGATCTCCCTTTCCGCAGTCAACGCTTCGCGTGCAGCACAGACTGCGGGGTTCGGGTGAACGGCAGACCCGTCCAGCTCGAAGAACCACCGCAGTTGCGTGCGGCAAAACTCGCCGTCAGCCCTACACAACGGGCCGACCCCGCCTTCGCGTCAGTGTGGACCCGTCTACTCCCCGGGCACATCGCTCCTGTCGGCGCGTTCACGCCCAAGGTGGCTCAGATCCTGTGCGGAGAATGTCATGCAGCCTTCTACCCACCCAAGCCGGGTAAGAGCATTTTCCTCTGGGACTACGCTGCGGCGGCACTCTTGCTTGCCGAGGCTGGAGGGACGCTGATGTCTCTCGACGGGATGAGCCTGTTGAACGCTTTGCCCATGGAGCACTCAGGCGGGTGGGTGGCAGGACCCGCAGATCTCTGCGGGGAAATCCGATCGGCGATTCTTGAGACTGAGAGCGCCTGATCCAAGCTCCATCTGCAGCTGTCTGATCGACTCCGAATGGAGATGGTGCTCCCATGCGGTACAACGTTTATCTGGCTCAAGTCAACAACCGCTTTGGAGATCAGGCGTTCTTACCCTACTCCGTTGGCGTCATCCAAGCGCACTGCCAGAGGCAGCCAGAAATATCCGAAAGTTTCAATTTCCCGGAGCTCGTCTTCCTTCGGGAGAATATTCAACGCCTCGTGGGCCGCCTGCACGAGCCACATGTCTTCGGGATCTCGTGTTACATCTGGAACTGGGAATACAGCAGGGAACTCGCCCGCGCTGTGCGGTTTGCTTATCCGGAGTGCTTGATAGTAATGGGAGGTCCGCAGGTTCCTCTTGCATCGAAGAGTTTTTTCAAACTCAATCCGGCCGTTGACATCCTGGTTCACCATGAGGGTGAACTTGCCTTCGCCGATATCTTGCGTGAATTTTTGCTGCCGGATCCCGATTACACCAAGATACCCGGCCTCAGCGTGCGGGACGAGAACGATGATTGCATCAAGACCGGCGTCAGGGAGGCTGTAAAGGATGTGAATCAACTCGCTTCACCATACTTGGACGGGACGTTCGACGCCTTGATCAATCTCCCGTATCGATGGAACGCGAGTCACGAAACCAACCGGGGATGCCCCTACTCTTGCACCTTTTGCGACTGGGGGTCTGCGGTATTCACTAAACTGCGATTCTTTGATGACGAGCGACTCATGAGAGAGATCGAATGGTTCGGTCTCCATCGGATTGAAATCCTGTACAACTGCGACGCAAATTTCGGCATCGTGCCTCGCGACATCTGTTTGGCGAAAAAGCTGGCGGACGTGCGAAGGGACTCGGGATATCCAACCCAATTTCGCCCTTCGTTTGCGAAAAAGAGCGGCCCCGCGGTCTTCCAGATAGCGAAAGTCCTACAAGAGGTAGGACTCCAGAGGGGCATCACTCTGAGCATGCAGAGCATGAGCGATGACTGCCTGACGGTGATCAAGCGGCGCAACATCAAGCAGGACAACCTCACTGAGCTGCTCAATATGTACCGAAGTCACAACATGCCGACATACACAGAGCTGATCCTGGGACTTCCGGGTGAGACTTGGGAAAGCTTTCGCCGAGGAGTCAGCAGGCTGTTCAGTGCGGGGCAGCACGAAGGGTTGCTGATCTATCTCTGCGAATTGCTTCCGAACTCTGAGATGGCTACGCCCCACTATCGAGAGCTCCACTCCATTCGTACGGCACGTCTACCCATGCTCTTAGGGTACGCAACGCCCAGCGATGACGACGTCCAAGAATACTTCGACGTCGTCATCGAGACGACGACGCTGCCTTTCGAAGACTGGCAGAAATGCTTCATTCTGGCTTGGGCGGTCCAGTGTTTCCACTGTTTGAACATCACCCAGACGCTGGCCATGTTCTTCTGGACCGAGTTCGGTCTTGAGTACCACGCCTTCTATGAGGAGCTGATGGCCTTCGCGGCTGACAATCCTGGGCTCCTGCTGGGCCGGCACTACGCTGACACTGTGACGGTGATGCTCGAAGGTGCCAAGGGGGTCGGCATGGGCCGCCCCGTTCCGGGATTCGGGGAGATAATGTGGTACCCGGAGGAGGCATCCTTCCTCAGCATGATCACCCGCAAGGACGAGCTCTATGCCGAGGTGCGCATTTTCGTCGACCACCTTGTCTCCCGACACGACATGTCTGTGTCGACACTCCTTTTGGAAGACTTGATTTCCTACCAAAAGGAAAGCCTGGTGGACCCCTTTTCCCCCGCTGAAACGCGCCTGCGCCTCAGTCATAACCTTTCCGGCTATTTCGAGAAAATCTACTACGGCGAAGCTCCGCAGTTACTGTCGTCCGAATGCGACGTCACGCTGCGAGCGATCGAGGAATATAACGGGGATCTGTCCAAGTATGCCATCCAGGCGGTGCGGTACGGCCGAAAGAACAACCGCTTGCGGCGCGGCAGCGTCAGCCTCGACTGAGATCTGTTCCGACGTCTCCCCGGACACCCTGCCCCAATCTCCGCAGCCCTTCCCCGATCTCCTCAGGCGTCTGCGTCACGAAGCACAGTCGCAGGGTCGTGCGGTCGGGTGTGCCGGCGTGGAAGGGCGCGCCGGGGACGTACGCCACGTCGTGCCGCACCACCTGCGGCAGCAGGGCCGTCGTGTCGTACGGCTCGGGCAGGCGCGCCCAGAGGAACATGCCGCCCTCGGGCCGGGTCCAGACCGACCCCTCGGGGAGTGCGCCGGGCAGGCCCGCGAGCATGGCGTCCCGGCGTTCGCGGTACACGCCGGCGACGCGCGTGACGTGGGCGTCCAGGTCGTGGTCGGCGAGGTACCGGGCCGCGGCGAGCTGGTTGACGGTCGGCGTGTGCAGGTCGGCGGCCTGCTTGGCGACGGCGCAGGCGCGCCGCAGCTCACCGGGCGCGCGCAGCCAGCCCAGCCGCAGGCCGGGCGCCATGACCTTGGAGAAGCTGCCGAGCAGGACCGTACGGTCCTCGGCGCCCGGGTGGGAGGCGATCCACGGCAGGCGTTCGCCCTCGTAGCGGAGCTCCCCGTAGGGGTCGTCCTCGACGATCCACAGCCCGCGCCGGGCGGCGACGGCGGCCACGGCGGCGCGCCGCTCGGCGGGCAGCGTGCGGCCGGTGGGGTTCTGGAAGGTGGGCCCGGTGTAGAGGAGCTTGGGCCGCTCGCGCGCCACGAGGTCCTCCAGCGCCTCGGGGTCGACACCGTGTTCGTCGCCGGGCACGGCCACGACCCGCGCTCCGGCGAAGCCGAAGACCTGAAGGGCCGCCAGATAGCAGGGGTTCTCGACGAGGACGGTGTCCCCGGGTTCGAGCAGCGCGGTGGCGAGGAGCGAAAGGGCCTGCTGGGAGCCGGTGGTGACGAGGAGGTCGTCGGGAGCGGTCGGCAGTCCGCGTGCCGTGGTGCGGTCGGCGAGCGCGGCCCGCAGCGTGGGCTCGCCCTCGGTCGTGGAGTACTGCAACGCCCGGGCGGGTTCCTCGGCGAGGACGGCCCGGTACGCGGCCGCGATGCCCTCCGCGTCGAACAGCTCCGGCGCCGGCAGCCCGCCCGCGAAGTTGATCACCTCGGGGCGGGCGGTGACGGCGAGGATGTCCCGCACGGGAGAACCGCCGACCGATCGCGCCCGCGCGGCGAGCGGCGGCGCGGGAGAGGGGGCGGGCGGGGGCTCGGTGACGGTCATGACAGGGCTCCTT
>NZ_NGFN01000348.1 GCF_002148965.1 Streptomyces swartbergensis | reverse complement strand
TGCCCCCCGTGGTCACCCGGGCCGTACGGCGGGCACGCGCGCAGCGGTCCTGAACCGGGTGTCATGAGACCCCGTACCGCGCCCCGATCCCCTCGATCACCAGGGCGAGTCCCTCCTCGAAGTGCCCGTCGTAGTCCTCGAAGATCTCCGCGCCCGCCTGGGCCGACAAGGGAAAGTCGGCCATCAGGCGGGCGCGTTCGTCCACGTCGTAACCCTCGCGCCGCTCACCCGGGAGCGGCTGGACGCCCTGCTCCTCGGTGACGAAGCCCAGCGTGTACAGATACGCCGTGGTGAGCGCCCGGACCGCCTGGGCGAGGGTGAAGCCGGCGGCCGTCAGCAGGCGCAGGTTGTCCTCCATCTGCCCGGCATGTTCGATGCCGGTGAAGCGTGAGCCGCTGAACACCTTGGCGCCGTCCCGGTAGTCCAGCAGGGCGGCACGCAGCCCCCGGTTGGCCTTCAGCAGCCGTTCCCGCCAGGTGTCGCCCGGGTCGAACGAGGCCCCGGCGACCATCCGGCGGTACATCTCCGTCGCCATTTCGTCGAGGAGCGCCTGCTTGTCCTTGAAGTGCCAGTAGAGGGCGGGCGCCTTCACGTCCAGTTCCCGGGCGATGGCGCGCAGGGTCAGGCCGTCCAGGCCCACCTCGTTCAGCAACCGCAGCGCGGTGTCCGCGACCCGTCGGCGGTCCAGGGGCGCGCGTCGTTCCGTACTCACGCTTGACAATTTAACACCGTTAAGGCGACGCTCTGGAGCGACGGCACTTAACAGCGTTAAGGAGAGGGTGGCTCATGGACACGGACGTACTGGTGGTGGGCGCGGGCCCGACCGGTCTGGCGCTCGGCATCGATCTCGCCCGGCGTGGGGTGGCCGCGCTCGTGGTCGAGCAGGCGGGGGCGCTGTTCCCCGGTTCGCGCGGCAAGGGCATCCAGCCGCGCACGATGGAGGTCTTCGACGACCTGGGCGTGCTCGACGCGATCCGCGCGGCGGGCGGCCCCTACCCGGTGGGGATGATCTGGCAGGACGGCAGGCGGGCGGGCGAGCACCGGATGTTCGACCCGGCCGAGGCGAGCGAGGACTCGCCGTACACCGGGCCGTGGATGGTGCCGCAGTGGCGCACGCAGCAGATCCTGCGGGCACGGCTGGAGGAGCTGGGCGGGAAGGTGGCCTTCGGCCGGGAGGTCGTGGGCCTGACGCAGGACGCGGACGGGGTCCGCGCGGAGTTCGCCTCCGGTGAGCCCGTCACCGCCCGGTACGCCGTCGCGGCGGACGGCGGCCGCTCGACGGTACGCCGGCTGCTCGGCATCGGCATGACGGGCGAGACCGTGGACCCGAACCCGACCCTGGTGGCGGACGTCCGGATCAGCGGCCTGGACCGGGACAACTGGCACGTCTTCCCGCCGGGCGGGGACGGCGACGGCTTCCTCGCGATCTGCCCGCTCGCCGGCACGGAGGACTTCCAACTGGTGGCGCGGTTCCCGGAGGGCACGACCCCGGACCTCTCCCTGGAGGGCATATGGAAGGTCGTCGCCGCCCGCTCGCACCTCGCGCCGCAGGCCGTGACCCAGGTGCGCTGGGCCTCGGACTTCCGCCCCCGGGCGGCCCTGGCGGACCGCTTCCGCTCCGGGCGGGTCTTCCTCGCCGGCGACGCGGCGCACGTGCACTCCCCGGCCGGCGGCCAGGGCCTCAACACCAGCGTCCAGGACGCCTACAACCTGGGCTGGAAGCTGGGCGCGGTGCTGACGGGCGGCGCGCCGGCGTCGCTCCTCGACACCTACGAGGAGGAACGGCGGCCGATCGCCGCGGACATGCTCGCCCTGTCGACGAGCGTCCACCGCGGGGAGACACGGCGCGGCGAGGCCACCCGTCAACTGGGGCTGGGATACCGGGACTCGTCACTCACGCAGGAGACGCGTACCGCCCCGACCGCCCTCCGGGCGGGCGACCGCGCACCGGACGGCGAGCTGGACGGCGTACGGCTCTTCGACGCCTTCCGGGGACCGCACTGGACGCTGGTGGCGGTGGGGACCAAGGCGCCGGCGCTGCCGGAGCCGGTGCACGGGGTCAGCGGGGCGGAGCAGGCGACGTACAGCAAGGGCCTGTTCCTGGTGCGGCCGGACGGTTATGTCGGCTGGGCGGGCGACACGGGTGACGGATTGCGGCAGTACCTGGGGCGCGCCGGTCTCTGATCAGGCACTCGCGAGGGACAACTTCACCGCGAATCCGAGGAACAACGCGCCCGCCGCCGAGGTCGCTCCCGCCGACAGACGCCTGCGGCGGCGGAAGGCGGCGGCCAGCCTGGTGCCGCCGAAGATCAGCGCGCTGAGGTAGAGCACGCTGGCGAGCTGGGCGAGAGTGCCGAGGACGACGAAGGACAGGGCGGGATAGGCGTACCCCGGGTCGACGAACTGCACGAAGAAGGCGACGAAGAACAGGATCGCCTTGGGGTTGACCAGGCTGACCACGAAGGCACGGCGGAAGGGCCGCTCCCCGACGGGCGCGGGAGCCTCCGTACCGGCGGACCGCTCCGCACGCGTGCGCCACATGCCCCACGCGGCCCGCAGCATGCCTACGGCCAGCCACGCCAGATAGCCGGCCCCCACGTACTTCACGATCCCGAACAGCACGGCGTTGGCCTGCAACAAGGACGCCACCCCGGCCGCCGACAGCGTCATCAGCACGGTGTCCCCGCACCAGACCCCGGCCGCGGCGGTGTACCCGGCCCGCACACCGCGCCGGGCGGCGACGGACAGGACGTACAGGGAGTTGGGACCGGGCAGCAGAACGATCAGGACGAGGCCCGCCAGGTAGGTGGGCAGATCGATGACACCGAACATGGAAGGGAGTGTCGCACGGGGGCAGCAGGTGAATCAGAACGCGTCGCTCGGGACGTACGTCCCCCACACCTCCCGCAGGGCGTTGCACACCTCGCCGACCGTCGCACGGGCCCGCAGCGCGTCCTTCATCGGGTACAGGACGTTGTCCTCGCCCTCGGCGGCCTTCTTCAGGGCGGCCAGGGCTGCGTCCACCGCCGGCTGGTCGCGCTCCGCGCGGAGCCTGGTGAGGCGTTCCGCCTGCCGGGCCTCGATGGCGGGGTCGACGCGCAGGGGCTCGTACGGCTCCTCCTCGTCGAGCTGGAAGCGGTTGACGCCGACGACGACCCGCTCGCCGGAGTCGGTCTGCTGGGCGATGCGGTAGGCGCTGCGCTCGATCTCGTTCTTCTGGAAGCCGCGCTCGATGGCGCCGACCGCGCCGCCGAGCTCCTCGACCTTGGCCATCAGCTCGACGGCCGCCGCCTCCACGTCGTCCGTCATCCTCTCGACGACGTAGGAGCCGGCGAAGGGGTCGACGGTCGCCGTCACGTCCGTCTCGTGGGCGAGGACCTGCTGGGTGCGCAGGGCCAGGCGCGCGGACTTGTCCGTGGGCAGCGCGATCGCCTCGTCGAAGGAGTTGGTGTGCAGGGACTGGGTGCCGCCCAGGACCGCCGCCAGGGCCTGGACCGAGACGCGGACCAGGTTCACCTCCGGCTGCTGGGCCGTCAGCTGGACGCCCGCCGTCTGCGTGTGGAAGCGCAGCATCAGCGACTTGGGGTTCTTGGCGCCGAACTCCTCCTTCATCACCCGTGCCCAGATCCGGCGCGCGGCGCGGAACTTGGCGACCTCCTCCAGGAGGGTCGTACGGGCGACGAAGAAGAAGGACAGGCGGGGCGCGAAGTCGTCGACGTCCATGCCGGCCGCCACCGCCGTGCGGACGTACTCGATGCCGTCGGCGAGGGTGAAGGCGATCTCCTGCACCGGGCTCGCGCCTGCCTCCGCCATGTGGTAGCCGGAGATCGAGATCGTGTTCCACTTCGGGATCTCCGCCTGGCAGTACTTGAAGATGTCGGCGGTCAGGCGCAGCGAGGGCTTCGGCGGGAAGATGTACGTCCCGCGCGCGATGTACTCCTTCAGGACGTCGTTCTGGATCGTGCCGGTCAGCCGGCCGGCGGCGACGCCCTGCTCCTCCGCGACCAGTTGGTAGAGGAGCAGCAGCAGGGCCGCGGGGGCGTTGATCGTCATCGACGTCGAGACCCGGTCCAGCGGGATGCCGCCGAACAGCACCCGCATGTCGTCGATCGAGTCGACGGCGACGCCCACCTTGCCGACCTCGCCGTGCGCGAGCGGGGCGTCGGAGTCGTGGCCCATCTGGGTGGGCAGGTCGAAGGCGACCGACAGGCCCGTCGTGCCGTGGGCGATCAGCTGCCGGTAGCGGGCGTTGGACTCGGTGGCCGTGCCGAAGCCCGCGTACTGGCGCATCGTCCAGGGCCGGCCGGTGTACATGGTCGGGTACACGCCACGGGTGAAGGGATACGCCCCCGGCTCCCCCAGCTTCTGCGCCGGGTCCCAGTCCCGCAGGTCGTCCGGTCCGTAGACCGGTTCGATGGGCAGTCCGGACTCCGACTCGCGCGCCATGGTCTGATGCCTCCCGCAGGACGGACTGTAGGGACCTCGCTCACCACCATGCCCCCTGGTTCGCGACGGGTCACCCCAGGGGAACATCTCAGGTGACATCCGGGCACACCGGTGAGACGACGGAGGGCCGCGTGCGTACCACGGGCATGGGGAGAGCAGCGATCGCAGTGGCAGTCGCCGGAGTGGCCGTGCTGGCCGGCTGTACCGTGCAGCCCCCCGACGGCGACGGGAAGCGCCGCTCACCGGTGCGCATCGAGTTACCCGGCGACACCCCGTCCCCGGACCGCAGCCCCGACGGCGACGACGGCGGACCGGGCACGGCTCCYGCCACTCCGCCCGGCGACGACAAGCCGAGCGCCGCCCCGGTCCCGCCCCGCGTGCTGTGGTCCCGCGGCGACACCGGCCGGGACGTCCGCGAACTCCAGGCCCGGCTGCGGCAGGTCGCCTGGCTCTTCGAGGGACCGACCGGGACGTACGACGAGTCGACCAAGCGGGCGGTCAGCGGCTTCCAGGGCAAGCGGGGGCTGCCGCGCACCGGGCGGACCGACACCGTCACCTGGCAGCGGCTGCTGCGGATGACCCGCGAGCCGGGCACCTGGGAGCTGTACCTCATGGGCGGCCAGCCGGCCGATCCGCCCGACCCGCGCTGCACGACCGGGCGAGTGCTGTGCGTCGACAAGACCAGCAGGACGCTGCGCTGGATGATCGACGGCCGGACCGTGTCGACGATGGCGGTCCGCTTCGGCTCGAAAGGCACACCGACCCGGGAGGGTGTGTTCTCCATCTACTGGAAGTCCCGCGACCACGTGTCGACGCTCTACGACTCGCCCATGCCCTACGCGATGTTCTTCAGCGGCGGCCAGGCCGTGCACTACTCCCCCGACTTCGCGGCCCGGGGCTACGCGGGCGCCTCGCACGGCTGCGTCAACGTACGGGACGAGGGGGCGATCGCGGAGCTGTACGCGCAGGTCCGCGACGGCGACAAGGTCGTCGTGTCCTGGTGAGGACGCGGAGGGGGAATTGGGGCGCGGGCGGGACCGGGGGAACGTGTCCCGCCCGCGCTCAGGTGCACGAGCCGTAGGTACGGGGGGAACCCCGGCTCCGTGCGACGGCCGATGACCAGTCGGCTCACTCATTACTGCGCCGGGGCGGCCGAAAACGTCACACCCTCGGCGAGGAGATTTTCACGGAGTACGAAACCGCAGGTCGCAGGGGTGCGAGAGACCGCGTGGACCTGCCGCGGTCCGCGGCGTCATCGTCGCCGCCCTGCCTCCCGGCACGCTCCTCGGCCCGCTTCCCGGCCTTCCGCTCGGCCTGCTTCTCGGCCCGCTTCTCGGCCTTCTTCTCGGCCTCGTCCCGCTTGCGGTCCTGCTTGCCGGACCTGTCCTCGCGGTGGCGCCGGTCCGTGTCCTCGTCATGCCGCTCGCCGGAGCGGCCGCCGGACCCGGACAGGACGCCGTTGCAGTACTTCCACACCCGGGAGCCGCCCGCCGCGTCCCGCAGGGCGCGCCTGCGGTCGGCGTCCAGCCGCTTGCCGTCGCGCAGGTCGCGGCAGGCGGAAGCGATATCCCTGCGGTTGTCGCCGGGGCGGTCTCCCCCGTCGCCGGAACTGGGCTTCGGGGCCGGGTCGTCGCCTGCCACGTCCCGTCCGGGGTCACCGGCGCCGCCCGTCGAGCCGCCGCTCGGGGTGTCGTCGGGCGTGGACCCGCCCTGCGCGGCGTCGCTCGGCGAGGGCGACATCAGCGGGCGCTCGGGCGGAGTGGCAGCGGCCGAGATCGAGGAGCCGGGGTGGGGATCGTCGTTGCCGAACGGTGCCTTCAGGGCTCCGGTTCCGGCCGCGAGGGCGGCACCGCCGGCCATGCCGACGGCCAGCACGGCGGCCAGGGCGAGGCGCGCGGGACGGACCCGGCGAGGCCGCCGGACGTCGCCGGAGCCGCTGCCGCGCGGGGTTCCGATCCGGACCAGCCCGGCGTCGGCGACCTCGCTACGAGCCTGTCCGCCGTCGGTCGCGGGGGCCGCTCCGGTGTCGGCGCGTTCCGCGCGCGCCTTGCGGAAGGCGGCCATCGCCGCGGCCTCACCGGGGAGTTCCTCGCTGGTCAGAGGGGGTGAGGCGGAGAGCGCGCGGAGCGCTGCGGCGAGCCGTTCGGCCTCGCCCGGCGCGGCGCCGTCGACAGCTTCGAGTGGCTCTCCGCTCAGCAAACGCTCCGCCGTTTCACGGTCCAGCCACCAGTACTGCTCGTCGGCCATCACACATCCTTCTGCGTCCGCGCGACGCTTTGCGTCACCCGTGCGGACGCCATGGCACCGCCGGACGGTTCTCGCTGCGGCGGCAGAGCGTCGAGCACCCCGGCCGATTCCGGATCGGCCTCCGGATCCTCGCCGAGCAGTTCCGCGAGCCGCTTCA
The DNA here is from genome assembly GCF_002148965.1 of Streptomyces swartbergensis. GTDB lineage: Bacteria > Actinomycetota > Actinomycetes > Streptomycetales > Streptomycetaceae > Streptomyces > Streptomyces swartbergensis. The sequence continues at coordinate 2,109 of NZ_NGFN01000348.1, read as the reverse complement.
GACCCCGGTGGGCCGCCGTACGGACGGCGCCCGGGCGCTTGCCGAGGGTCTCCGCGGCGGTCTTCGCGTCCAGCCCCACGACCACGCGCAGCACGACCGCCTCGGCCTGGTCCTGCGGCAGCCGGGATATCAGGGAGAACGTGCCGTCGGTGGCGAGCGCCTCGATGGCCTCGCCGGCGGTGTCGGACTCGGCGGCCCGGCCGGTCAGTTCCGTCTCGTCGCCGCCGATCGCGGGGCGGCGTCCGCGCATGCGTATGTGGTCCAGCGCGCGGTTGCGGGCGATCCGGGCGGCCCAGCCGCGGAACCGGTCCGCGTCGCCGGTGAACCGCTCCAGGTCCCGGGCGATCTGCAGCCAGGCCTCGGACGTCACGTCCTCGGCGTCGGGCTCGCCGACCAGCGTCCGTACATACCCGAGCAGCCGCGGGTGCACGGCCCGGTACACAGTCCGGAACGCGTTCTCGTCTCCGTCCTGTGCCGCGCGCACCGCGGCGGTCAGCTCCGCGTCGTCCCCCAGCACCGCGCGCCCTTCTGCGCCTGAGCCGGCGCCGCTTTCGCGGGCCGGGTTCTCGCCGTCGTGGTTCCTCAATTGATGGTTGCGGTAACAGGACCGCAGGTCGTTGCGGTAGCAAGACCGCAGGTGGTTGCGGTAGCAAGACCGCGGGTGGTTGCGGTGGTCTTGGTGCCTCCGCGTTGGCGCGAAAGGCACGTTACGACCTGAAACCACTCCCCGTCCATGTCCGCCCGGGATGCAACTAAGCCGTGACACGGTGGGGTGTGACACAAAACCCACCCCGGGCGCTGTAGGTAGTACGGGCCGCCGCGCGGCCCGTACCGCGCGACGGCCGGGGCCTCTCCTGTGGGGGGTGGCGGCCTCGGCCGTCTCCGCGCAGGTCGCTGCGGCCGTCGGCCGTCAGCTTGCGGGCGCCTTCGAAGCGGCGCGTTCCGCACTGGTCCATGGTGCAGTCCGATGAGTGCTGTCTCACAGTGGCATCAACGGCGCAGCGCTTCGACGGGTGGGATTCGGGATGCTCTCCGAGGGTGCCCGGCACGGCCGGGCAGCGATGGACCGCCCCGGTCGGCGGCGGTCTCCATACCCACCCGTTGGCCGAGCGGGCGGGAGTGGCGCTCACGTGGTCCTCTTCTCGGGATGCTCGGACGTGGTGCTTCGACGGTCTTCGGCGACGGCGATCAGGACGAGCGTCACCGCGATCACCGCACAGCCCGTCATCACGGGCGTGAGGAAGCCGGGGACAGCTGCCGAGTACGAACCACCTGACGACATGCGGCAGTTGAGGGCAGGCGGCAGATAGGACACGCTGTAGCCGCTCACGTGCCCGTACAGCGTGGGGTTCGCGTCCTGGCAGGCCTGGGCGGTGCCGCTGTCGTCCAGGAAGAGCGCCACCAGGCCCCAGACGTAGGCGACTGCGGCGAGGGCTCCGGCGAGCGCGGCGCCGCCGCGTGCCACGGCCCCCGGGCCGCCCCTGCCGATCGCCGAGAAGCCGTATCCGGTGAGACCGAAGGCGGTCACGGCGGCGGCGACGATGCCGATCAGCAGGGGCAGAGCGGCGGGATACGAAGAGGTCATGGCAACCACCTCACCCGCCGGCGAGCTGCCGGACAAGGTTGTTGTACTTCTCGAGGATGCGGTACTCCCACAGGCCAGGCAGCCGGGCGGTGCGGCCGGGCGCCGAGACGTGACTCTCCGGCTGCTGTTGCCGAAATCCGCTACGGACGGCGGTCGTTGGGCTGGGCGGGCTTGCCCTGGCCCCCCGACGAGGCGCCGTCGGCAGCGCCGTTCCCGCCGCTCTGCGCGGCACCCGATCCGTTGTCCGCGTTGCCCGATCCGTTGTCCGCGTTGCCCGCGCCCGTGTCCGCGTTGCCCGAGCGGTTGTCGGCGCCGGTGGAACCGGGGGCTTCCGCGCTCTTCTCCGGTTTGGCGGTGCTGCCGGGCTTCGCCTCGGCCCGGGCCAGTTGCTCGGCGCAGTACTCCGTGACGTTCCTCGCACCGCCCGCGGCCTCGACGAGGCGTTTCCAGGCCGTCGCGTCCATGGCCTTGCCCCGGCCGTCGACCTGCTCGTAAGCGCGGCAGCGGGCCTCGGTGTCTTGGGC
>NZ_NGFN01000347.1 GCF_002148965.1 Streptomyces swartbergensis | reverse complement strand
CTGCCGCCCGGCCGCCTGTGACGCCCGCACCGTCGTCAGCGCGCTCAGCCCGCGCGCGTGGTCGACGCGAGGCTCCCGCGTCAGTCCGGAGTCGACGACCACGCGCACACCGGGAACCGTCAGCGACGACTCCGCCACCGACGTGGCCAGCACCACCCGGCGCCGCTCCCCACCCGCCAGCACGGCGTCCTGCACGGCCGCGGACGCCCGCCCGTGCACCTGAAGCACCTCGACGTCCCCGAGCTCCCCGAGCTGCCCCGCGACCCGGGCGATCTCGCCCACGCCCGGCAGGAAACACAGCACGTCCCCGTCCCGCTCGGCCAGTGCCCGCCGCACCATCGACGCCACATGCGTCAGCAGCACCGGATCGACACGCATCCCGTGGGGCGGCCGCACGGGCCGCACCGGCGGCGCCCACACGACCTCCACCGGATACGCCGCCCCCTGGGCCTCGACCACCGGAGCGCCGCCCAGCAGCGCGGCCCACCCCTGCGCGTCGGTCGTCGCCGAGGCGGCCACCAGCCGCAGCTCGGGGCGCAGCGTCTGCCGTACGTCCCACAGGAACGCCGCCGCCGTGTCCGCGTCCAGATGCCGCTCGTGGCACTCGTCGAGCACGACCACGTCCGTACCGGCCAGCTCCTGGTCCCGCTGTACCCGCTGCACCAGCACACCGGTCGTGACGACCTCCACGCGCGTGTGCCGCCCGACGACGCGTTCCCCGCGCACGGTGTAGCCGACGCTGTCGCCGACCTTCTCGCCCAGCAGCCACGCCATCCGCCGGGCCGCCGCCCGGGCCGCGATCCGCCGCGGCTCGGCGACGATCACACGCCGCCGGGGCCCCTCCCCGAGCAGCCCCGCGAGGGCCAGGGGCACCAGGGTCGTCTTTCCGGTGCCGGGCGGCGCCACGAGGACGGCGGTGCCGTGCCCCTCCAGCGCGTCGTCCAGGGCGGGCAGGGCACCACGTACGGGCAGGGCGTCCAGGGCGTCGTAACGGATCACGCCCTCAGTGTCGTACGGCGCGGAAGGTGCCTGTCGCGCGCGGGCCTTCAGTCCCTCCCCCAGCCTTCGGCCGGGGGCGCCCCCATCTCGCTTCGCTCGCACACGAAGATCGCCGTCCCCGGGATCAGGTTCCCGCGCAGCGGCGACCAGCCGCCCCACTCGGAGGTGTTCCAGACCGGCCACTCCGGCTCCACCAGGTCCACCAGCCGGAAGCCCGAGGCCACCACGTCGCGGACGCGGTCGCCGAGCGTGCGGTGGTGCTCGACGTAGACCGCGCGGCCCTCCTCGTCCTGCTCGACGTAGGGCGTGCGGTCGAAGTACGAACCCGACACCGAAAGACCCTCCGGTCCCGGCTCGTCCGGGAAGGCCCAGCGGATCGGGTGCGTCACCGAGAAGACCAGACGGCCCCCGGGCCGCAGCACCCGGCGCACCTCCCGCAGCACCAGCCGCGGATCGGCGACGAAGGGCAGCGCCCCGTACGCCGAGCAGGCCAGGTCGAACGAGCCGTCCGCGAAGGGCAGCGCGCCGGCGTCGGCGCACACCAGGGGAAACGGTCCGCCGATGCGCAGCGCGTGCTGCAACTGCCGGTGCGAGATGTCCAGGGCCACCGGGCGGGCGCCCTGGCCGGCCAGCCAGCGCGAGCACTGCGCCGCGCCCGCGCCGATCTCCAGGACATCCTTGCCCTTCAGCTCCTCCGGCGGGCCGAGCAGCTCGGCCTCCACCTCGTCCAGGCCCTCGGGGCCCCACACGAAGCGGTCGTCGCCGAGGAAGGTGCCGTGCTCGGTCTGGTACTCGTCGGCGTTGCGGTCCCACCAGCCCCGGTTGGCCCGGGAGCTCTCCGTGACATCTGCGTCACGCCGGGTCGCCTCCGGTTCGGACGCTTCGGGCTCTTGGATGATCGGCTCCCTCGTCGTACTCTTCCGTCCAGCCGGTCCCGGAGCGGTCACGAAGGGGGCGTCACACGCCCTGCGTGGCCTCGGACGACACGACTTGTGCCGGGTATGCGGTGATCCGCCCCGGGTGGGCGGCTTCGCGCATTGACCCTGCCCGGCTGCCCCCGTATGCTACAAGTTGCGCTGCGGGCCTGCGCACCTCAGACGTAGCAGGCTGCGCTCGCATCTGTATGTATGTCCCCTCGGTTGTCGAGGCGCCACCATTTTTGTGTGGCGCTTCCTTGGCTGTCCGGCTTCTGCAGAGCGAAACGGGCTCCCGGCGTAGCAGTACCTACGACTTCAATGTCCGTACCGGAGCCCTTTCCCACATGACGAGCAGCACCGAGACCACCGCAACCACCCCGCAGGTAGCGGTCAACGACATCGGTAACGAGGAAGCATTCCTCGCCGCGATCGACGAGACGATCAAGTACTTCAACGACGGCGACATCGTCGACGGCGTCATCGTGAAGGTCGACCGGGACGAGGTCCTGCTCGACATCGGTTACAAGACCGAAGGTGTGATCCCGAGCCGCGAGCTCTCGATCAAGCACGACGTCGACCCGAACGAGGTCGTCGCCGTGGGTGACGAGATCGAGGCCCTTGTTCTCCAGAAGGAGGACAAGGAAGGCCGCCTGATCCTCTCGAAGAAGCGTGCCCAGTATGAGCGTGCCTGGGGCACCATCGAGAAGATCAAGGAAGAGGACGGGATCGTCACCGGTACCGTCATCGAGGTCGTCAAGGGTGGTCTCATCCTCGACATCGGCCTCCGTGGCTTCCTCCCGGCCTCCCTGGTCGAGATGCGCCGCGTTCGCGACCTCCAGCCCTACGTGGGCAAGGAGCTCGAGGCCAAGATCATCGAGCTCGACAAGAACCGCAACAACGTGGTCCTGTCCCGCCGTGCCTGGCTGGAGCAGACCCAGTCCGAGGTCCGCCAGACGTTCCTCACGACCCTCCAGAAGGGTCAGGTCCGTTCCGGCGTCGTCTCCTCGATCGTCAACTTCGGTGCCTTCGTGGACCTGGGTGGCGTCGACGGTCTGGTCCACGTCTCCGAGCTTTCCTGGAAGCACATCGACCACCCCTCCGAGGTCGTCGAGGTCGGCCAGGAGGTCACGGTCGAGGTCCTCGACGTCGACATGGACCGCGAGCGCGTCTCCCTGTCGCTGAAGGCGACCCAGGAAGACCCGTGGCAGCAGTTCGCCCGCACCCACCAGATCGGCCAGGTCGTGCCCGGCAAGGTCACGAAGCTGGTTCCGTTCGGTGCGTTCGTCCGCGTGGACGAGGGCATCGAGGGTCTGGTCCACATCTCCGAGCTGGCCGAGCGCCACGTGGAGATCCCGGAGCAGGTCGTCCAGGTCAACGACGAGATCTTCGTCAAGGTCATCGACATCGACCTCGAGCGTCGCCGGATCTCGCTGTCCCTGAAGCAGGCCAACGAGTCCTTCGGTTCCGACCCGGCCTCGGTCGAGTTCGACCCGACGCTGTACGGCATGGCCGCGTCCTACGACGACCAGGGCAACTACATCTACCCCGAGGGCTTCGACCCCGAGACCAACGACTGGCTCGAGGGGTACGAGAAGCAGCGCGAGGAGTGGGAGCGCCAGTACGCCGAGGCGCAGCAGCGCTTCGAGCAGCACCAGGCGCAGGTCATCAAGTCCCGCGAGGCGGACGAGAAGGCCGCTGCCGAGGGTGGCGACACCGCGGGTGCGGCTCCGGCCGCGTCCGGTGGTGGCGGTTCGTACTCCTCCGAGGGCCCGGACAACTCCGGCGCGCTGGCCTCGGACGAGGCGCTCGCCGCGCTTCGCGAGAAGCTGGCCGGCGGCCAGAGCTGACGCCCGCTGAGCAGTAGCTCCTGACTGAGGGGCCGTACCTTTCGAGGTGCGGCCCCTCAGTGCTGCCTCAGAAAGATCATGTACTCCTTCTCCGGGAATGCCCACGCCCGCAAGGGCGTTGTTCGGTACGGACACGAGGAGGAGCGGTCACTGTGCTTGATCCGCAGGGTTTGTACGCATGGGAGCCGAAGGGCCTGGCCGTCGTCGACATGGCGCTGGCCCAGGAGTCGGCCGGACTTGTCATGCTCTACCACTTCGACGGATACATCGACGCGGGCGAGACCGGCGACCAGATCGTCGACCGGCTGCTCGACTCGCTGCCCCACCAGCTCGTCGCCCGCTTCGACCACGACCGGCTCGTGGACTACCGCGCCCGCCGCCCGCTGCTGACGTTCAAGCGGGACCGCTGGAGCGACTACGAGGAGCCCGCCATCGAGGTGCGGCTGGTGCAGGACGCCACGGGAGCGCCGTTCCTGCTGCTGTCCGGCCCCGAGCCGGACGTGGAGTGGGAGCGCTTCGCCGCGGCCGTGCAGCAGATCGTGGAGCGGCTCGGCGTCCGCCTGTCGGTGAACTTCCACGGCATCCCCATGGGCGTCCCGCACACCCGGCCCGTCGGCCTGACCCCGCACGGCAACCGCACCGACCTCGTCCCGGGCCACCGCAGCCCGTTCGAGGAGGCGCAGGTGCCCGGCAGCGCCGAGTCGCTCGTCGAGTACCGCCTGCTCCAGGCCGGGCACGACGTCCTGGGCGTCGCCGCCCACGTCCCGCACTACATCGCCCGTTCTCCGTACCCGGACGCGGCCCTGACGGTCCTGGAGGCCATCACGGCGGCCACCGGACTGGTGCTGCCCGGCATCGCCCACGCCCTGCGCTCGGACGCCCACCGCACCCAGACGGAGATCGACCGGCAGATCCGCGAGGGCGACGAGGACCTCACCGCGCTCGTGGAGGGCCTGGAGCACCAGTACGACGCCGTGGCGGGCGCCGAGACCCGGGGCAACATGCTCGCCGAGCCGGTGGACATCCCGTCGGCGGACGAGATCGGCCGGGAGTTCGAGAAGTTCCTGGCGGAGAGAGAAGGCGACAGCTGAGCCCCGGGAGACCTGGACAGGGCCCTGCCCGTGGCAGGGCCTAAGCTCGGCTCATGCTGAAGGTGGGCCTGACCGGCGGTATCGGTGCCGGCAAGAGTGAGGTGTCACGGCTGCTCGTCGAGCGCGGTGCCGTGCTGATCGACGCGGACCGCATCGCACGGGAGGTCGTCGCACCGGGGACCCCCGGGCTCGCCGCGGTCGTGGAGGCCTTCGGCGAGGAGGTGCTCGCGGCCGACGGCAGCCTGGACCGGCCCAGGCTCGGCTCCATCGTCTTCGCCGACGCGGCGAAGCTCGCCACGCTCAACTCGATCGTGCACCCCCTCGTGGGCGCCCGCTCCCGCGAGCTCGAGGAGGCCGCCACCGAGGACGCGGTCGTCGTGCACGACGTCCCGCTCCTCACGGAGAACGGCCTGGCGCCGCTGTACGACGTCGTGATCGTCGTCGACGCGAGCCCGGAGACCCAGCTCGACCGGCTCGTACGGCTGCGCGGCATGACCGAGGAGGACGCCCGCGCGCGGATGGCCGCCCAGGCGACACGCGAGCAGCGCCGGGAGATCGCGGACATCGTCATCGACAACGACGTCCCGCTGGAGGACCTGGAGCGCCGCGTGAAGGACGTGTGGGCCGAGCTGGAGCGCAGGTCACAGGCGCCCCGGCCGTCCCCTCAGGAATAGCGGCATCTCGCGGGGGCGTTGAACCCTTGCAGTGAGGGAAGGACTCTGCCGTGCCCGAGACCAGCGGTTCGACCGGACGTACTCCGGAGACGCACGTCATCGACTTCCGTGCCGCCGAGCAACTGCTCGCGGCCCGGGACCCGCGGGGCGCGGTGAAGCTGCTCGACGCAGTCATCGCCGCCCACCCGGAGAACACCGCCGCGCGGCTGCTGCGCGCGCGTGCCTTCTTCGCGGCGGCGCAGCTGAGGCCGGCGGAGCTCGAGTTCTCGATCGTCCTGGAGCGCGAGCCGGACAACGCGTTCGCGCACTTCGCGCTCGCCCGCACGTATGAGCGGCAGAACCGCCCCGACCAGGCCAAGCGTCACTTCCGGCTGGCCGCCGCGCTGGACCCGAACCCGCGGTTCCTGAAGGCGGCGCGCTTCGACTCGTGAGCGGCCGTCCCCGTCCGCGTCAGGGGCGATCCGGCTGCCTCAGGGGTGATCGTCCGGTGGACGGTAGGGCGGGATGTCGGGGCCCGGCTGGTAGTGCGGGCCCTGGCGGATGTGCCTGAGGACGACGATCAGGTCGATCGCGACGACCAGCAGCAGCGCGCCACAGGCGATGGCCCAGCCGGTCCGCCCGGCGAGCGTGAAAGCGACCGTCCCGAAGAGCGCCCAGACCAGTCCCCACACGCTCAGCCAGAAGCGCGCCCGCAGGGCACTGCGCGCAGTCCTCGGTTCACTGCCTGTACGCATCACCATCTCCGCTCTTCTTTGCAACGTACTCCTCGCCGCGGATGCCGACCAACGGGGGAGCCGGGGCCGGTACGGGACGCCGTTCACTCGCGCGGGTGAACGCGGCCGGGACGGGAACGGGCGTGCGGGTGTGGTCCGTTGGGCGGGCATGGAGCTGAAAATGCGTGAGGGGTATGAGGGGACGGGGCCCGGCGCCATCACCCCGGACGGCTGCGCTGTGGAGTTCTACGCGCGGCTGCCCGTCGGGGACGAACCGGACATCATCGCGGCGGCGGTGCCGGCGGGCGCGCGCATCCTGGAGCTGGGCAGCGGCGTCGGGCGCATGACCCATGCGCTGCTGGAGCGCGGCTTCGAGGTCACGGCGGTGGACGAGTCCGCCGAGATGCTGGAACGCGTACGCGGAGCGCGGACGATATGCAGCCCGATCGAGGACCTGGACCTGGGCGAGCAGTTCGACGTGGTGCTGCTGGCGTCGTTCCTCGTGCACGCCGGGGACGCCGAGGTGCGGCGAGGCCTGCTGCGCACGTGCGTGCGGCATGTCGCGGAGGGCGGCTCCGTGCTGATCCAGCGGGAGGGCGAAGACTACCACACGAACGTGCCGCGCGAGCGGGTGGATCCCAGCGGCTTCACCCTCCGGATCACGTCGTCGGAGCCGGTCGGGGACGGGGTCAACTCGGTACGGGCGGAGTACGAGTTCCCGGACGCGGTCTGGACCCATACCTTCCGGGCGCGACCGCTGACCACGGAACAGTTCGAGGAGGCGCTGAAGGAGACGGGCCTGAGGGTCGACCAGTACCTGACGGAGGATCGGACCTGGGTGAGGGCGGTGCCCGGCGGTCCAGGTGGGCAGGGTGTGTGAGGGGGCATACGAGGTGGGGGAGGCCGGGCGACTGACCGGCTACGACACGGTTTCGACATCCCTGGCGCTGTGCGGGGACGCCGAGCTGCGCGAGCTGGTGGACGCGGCCGTGCCGTTGGGGACGGGCATCGGTGGGAAGTCGGCCCGGATGGACGTGGCCGGCACGCCGGTCTTCGTGAAGCGCGTGCCTCTGACGGACCTGGAGCGGCGACCGGAACACCGCCGGTCCACGGCCAATGTCTTCGGGCTTCCCACCTTCTGCCAGTACGGCGTCGGCGGGCCCGGGTTCGGGGCGTGGCGCGAGGTCGCCGTCCACACGATGACGACGAACTGGGTGCTCTCCGGGCAGTTCCAGGGCTTTCCGCTGCTGTACCACTGGCGCGTGCTGCCGGACGAGGCACCCACCCTGGCGGAGGAACTGGCCGATGTGGAACGGGCCGTGGCCTACTGGGAAGGGAGCGCGGAAGTACGACATCGCATCGAGGCACTGCGGCAGTCCTCGGCGAGCGTCGCGCTGTTCCTGGAGTACGTCCCCCAGACGCTGCACGCGTGGCTCACGGAGCAGGTGCGCACGGGCGGCGCGGCTCTCGACCGGGCGTGCTCGCTCGTGGAGACGGAACTGCGGGCGGGTACGTCCTTCATGAACAGCCGGGGGCTGCTCCACTTCGACGCCCACTTCGAGAACGTCCTGACCGACGGCCGGCGCCTGTACTTCGCCGACTACGGCCTCGCCCAGTCCAGCCGCTTCGACCTCTCACCCGCCGAGACCGACTTCTACGACCGGCACGCAGGCTACGACCGCTGCTACACGGCCAGTTACCTCGTGAACTGGCTGGTCACCGCCCTGTACGGCGCGGACTGGGAGCTACGTGGAGGACTGATACGGGCCTGGGCCGAAGGACAGCAGCCCACCGGGGTACCACCCGGGACGGCGAGGATCCTCGCCCGCCACGCGCCGGTCGCGGCCGTGATGACGGACTTCTACCGCTCGATCCAGGAGGTGAGAAGGACGACTCCCTACCCGGCGGAAAGACTTGGGCGGTTCTGCCCGTGACAGCAGGGCCGGAGCGAGTCGGTGAAAATCCGCCGGGCGCGATGAGTTCGAGGGTGAGGGGCGGTCTACCTCCGCGACATCACCACGGACCGCTTCCCCCAGGAGACCTCCATGTCCGAGCCCACCGCTCCTGTCACCGCCGCCCCCTCCGCCCCGGCCGGTGTGGTCGTCGCCGAGTCCGCGACCGCTCGCGGGCGGCGTGCCCGGATCGCGCTGCGCGGCCTCCAGGTGCTGCTCGCCCTCTTCTACGGGATCGCGAGCGCCCTGCCCAAGCTCATCGCGCATCCGTCGGCTGCCGAGTCGTTCGAGGAGCTCGGCTGGGGCAGCGCGGGGATGTACACCATCGGCGCCCTCGAACTGGCCGGAGCGGTCGCCCTGTTGATCCCGGTGCTCCAGTCGGTGGCGGCGATGGCGCTGGCCGCGCTGATGGTGGGCGCGTTCGTCGTCCAGATCGCCGTCATGGGCGGGCAGTACGCGGCGACGCCGCTCATCCTGATCGTGCCGCTCGCTCTCATCGCCTGGGCACGGCGGGGGCACAACGCGGAGCTGCTGCGCCTGCTGCGGCTCCAGGGGTGACCCTGCCGCGTGCGCTGCTCACGGCCTCGGCTTGCCCGGCCCTCCGCCGGGACCGGGGCCGAAGCCGCTTCCCGGGCCGAAGCCGCTTCCCGGGCCCGGGCCCGGTCCCGGTCCGGCCAGGCCGCGCAGGCGTTCCAGCTCGCGGCGGTCCCGCTTCGTCGGGCGGCCCGCGCCGCGGTCGCGGATGCCGGCCGGGGCGACGGCCTCGCGGGGCGGGGGCGGCGGGGAGT
>NZ_NGFN01000346.1 GCF_002148965.1 Streptomyces swartbergensis | reverse complement strand
CCCCACCCCCCGCCGCCGGATCACCAACGCCATCAACGCCGCCACCGCACACAACGCCCCCGACGCGTACCACACCACGTCGTACGAGCCGAACGTGTCGCGGGCGACGCCGCCGAGGAAGGCGACCAGGGCGGCGCCGACCTGGTGGGAGGCGAGGACCCAGCCGAAGACGATCGCGCTGTCGTCGCCGTACTGCTCGCGGCACAGGGCGAGGGTGGGCGGGACGGTGGCGACCCAGTCGAGGCCGTAGAAGACGATGMAGAAGATCATCGGGGGCTGGACGCTGGGTGTGACCAGGAGCAGGGGGAGGAAGAGGAGGGAGACGCCCCGCAAGGCGTAGTAGACGGCGAGCAGGCGCCGGGCTTCGAAGCGGTCGGTGAACCAGCCGGAGGCGATCGTGCCGATGACGTCGAAGACGCCGATGACCGCGAGCAGCGAGGCGGCGGTCGTCAGGGGCATGCCGTGGTCGTGGGCGGCGGGCACGAAGTGGGTCTGGATCAGGCCGTTGGTCGAGGCGCCGCAGATCGCGAAGGTGCCCGCGAGCAGCCAGAACGGACCGGTGCGCGCGGCCGAGAACAGGACGGTCACGGCCCGGCGGGCCGCGCCGGGGACCGGTGCCGGTTTCGGTACGAACTCGGTCGCGCCGTACGGCATCTGACCCACGTCCGCGGGGTGGTCGCGCAGCAGGAGCCAGACGAACGGGACGACCGCCAGGGCGGCGAGCGCGACCGTCACGGCCGCCGGGCGCCAGTCGTGCCGCTCGACGATCCAGGACAGCAGGGGCAGGAAGATCAGCTGCCCGGAGGCGGACGCGGCGGTGAGGATGCCGCTGACCAGGCCGCGCCGCTCGGTGAACCAGCGGTTGGTGACGGTCGCCGCGAACGCCAGCGCCATCGAACCGGAGCCGAGACCGACCAGCAGGCCCCAGCACAGCATCAGTTGCCAGGCCGCCGTCATCCACACCGTGAGGCCCGAACCGAGCGCGATGACCGTCAGGGCGACCGCGACGACCCGGCGGATGCCGAAGCGGTCCATCAGGGCCGCCGCGAACGGGGCCKTCAGCCCGTACAGGGCGAGGTTGACCGAGACGGCGGCGCTGATCGTGCCGCGCGACCAGTCGAACTCGTCGTGCAACGGGTCGATGAGCAGGCCCGGTACGGAACGGAAGGCGGCCGCGCCGATGATCGTCACGAAGGTGACGGCGGCGACGAACCAGGCCCGGTGCACGCGTCGACGGCCGCCGCGGCCCGGCTTCGGCGGCTGCGGCACGACTGCTGCGGCTTCGCTTGTCTGGGTCACGACACAGAGCTTCCGGCCTGCGACACCTTTCATCGAGTGGCCAGGAGGACAGCATTCGCTAGGATCGGGCCATGACATCGGCCAGCCACTCCAGTCCGGATCCGGATCCGGACCCGGCCGACGGCTTCCGCCCCCACCGCGTCGTCGTCCTCGCCCTCGACGGGCTGCTCCCCTTCGAACTGGGCATCCCGCACCGCATCTTCGGCCGCCCCAAGGACGCCCGGGGACGGCGCCTGTACGAGGTCGTGACCTGCTCGGTCCGCCCGCCGGGGCCGGTCGAGACGGACGCCGACTTCGCCATCCACGTCGCGCACGGCCCTCAGGCCCTGGCCGACGCCGACACGGTGGTCGTCCCGGCGTCGTACGAACTCGGCCCGGTCTACGACGAGGGCGTGCTGAGCGACGAACTGGCCGCGGCCCTCGCCCACCTCCGGCCCGGCACCCGGCTGGCCTCCATCTGCACCGGCGTCTACGTCCTCGCCGCCGCAGGCCTCCTCGACGGCCGCCCCGCCACCACCCACTGGGCCGACGCCGAGCGCCTCCAGCGGCTCTTCCCCAGGGTCGAGGTCGACCCGGACGTGCTGTTCATCGACGACGGAGACGTGCTGACCTCCGCGGGCGTCGCCGCCGGCATCGACCTGTGCCTGCACATCGTCCGCCGGGACCACGGCGCCGCCGTCGCCAACGACGTGGCCCGCCGTACGGTCGTACCGCCGCACCGCGACGGCGGGCAGGCGCAGTACATCGAGCGGCCGGTGCCCGATCCGCAGCAGGCCTCCACCACCACCGCCCGCGCCTGGGCCCTGGGCCGTCTGCACGAGCCGATCCAGTTGCGGGACATGGCCGCTCAGGAGGCCATGTCGGTCCGCACGTTCACCCGCCGCTTCCGCGAGGAGACCGGCGTCAGCCCGGGGCAGTGGCTCACCCAGCAGCGCGTGGAACGGGCCCGGCACCTGCTGGAGACCACCGGCCGCACCGTCGACCAGGTGGCCCGCGACGCGGGCTTCGGCACGGCACAGTCGATGCGCCAGCACCTCCAGGCGGCGCTCGGCGTCACGCCCACCGCCTACCGGCGGACCTTCCGGACCGCCAAGGGACCGAACGGCGGCCGTCAGAACGTGAGCACTCCGCGCGCCACCCGCCCCGCCTCCGCGTCCGCCGCCGCCTTCTCGAAGTCCTCGACCGGGTAGGTCCGGGTGACGAGTTCGTCGAGCAGCAGCCGGCCCTGGCGGTACAGGTCCGCGTAGAGGGCGATGTCGCGCTGGGGGCGGGAGGAGCCGTAGCGGCAGCCCAGGATGGACTTGTCGAGGTACATCGACGAGACGCGGAAGGACGCCTCGGCCGTGGCCGGCGGCACCCCGAGGAGGATCGCCTGGCCGTGCCGGTCCAGTGCGTCGATCGCCTGGCGGATCAGCTCCACACGCCCGACGCACTCGAAGGCGTGGTCCGCGCCCGTGGGCAGGATGTCCCGCACGCCCTCCGTCGAGGTGAGGAAGTGGGTCGCGCCGAAGCGGCGTGCCATCTCCTCCTTCGCCGGGTCGGCGTCGACGGCCACGATCCGCAGGGCACCCGCGAGCCGCGCCCCCTGCAACACGTTCAGGCCGATGCCGCCCGTGCCGATCACCAGGACGCTGTCGCCGCGGTCCACCCTCGCCCGGTTCAGCACGGCGCCCACCCCCGTCAGCACCCCGCACCCGATGAGCGCCGCCGACGCCATGGGGATGTCCCCGGGGATCCGGACCGCCTGCACGGCCTTCACGACCGTGCGCTCCGCGAAYGCCGAGTTGGCGGCGAACTGGTGGACCGGCAGGCCGGCGTGACGGAACGGCCGGCCCGGGCGGCCGATCGCCTGCCGGCACATGGTCGGCCGTCCCCGGTCGCACTCCGCGCACGTACCGCAGTTCGCGAGCGTGGACAGGGACACGTGATCCCCGGGCGCGACATGAGTGACGCCCTCCCCCACCGCCTCCACCACACCCGCTCCCTCGTGACCCAGCACCACAGGAACCGGGAAGGGTATGGTCCCGTCCACCACCGACAGATCGCTGTGACACAGCCCCGCCGCAGAGATCGCGACCCGCACCTCACCCGGCCCCGGCTCCCGCACCTCCAGATCCGTGACGACCCGGACCTGCTTCCCGTCGAAGATCACGCCTCGCATCACGCGGCTCCCTTGGGCTCCCTGGGCAGGCCGAGCACGCGCTCGGCGATGATCGTGCGCTGGATCTGGTCCGAGCCGCCGTAGATGGTGTCGGCCCGCGAGAAGAGGAAGAGGTGCTGTGCCGCGTCCAGTTCGTACGGCGACGAGGGTGACCAGTCCGCCGGACCGACGCTCGCCGCCGCGCCCCGCACCAGCACCGCCAGCTCCCCGAGCCGCTGATGCCAGCCGGCCCACAGCAGCTTCGCCACGCTCGGGGCACCCGCGTCGCCCGAACCGCCCAGGGTGCGCAGGGCGTTCCAGCGCATGGTGCGCAACTCGGCCCACTGCCGGACGAGCCGTTCCCGTACGACGGGATCCGCCACCGCACCCGACTCCACGGCCGCCCGCACCACCCGGTCCAGCTCCTCGGCGAACCCGATCTGCTGCGCCAGCATGGACACGCCCCGCTCGAAACCGAGGAGGCTCATGGCGACACGCCAGCCGTTGCCCTCGCCACCGACGACCTGCTCCGCGTGCGCGCCGTCGAAGAAGACCTCGTTGAAGTCGCTGGTGCCCGTCAGCTGCCGGATGGGGCGGACCTCGATCCGGCCCGGCTGGTCCATGGGGACGAGGAGGAAGGTCAGTCCGTGGTGCCGCCGCGACCCGGGCTCGGTGCGGGCGAGCACGAAGCACCAGTTGGCCTCGTGCGCGAGTGACGTCCAGATCTTCTGCCCGGTGACGCGGTAGGTGCGGCCGTCCGCCTCGCGCACGGCCGCGGTACGGACACCGGCCAGGTCCGAGCCGGCGCCGGGTTCGCTGTAGCCCTGGCACCAGAGTTCCTCGCCGGCGGCGATCGGGGGGAGGAAGCGGGACTTCTGCTCCTCGGTGCCGTGCGCGATGAGCGTGGGGGCCAGGAGGTTCTCACCGATGTGGCCGGAGCGCGGGGGCGCGGCCGACCGGGCGTACTCCTCGGCCCAGGCGACCTGCTGGGTGAGCGTGGCGGTGCGGTTGCCGTAACCGTCCGCGCCCCATCCGATCCCGATCCAGCCGGCTGCTCCGAGGGTGCGCTCCCAACTGCGGCGGTCTCCCGCTCCCTCGGCGTGCACGGCGAGCCATTCACGAGCCTCGGCACGAAAGTCCTCGTCATCCTGCGTGAACCCGAAATCCACGGTTGCCGCCTCGTTTCGGTAACTGGGCTTGAGGTGACGTCCCCAAGGGGCGCGGGGCTGCATTGAATATGCGGCTCCGCCGCGTGGGCGCGACCAGCCACAACCCACCCGCAGCCGCCACACAACAACACCCCCGAGCTACTGGGCGTTCGGCCGCTCCCCTTCCCGCGCCGCCCTCTCCATCTCCCGCACCCGCTCCAGCATCGGCATCGGATCCACCCCCACCGACCCCGGCAACACCTCCGCGATCCGCTCCGGCGTCCACGCACCGCCCTCGGCGTACACGGCCCGCAGTTCCCGCGGCTGCGCCCACACGGCGATCTTCGCCCCGGCCGCGGTGTACACCTGCCCGGTGATCCCCTGCTCCAGCGCACCGTCGGACAGCAGATACACCACCAGCGCTGCGACGTCCTCCGGCTCCCCGATCTCCGCCAGTTCCATCGGCACGCCCGCGGACATCCGCGTACGCGCGACCGGAGCCACCGCGTTCGCGGTCACGCCGTACTTGTTCAGCCCCAGCGCGGCGCTCCGTACGAGCGAGATGATCCCGCCCTTGGCCGCGCTGTAGTTGGCCTGCGACACCGACCCCTGATGGTTGCCGCTGGTGAAGCCGATCAGCGTGCCGGCGCGCTGCTTGCGCATCACCGCCGAGGCGGCCCGGAACACCGTGAACGTGCCCTTCAGGTGCGTCGCGACGACCGGGTCCCACTCCTCCTCGGTCATGTTGAACAGCATCCGTTCCCGGAGGATCCCGGCCACGCAGACCACCCCGTCGAGCCGCCCGTACGACGACAGCGCCACGTCGACGACCCGCTGCCCGCCCGCCATCGTGGAGATGTCGTCGGCGACGGCGACCGCGTCCCCGCCCGCCGCCTCGATCTCCTTGACCACGGCCTCGGCGACCTCACTGGTCGGGGAGGCGCCGTCGACCGCCACGCCGTAGTCGTTGACGACGACCTTCGCCCCCTCCGCCGCCGCCGCGAGCGCGACCGCCCGGCCGATACCCCGCCCGGCGCCCGTGACGGCGACGACCTTGCCTGCCAAGAAGTTCCCCACGCCCGGCCCCTTCCCGTCCCACGGTTTCTGACGGACCGTTAGATTTCGCGGTCTCCAGATTCTACGACCCGTCAGATACGGGAACACAAGCCCCGGGGAGGACTCATGTCGCTGCCGGACGCGTTCCACGACATCGCCAAGCGCGTGAACAACTGGGGCCGTTGGGGAGCCACCGACGAGCTCGGCACACTGAACCTGATCACCGACGAGGTCGTCCGGGAGGCCGCGGCGACGGTCCGCACCGGTCACCGGATCCCGCTCGCGCTGCCCCTCCGGCGCGACGGCGTCCAGACGGGGATGATCCCGGGGCGGATCGACCCGCTGCACGTCATGGTGCAGATCAACCAGGAGCTCTTCGGCCCGGGCACGGTCGCGTGCAGCGACGACGCCGTGACCATGGGGCTCCAGGCGGCCACCCACTGGGACGCGCTGCCGCACGTCTCGCACTCGGGCAGGCTCTACAACGGCCGGCCGGCGCACTCCATCACCCCGCACGGCGGCGCGGAGTTCAGCGGCATCGAAAAGGTCCGGCACCTGGTCTCACGCGGAGTGCTGCTCGACGTCGCCCGGGCCCGGGGCACGGACCGGCTCGACGGCGGGTACGCCGTCACGCCCGAGGATCTGGACGCGGCCGAGGAGCTGGCCGGTACGCGCGTGCGGGCCGGTGACGTCGTGCTCGTGCGGACCGGGCAGGTCCAGCTCTGCCTGGCCGGGGACCGGCACGGGTACGCGTATCCGTCTCCCGGGCTGTCGATCCGGACGCCGGAGTGGTTCCACGCGCGCGATGTCGCGGCGGTCGCCAACGACACCCTCACCTTCGAGGTGTTCCCGCCCGAGGTGGAAGATCTATGGCTGCCGGTGCACGCCCTCCACCTCGTGGAGATGGGGATGCCGCAGGGCCAGAACTGGGATCTCGAAAAGTTGTCCACAGCCTGTGGAGAAACAGGCCGCTACGCGTTCCTGCTGGCGGCGACCCCCGAGCCGTTCACGGGAGCGACCGGCTCTCCGGTGGCCCCGGTCGCCGTCCTCTAGGCCGGCACGCCAGACCGGCACGCCAGACCGGCACGCCAGGCCCCCCACCAAACCCGCCAGCCAGGCCGCTCACCAAGGCCATCAAGCCCATCAAGCCCACCAAGCCCACCAAGCCCACCAAGCCCGCCAGCCAGGCCACCGCCCGCAGCCTGCAGCCCGACCGCCGCCACCCCGCCGCTGAAGCTGGATGGCGGCGCCGCGCTGCTCGCCCCGAGCACGGCAGCGCGCGCCGCCACCCGACTCCGGCGCTCCCGCCCCGGCTCCCGTGGCCCTGACAGGGAGCCGACGCCGAATCACGACTCACACTCGCCGAGGGCCGCCGTCGTCGCAGCCCTCGCCGTCCCCTCACGGCGAATCGCTGCTCACAAGCGTGAGCAAACGGTCACGAGGCGTCAACACCCATTCGGCGATTTGTTGCTTATGCGGCTTTCGCACTGGGCGCGCACGGAAGCACATCCCGGCGCATCGCCGCATGCCATGACGAAAACGGCGGAGCCGCCTGCGACCGTGCCCCGGCTTCGCCGCAACACCGCGCGGCATGTGCCGCCGTACACCAGACCTCGTCACCACACCTCGTCGACCACGCGCCCGGCAGTCACGGACGGGGCTCCCCGTAGCGCCCCGGCCCTATACCGCCTCGTACGCCAGCCCCTCGAAGGCCGCCCCGCCGCCGCACGCCACCGCGCCGCCCCCGCACGCCGCAGTGACCTCGGAGGACTTCGAACACCGGTCCAATTCGCACCAGATGCGCTTGCCGGTGCTCTCGACGCTCCACCCCCAGCGGTCGGCGAGGCCGTCGACGAGGGCGAGGCCCCGGCCGCCGGTCGCGTCGTCCTCCGCACACCGGGGCACGGGGGCCCGGCCGCTGCGGTCGGCGACCTCGAGACGGACGGTGGCCCCCTCCGTCACCGCGTGCGGCAGGGACAGCCGCAGCACGGCGGGGCGGCCGGTGTGCACCACGGCGTTGGTGACCAGCTCGGACACGAGCAGGATCACGGTCTCGGCGAGCGGCTCGTCGGCCTGTATGCCCGACCCGGCCAGGCGGGAGCGGGCCCACCGCCGGGCCCGCCCCACCTCTGCGGGGTCGGGCCGGATCTCCAGCTGCACTTGAAGCACCTGCACCGCTCACACCATCCGAACCGGCGGACACTTAGGCTCGCGCCTCACGAAGGCCACGATCGTAGCCATTTTCTGCATGGCCAGAACAACGGCCGGGACAAGGATCACGGAACGTGAATCCCTTGTGCGACAGCATGGTTGACGTACAGTCACCCCAACAAGCGCTTCGGGCATATTCCAGCGCGAAGGAGTACCCGTGCGGCATACTGTGCGACGCTCGCTGCGGGGAGTCGAACAGGCGGCGCCACCGGGTCGCACTGCGCTCAGAGCCACTCGCATCTCACACAAGGTACCGGAGCGGGCCGTCGACTCCGGGCCGTAACGAGCCGCTCGGAGGACACGAGCGGATATCAACGCTCCGTGATCACCGGATGCCACGATCCGCGACATCTCCACGGGAATGTTCGGCGACACCGCAGCCAGACGGCCTGTCAGGCCGCTCCGGCCACCAGAGCGGCCGCGAGAGTTTCCTCACTCTCCGTGATTCCGCCCGCACGTTGAGTTCGAACCCATGCGCGTTTCAGATGCAGATGGACCTCGGACTCCCAGGTGAAGCCCATGCCGCCGTGCACCTGGAGACAGTCGCGGGCACCGCGCACGGCGGCCTCGTCGGCGAGCAGGCGGGCGGCGGCGATGTCGACCGGGTCGGCGGTGACGGCGGCCGCGTACACCGCCGCGCGGGCCGTTTCCGACCGGACCAGCATCCCGGCGCACAGGTGTGCCACCGCCTGGAAGGCTCCGATGGGCCGGCCGAACTGCTCGCGCGCCCGGGCGTGTTGCGCCGCGAGTTCGCAGACGCGGGCGGCCGTGCCGAGCTGCTCGGCGGCGGTGAGCAGGACGGCCACGGGGTCCGGGTCCGCTGCCGCACCGCCGGGCACGCGGTGCAGCGGCGTCAACGGGTCGAGGGAGCGCACCGGCACGGCTCCGGCGGTGTCGCCGCGTACGACGTCGGCCTCCGCCGGCCACTCCACGAGCCCGCCGTCCACGGCCGAGACGACCGTCTCCCCGGTGGCGGCTCCCGGCACCGCACCGGCCGCGAGATGGGTGGCGATCAACGGCCCGGGCAGCAGCGCCCGCCCCGCCTCCTCGAACACCAACACGGCCTCCGGCAGCCCGAGTCCCACCCCACCCTCCGCCTCCGGCAACCGCAACGCGAAGAACCCGGC
>NZ_NGFN01000345.1 GCF_002148965.1 Streptomyces swartbergensis | reverse complement strand
CGGACGGGTGGGTGGTTCTGCTCGTCGGGGACGGTGGTGCTGGGGGTGTGACGGCGCGAGCTACCCGTCCGCGGGCATCCGTATCGGAGAGCGGTATCGGAGGGCAGTCCGATCTTCCCTCCATTGGCCGTTCCCAACCGCTCGGAGAGGTGGTTACCGTCCGGCCATGGACGAGCTGACCGCGATCTTCCATCGCGCCGCCGAGCACGCCGCCGCCTACCGCCGCTCGCTGCCCGAGCGGCCGGTGGCGCGGCCCGTCGACCACGCGGCCCTGCGCGCCGCGTTCTCCCGCCCCCTGAACCGCTCGCCCGCCGACCCGCTCACGGTGGTCGACGAGCTGGTGGCCGCCGCCGAGACCGGACTCGTCGCCACCGCGGGGCCGCGGTTCTTCGGGTTCGTCGTCGGCGGGGCGCTGCCCGCGGCCACCGCCGCGGAGATCCTCGCCGCCGGGTGGGACCAGAACGCCTTCAACGCCGCACTCTCGCCCGCCGCGCTCGCCGCGGAGGAGGCGGCGGGCGGCTGGCTGAAGGACCTGCTCGGCATTCCCTCCACGGCGTCCACCGGGTTCGTCACCGGCGGCCAGGCGGCCAACACCGCGGGGCTCGCGGCAGCCCGGCAGCATCTGCTCACCGAGGCCGGCTGGGACGTCGGGCGCAAGGGGCTGGGCGGCGCCCCGCGCCTGCGGGTGGTCGCCGGCGAGGAACGCCACGCCACCATCGACCGCTCGCTGCGGCTGCTCGGCCTGGGCACCGACTGCCTGGAGACGGTCCGCACCGATGGACGCGGCGCCCTCGACACCGACGACCTGCGCCGCGTGCTGGCATCCGACCCGGGCACGCCGGCGATCGTCTGCACCCAGGCGGGCAACGTGAACACCGGCGCCTGCGACGACCTGCGTACCGCCTGCGATCTCGCCCATGCCCACGGCGGCTGGGTGCACGTCGACGGCGCCTTCGGCCTGTGGGCGGCCGCGAGCGAAGCGACCCGCCACCTCGTCGACGGCGTCGAGCTGGCCGACTCCTGGGCCTGCGACGGCCACAAGTGGCTGAACGTGCCCTACGACTGCGGCTACGCCTTCTGCTCCCGCCCCGCCGTCCACGCCGGAGCTCTGTCGTACACCGCCTCCTACCTCACCCGCGCCGGCGGCACTCCGGCCGGCGGCGCCGACTACACCACCGAGTCCTCCCGCCGCGCACGCGGCTTCGCCACATGGGCGGCGCTGCGCGAACTCGGCCGTGACGGCGTCGCCGCGCTCGTGGACCGCTGCTGCCTGCTCGCCCGCCGCTTCGCCGACGGCCTGTCCGCGGCGGGCTACGAGGTCGTCCACGACGTGGTACTCAACCAGGTCCTCGTCAGCTTCGGCGACGACGCCCGCACCGACCACGTCGTACAGGCGGTGCAGAACGACGGCACCTGCTGGATGGGCGCCACCACCTGGCGCGGCCGACGGCTGATGCGCGTGTCGGTGTCCGGCCACAGCACGACGGAGGCCGACGTCGACCGGTCGATCGCGGCGGTCGTGCGGCTGGCGGGGGTGTCGTGATCCTGGCGGCACTCACGGGAAGTCAAGCCGTTTGGGGCAGGTCCTAAACCCCTTTGAGACGGTTCGCGATCTCTCCTAGGTTGGCCCGCGTGACGATCGAGGTGCCCTACCAGCCGCTTCCGGTTGACCAATCGGACGTTCGCTACGCCCACGGCCCCGACTCGGCTGTACAACCCGGCGTGCCCGCTGGCGAGACGATCGAATGCGATTGGAACGACAGCGCGATCTACCCGGGCACGTCCCGGAAGTTCTGGGTCCACGTGCCCGCGCGGTACAACCCTTCCGAGCCCGCCTCGCTGATGGTGTTCCAGGACGGATGGTGGTACCTGGACCCCGGAGGGGAGGTCCGCGGCGCGATAGTCCTGGACAACCTCGTCCACCGCGGGGAGATCCCGGTCACCATCGGCGTGTTCGTCGACCCCGGCGTCTTCCCCGACGCTGAGGATCCGAAGAACCGCAACACCGAGTACGACGCATACGACGATCAGTATGTCCGCTTCCTCCTGAACGAGATCATCCCCGAGGTCAGGAAGCGCTACTCGATCGCCGAGGACCCCGATCAGTGGGGCATCTGCGGCGGCAGCAGCGGAGGCAACTGCGCCTTCACCGCGGCGTGGCTATGCCCGGACAAGTTCCGCCGCGTCATCGGATACCTGTCCAGCTTCGCGCAGATGCCGGACGGCAACCCGTACCCCGAAGTCATTCCCCGTGTCCCCCGCAAGCCGCTGCGGATCTTCCTCCAAGCGGGCCATCGTGACCTGCGCTGGAACGAGCCCGAGGCGAACTGGCTCGCCGACAACTTGCGTGTCGCGGCAGCACTCGCAGAAGCCGGCTACGACTTCCGCCTCGTCCTGGGCGATGGCGACCACAGCCCCAACCACGGTGGTGTCCTGCTCCCCGATGCCTTGCGCTGGCTGTGGCGGTCTGATGATCAACCGAACTAGCCGGTGGGCTTGGGTGTGGAGCTTGCCCTCGGCGCGCTTGCGGTCGTAATACGTCCGTGAGTTGGGGTCATAGCGCACGCTCATCAGGGCGGACAGCAGAAGACGCGCTGGAGCCCTCGGGGGTAGTGGCGCGGCCGGTGCAGGTTGCCGATCTGCAGTACGTCGCACTTCACGTGGTGCCCTCCGGAGCTCAAGACGTCGCTACCACGGCGGAAGTACCGCCGAAAACGGTGGTGAACCAGGTGTGAACGGGAGCGAGGGTCGGTGATGCAGGCCATCCATTGATCGTCGCCAGGAGCTGCCAGTAGCGCTTCGCGTGTGGGTCGACGGACATCTGCAGACGGGCGAGGAGCCAGCGGCGCAGATCGCCGTCGCCGGCACACCCGAAGGCGTGGCCGTACAGGCCGCCCAGTGATTCGGCCAGGGGTGCGGTCTTGGCGGAAGCGGGGAGGATGCCGGCGCATACGGCTTCGTCGATGCGTTCACGCATCGCTTGGTCGAGACCGTCGTGGAGGCCGGTGACCTCCTGCAGGGAAGGCTCTTCCGCCTGCTCCTCGGCTACACGCCGCACCGCGGCACGGAAGTCGGCGCTCTGGCAGAGTTCGACGAGTTCCACCCACGCCCCGATCTGTTCGGGCGTGGGATCCTCGGGGAGCTCGGGCAGAACGGAGCGCATCAAGGTCACGAACTCGGGGTTGGAGTCGAGGCCCTTGAAGGCGTCGTCGACGAAATCGGTCACCAGTCGGCGTTGTTCGGTCCGGGACAGCGTGGCAAGTCGATGCATGAGGTCCATCTCCATGGTGGTGGGGCAGCCTCTGACGACTGCTCGTAGTACTGCCCGGCGCAGGCGGAGGGTCTGGATCTGAACGTCCAGGGCGTCGGCGTGTGCTTCCGCGACTTCAGGTACGGATGCCTCCCGGTCCAGCACCCTGCGCACGGTCGCCAGGGCGAGGCCGAGATCGCGCAGCGTGCGCGCCAGATCCAGGCGGGCGAGTGCGTCGTGGCCGTAAAGCCGGTAGCCCGCCGGGCTACGGGTGGTGGGCGGGACGATGCCCTGGTCGGAGTAATACCGGATGGCTTTCACTGTCAGGCCCGTCCGGCGGGATAGTTCTCCGATGGAATAGAGCGCGTCGCTGTCCATGTCCCCAGCTTGGTGTCTCCCCCCACGGGAGACTCAACCGAGACCGCACCTTCCGTGGCGGGGCCTCCCCGCGAAGTACACCCTGTGGCCGAACACCTGATGGCGGCGGGACACCAGGATGGCCGTGAACGGCAGGCTGCCCCGCCGGACCGACTGGTGGGACGAGGCGGACGTCGCGCCCATGTTCTCTGATCCGGTGATACGGCAGACAGTCATCGAGGAGCAGCCCCCTGCCGCTGTCCTGCTATGAGCAGCTCATCCCGGTCCTAGACGGCGGCGACGACCATCCCCGCTCCTACCTGCTGCGGCCCTCCGCAGGACGACCTTGCCACTCAGGCGCGCGAACGTGGCCGGCGTGTAGCACACCTGCCCGGCGCACACCTCCATCAGATCTTCGATCCTGCCGGCACAGCCCGGCACCTCGCCGAGCTCGCTCCAGGGCTTGTTACAGCACCGTACCTGACGTACCGTCAGGTCCCGGTCCAAGGGCGGCGGCAACGCGGGAGCATGGGCATGGACACGATCTGGCTCACCGGAGCGGAATGGCTGGCCGTGCTGCGGATCGGGCTCGGGCTGTGGTGGCTGGAGAGCTGGCGGCACAAGGACCGCAAGGCCTGGTTCGAGAGGGGCACCGGCATCACGTGGGCGGCCGGGATAGCCGCCAAGCACCGCTGGAGCGCCGTCCGTTCGGGCTTCGACTCGGTCGTCGCGCCACACCCGCGCACGATGGCGTACGTCGTCGTCTACGCGGAACTCGCGCTCGGACTGGGCCTGATCACCGGCTTCCTCACCCCGATCGCCCTGGTCGGCGGCTTTCTCCTCAACGCCCTCTACTTCACCCTCATGATCCACGACGTCGCCGAGCAGGGGCAGAACTCCATGATGGCGCTGATGACGGTGGTCGGGCTGTTCGGGATGTCCTGGCAGACCTGGTCCCTGGACAGCGCGCTGGGGTTGTTCTGATGGCGGGGCGTTTCGACCTGCCCGAACCGGACGCCTTCACCCGGACGTACTGGGAGGCGGCAGCCGAGGGCCGGCTGCTGATCCGCCGCTGCCGGGCCTGCGGCCGGGCCCACCACTACCCGCGCGAGTTCTGCCCCCACTGCTGGAGCGAGGACGTCACCTGGGAGCCCGCGAGCGGCCGCGCCACCCTCTACACCTGGTCCGTCGTCCACCGCAACGACCTGCCGCCCTTCGCGGAACGCACGCCGTACGTCGCCGCCGTGGTCGACCTCGCCGAGGGGCCGCGGATGATGACGGAGGTCGTGGGAATGGGTTCGGCGGAGGAACTGTCCGCCGGGGCGGAACTGGAGGTCGCCTTCCGGGAAGGGATCCCGGTGTTCCGGGTCGTGCCGGGCGCGGCTGGCGGGTGAACGGCACCGCCCCACGCGCTTGAATGGCCCCATGGCCCCCATACGCGGCCGGTCCCTGACCGGCCCCCTCCCGGAAATCCACGGCCGCGGCCTCCGTCTCCGCCCCTGGGACGCCGCATCCGGCTCCGACGTCGAGACATGGCTGCGCGGCTTGCGGGACCCGGAGTTCCAGCGCTGGAACACCCCGCTGAGGCTGGTCACGGACCGGACGAGCGCCCGGGAGTCGCTGCGCACGCGGGCACAGAGCGCGGCGGAGGGCACGTCCATGTCGTTCCGGGTCGCGGACGCCCGCAGCGACACGGCGCTGGGCCACATCGGCGTCAACGAGATCAAGTACCACGTGAAGGTCGCCCGCGTCGGCTACTGGGTGCTCCCCGAGGCCCGCGGCCAGGGCGTCGCCACCCGGGCCCTCCTGCTCGCCGCCCACTGGGCCTTCACCGAACTCGGCCTGCACCGGCTGGAACTGGACCACGCCGTCGGCCACGACGCCTCCTGCCGGATCGCCGAACGGTGCGGATTCGCGTACGAGGGAACCCTGCGCGGGGCGATCTTCCAGGAGGGCCGGCACGACGCGTTCCGGGACGCCCACCTGCACGCCCGGCTGGCGACGGATCCGGAACCGCATGCGGATGCGGATGTGGATGCCGAACCGGATGCGGAACCGGAGCGGGATGCGGGTCGAGGGCCCGGGGCGTAATTCGGAGGTGCCGGCCGGGGCCCGGGCGGCATCATGGGCCATGCCCACCGACGACTGGCACCTCACCCGGGACCTCGACGCCTTCCTGACCCGAGCCGGCGCCTTCCTCCACTCCCAGCCGGATCTCCACACCCTCCCGTTGACCGTGACGGAGAACCTGCGCACCCGCGGCCGGCACATCTACGGCGAGGGAGTGCCGGAGTTCGGCGTGCTGGAACAGGACGGCGCGGTCCGGGCGACGTTCTTCCGCACACCACCGCACCGGCTGAACCTCACCGTCCTGACGGCCGAGGAGGCCGATGC
The DNA here is from genome assembly GCF_002148965.1 of Streptomyces swartbergensis. Lineage (GTDB taxonomy): Bacteria > Actinomycetota > Actinomycetes > Streptomycetales > Streptomycetaceae > Streptomyces > Streptomyces swartbergensis. The sequence continues at coordinate 3,015 of NZ_NGFN01000345.1, read as the reverse complement.
GCTGGCCGCACGGCTGGCCGCCCTCGGGCAACGCCTGCCCGGCGTGCACGCCGACCGCGACACCGCCACCGCGTTCGCCGAGGCCTGGCAGCGGCACACGGGCGCCACTGCCACCCTCCGTCAGCGCCAGCGGCTCTACCGGCTCGGCACCCTGACCGTGCCCCGACCCCTGCCGCCCGGCGGGCCCCGCATCGCCGGTAAGGCGGACCGCGAGCAACTCATCCGCTGGCACGATGAGTTCGTCGCAGCCGTCGGCACGGGCGTCTTCGCGGACGCCGCCGAGTGGGCGAACGCCCGTATCGAGCAGGGCGGCATCACGTTCTGGGAGACGCCCGACGGCACCCCCGCCGCCATGGCCGGAACGACCCTTCAGGTCGCCGGCCAGGTCCGCGTCGCCCCGGTCTACACCCCGCCCCACCTCCGCGGCCGCGGCTACGCGGGCGCCGCCACGGCCGAGGTCAGCCGCGCCGCCCTGGCCGCCGGAGCGCGGGAGGTGCTCCTCTTCACGGACCTGTCGAACCCGACCAGCAACGGCCTGTACCAGCGGATCGGGTACCGGCCGGTGGCGGACTTCGCGGCGTACGACTTCACCGGACGGTCCGCGACCGCTTGACCTTGACACCGTGACAAGGCCTTCACTGTGCCGAGGAGGTGGTCCCGATGAGCATGCCGCAACAGGACACGGATACGGTTCGAGTTCTCCAGGGGCTGGAGGACAGCAGCCCGTCGGTGCGGCTGCGGGCGGCGCTGGCGGTCGGCACGACCCCCGACCCGCGGTTCATCGGCAGGCTCATCGAACGATGCGCGGTCGAGCCGGAGTTCCACGTCCGTGAAATGCTCACCTGGGCGCTCACCCGCCACCCGGCATCGATGACGGTCCCAGGGCTCGTCGGCGAACTCCGCTCGGAGCGTGCGCAGGCACGGAGCCAGGCGTTGCACACGCTGTCCAAGATCGGAGACCGGCGGGCGTGGCCGGCGATCACGCGGGCGCTGCTGACCGACGCCGACGACGAGGTGGCGCGCAGCGCCTGGCGAGCGGCGGTCGTTCTCGTGCCCGAGGGTGAGGAGCAGGAGTTGGCCGACGTGCTGGTGACACAGTTCGGGCGCGGCGAGCGGGAGACGCGGTTGAGTCTCAGCCGGGCGCTGATCGCGCTCGGTGAGGGGACCATGCCGATCCTGCGCGCGGCGATGACCGATCCCGACCCCCGGGTGCGTGCGCACGCGATCGCCACGGAACGGCTGTCGCGCGACCCGGATGCCGGGTTCGAGTTCGCGATCGAGGAGGCGAAGCGCGTCGTGGTCCTCGGCGCGGCCGGCCAGGAGGAGTGACAGGCAGTGTTGATCGGTGATGTGGCACGGCGGTCCGGGGTCAGCGCCCGCATGCTCAGGCACTACGACTCGCTCGGGCTCGTGCGGCCGACGGGTCGTACCGGTGCCGGCTATCGCGAGTACTCCGGTGAGGACATCCGGCGGATCTTCCATATCGAGAGCCTGCGGTCGCTGGGGCTGTCGCTGCGTGACGTCGGGCGCGCGCTCGACGATCCCGGCTTCACGCCCTCGGAACTCGTCGACGACCTCATCCGCCAGACGCGGGAACGCATCGCAGCCGAGACGGAGCTGCTCACGCGACTCCGCCGGATCGGTGCCGCGGAGCCAGCCGGCTGGGAGGACGTCCTGCAGATCGTCGCCCTTCTCCAGGCGTTGGGCTCGAAGAGCGCAGGGACGCGCCAGCGCGCGGCCCTGTCCTCGGTCGAAGAGGTCCCGGTGCCGGTGGAAGCACTGGTCGAGGCAGCGCTGAGCGAGACGGACCCGAATGTGGCCGGAGCCCTTCGATGGGCCTTGGCGCAATCGGGCGACGGCGCACCGGCGCTGCTGGCGGAGGGTCTCGGCTCACCGGCGGCCGAGGTGCGGAAGCGTGCCGTCCAGTCCATCGCCGAGATTCCGAGCGGCAAGGCGACCGCCCTGCTGCGGGACGCCCTCGCGCACCCCGACATCGTGGTCCGCAGGTATGCGGCTGTGGCGCTCGGGCCACGTGGAGTGGCCGACGCGGTCCCGACGCTCATCGACATGATCGTCGAGGAGGCGAACGACGTCGACGCGGCGGACGCACTGAGCGCGCTGGCGGGTCGTCCCGCCTTGGCGGATCAGATCGCTGCCAGGCTCGTCGACTGCCTCACCGACGGCACCGTCGGATCGTCCGCACGGCTACGGCTGACACAGGCGCTCGCGGACATCCCGGGAAGCACGGCGTCACGTACCCTCGCGGATCTGTCGCATGACGCGGACCGTGCCGTCGCGCTCACCGCGGCCTACATTCTCGGCGTACGCAACGCGCGGTAACCCCGGGCCCCTATCCCGGGATACGCGACGCGCGGTAACCCCAGGCCCGTATCCCGGAACACGCGACGCGCCGTAACCCCAGACCCGCATCCCGGAACACGCGACGCGCCGTAACCCCCGACCCGCATCCCGGAACATGCAACGCGCGATACGCCCAAGCCCGTTCACGGCCACAGCAGTTCCCGCGTCCACCCTTCCTCCGTGCTCCGATAGCGGAGCCGTACGTGCCGCCGCGCCTCGTCTCCCTGGAAGAACTCCACCTCCTCCGGCCGCAGCCGGTACAGGGTCCAGGACGGTACGGGAGCCTCCGGCTCGCTCCGGGCCCGGTCCCACGCCGACTCCGAGGCCCGTGCCAACTCCTCCACGGAGCCCAGGATCTCGCTCTGGCGGCCGGTCAGTGCCGCGGCCAGCGCGCCCGTCGAGCGGGCGTGGAGGTCGCCTTGGGCCTCCTCGGACGGGGCCGCCGACACCGGGCCGCGGACCCGTACCTGCCGGCCGAGGACCGGCCAGTAGAAGCAGAGCGCGGCGTACGGGCGGGCGGTGAGATGGCGGCCCTTGCGGCTGCCGGCGTGGGACGCGAAGGACCAGCCGGTCTCGTCGGCGCCGTGCAGCATGACGATCCGTACGTCGGGCAGGCCGGCTTCGTCGGAGGTCGCCAGCGACATGGTGTGCGGC
>NZ_NGFN01000344.1 GCF_002148965.1 Streptomyces swartbergensis | reverse complement strand
CCTGTGAGCCCCCCGTCGAACCCTCCTCCGGCCACCTGTCCGGGCGCGCTCATACCATGCTTCTGAACATGTTCAAAGGGCTGTTGAGCCCCCAGAAGGGTCAACGCGGGCCTTCTCGTCGCTCTGGAGTGCCGAATTCCTTGTGAAGAACTTCACGAACTTTTCCGGGGGCCTGCCCCCAGGGGGCTCATGCGAGCCCCCCGGACCCGCTCAAACGTGATCCTTGCCTGCTCAGAAGCGGCCTGGAGCCTGTTCTAAGCGACGGACCAGGCGATGCCGTCGAGGATGTCGTGCTCGCTGACGACGACCTCCTCCGCGCCGATCCGCTCCATGATCGACAGCAGGACGAGCGCCCCCGCCCCGATCACGTCGACCCGGCCCGGATGCATCGAGGGCACGGCCGCGCGCTCGGCGTGCGTGGAGCGCAGCAGCCAGTCGGTGATCTCGCGGACCTTCTCGCGGGAGACGCGGGAGTGGTGGATGGCGGCCGAGTCGTACTCGGGCAGCTCCTGGGCGATCGCCGACACGGTCGTCACGGACCCGGCCAGGCCGACCAGCGTGCGGGCCTCGCGCAGCGGAACCGTCTCCTCGGCGAGGTCGAGGGCGGCCTCGATGTCCGCCCGCATCGCCGCGATCTGCTCCTCGGTCGGCGGGTCGGTCACGGCCCCGTCCCGGACCAGGTGACGCTCGGTCATGCGGACACAGCCGATGTCCACCGAGCGTGCCGCACGGACATGGTCGTCGCCGACGACGAACTCGGTCGAGCCGCCGCCGATGTCCACCACGAGGTAGGGCTTCGCCAGGTGGTCGCGCCCGGCGAGCTCCTTGGTGGCGCCGGTGAAGGAGAACTCGGCCTCCTGGTCCCCGGAGATCACCTCGGGCTCGACGCCCAGGATGTCCAGCACGCCGCGCACGAACTCGTCCCGGTTCTCGGCGTCCCGGGAGGCCGAGGTCGCCACGAACCGCAGCCGCTCCGCCCCGCGCTCCTTGATGATCCCGGCGTACTCGCGGCAGGCCGCGAAGGTCCGCTGGAGCGCCTCGGGGGCGAGCCGGCCGGTGCGGTCGACGCCCTGCCCGAGCCGCACGATCGTCATACGGCGGTCCAGGTCGACCAGCTCGCCGGTAACAGGGTCGGCGTCGGCGACCAGGAGCCGGATGGAGTTCGTACCGCAGTCCACGGCGGCGACACGGGTCACTGGGCGTCCTCCTCGGCGGCCGTCACGCACGGGCCCTTGAGCCACCACTCCGGCAGCATCGCGATCGCCTCGTCCCCGAGCGGGTTCACGCCGGGCCCTGCGGCCAGCGAGTGCGCCACCAGCACGTGCAGGCACTTCACCCGGTCCGGCATGCCGCCCGCGCTCGGGAAGTTCTTCAGCTCGTCGATCTCGTCGCGGCGCCGGATGTAGTCCTCGTGCGCCGCTTGGTACGCCGCCGCCAGCTCCGGGTCCGAGGCCAGCCGCTCGGTCATCTCCTTCATCACGCCGTTCGCCTCCAGCGTGCCGATCGCCGAGGCGGCGCGCGGGCACGTCAGGTAGTACAGCGTGGGGAACGGCGTCCCGTCCGGCAGCCGCGGGGCCGTCTCGACGACGTCGGGCTGCCCGCACGGGCACCGGTGCGCGATCGCGCGCAGGCCGCGCGGGGGCCGGCCGAGCTGCTGCTTGAAGGCCTCGACGTCCGCGTCGGTGGGCTCGGTGCGCGGAGTGGTCGGCGGGGGCGTTTCCATGACTGTGTTCAGGCTGTCTTTCTCTGGGTGTTCTCTCGGGTCACTTCACTGGTCGGAGGCGTCGGCCTTGTCGACCCCGTCCCAGACGTTCGAGTACCAGGGGCGGTCGGCCGCCCCGAGGTCGGCGTGCGACTGCCGCGCCGCGTGCGGGTCGACGACGATGAACCCCGTCTCCCCCGGCATGACATAGTGCAACCGCTTCCGGATCTGCTGCTCGGCGTACGCGTCGTCCTGCCAGCGCGCCTTCAGGTCGCGCAGCCGTTCGACGCGCTGCCGGGCCTGCTGCTGCTCGCGCTGGAGGTCGTCGATCTCGGCGCGCTGCGAGACGTACTCGCGCATCGGGTAGGCCAGGGCCACGATCAGCGAGCACATCACCAGGGCGAGCAGCGCGGCCCGGCCGGTCAGCCGGGAGCGGCGGGCCTGACGCTTGGTCTGGGAGCGGTAGACCCGGGCCGCGGTCTGCTCGCCGAGCACCCGGATCCTGGTCGCGGTGGAGAACCGGTCCCGGTCCTTCACGGCCATGTCTGTCCGCCTCCCGCTCCACCGTCATACGCGCGTACGTCCCCGGACACGGTACGGGACCGAGTACGGGGACGTACGTACGACGCTGCCTCTTATGTGCCGGTCAGCCCTTGAAGCGCGGGAACGCGCTGCGGCCGGCGTACACCGCCGCGTCGTCGAGGATCTCCTCGATGCGCAGCAGCTGGTTGTACTTGGCGACGCGCTCGGAGCGGGCCGGGGCACCGGTCTTGATCTGGCCGCAGTTGGTGGCGACGGCCAGGTCGGCGATGGTGACGTCCTCGGTCTCGCCGGAGCGGTGGGACATCATGCACTTGAAGCCGTTGCGCTGGGCCAGCTCGACGGCGTCCAGGGTCTCGGTGAGCGAACCGATCTGGTTGACCTTGACCAGGAGCGCGTTGGCCGCGCCCTCCTCGATGCCGCGGGCCAGGCGCTCGGGGTTGGTGACGAACAGGTCGTCGCCGACGAGCTGGACCTTGTCACCGAGCTTGTCGGTGATGGTCTTCCAGCCCTCCCAGTCGTCCTCGAACAGCGGGTCCTCGATGGAGACGAGCGGGTACGCGTCGACGAGCTCCGCGTAGTACTCGGTCATCTCGGCCGCCGAGCGGTCCTTGCCCTCGAAGGTGTAGACGCCGTCCTTGTAGAACTCGGACGCGGCGACGTCGAGCGCGAGGGCGATCTGCTCGCCGGGGGTGTAGCCGGCCTCGTTGATCGCCTCGAGGATGAGGTCGAGGGCCTCGCGGTTGGAGCCGAGGTTCGGGGCGAAGCCGCCCTCGTCGCCGAGGCCGGTGGCCAGGCCCTTCGACTTCAGGACCTTCTTCAGCGTGTGGTACACCTCGGCGCCCCAGCGCAGGGCCTCGGAGAAGGACTCCGCGCCGATCGGGGCGATCATGAACTCCTGGATGTCCACGTTGGAGTCGGCGTGCGAGCCGCCGTTCAGGATGTTCATCATCGGCACCGGCAGCAGGTGCGCGTTCGGGCCGCCCAGGTAGCGGAACAGCGGCAGGTCGCTGGCCTCGGACGCGGCGTGGGCGACGGCGAGGGAGACGCCGAGGATGGCGTTGGCGCCGAGGGAGCCCTTGTTGTCGGTGGCGTCCAGGTCGAACATCGCCTGGTCGATCAGGCGCTGCTCGGTGGCGTCGTAGCCGACCAGCTCCGGGCCGATCTGCTCGATGACCGCGAGGACGGCCTTCTCCACACCCTTGCCGAGGTAGCGGTTCGAGTCGCCGTCGCGCAGCTCGATGGCCTCGAAGGCGCCCGTGGAGGCGCCGGACGGGACGGCGGCACGACCGGTGCTGCCGTCGTCGAGGCCGACCTCGACCTCGACCGTGGGGTTGCCTCGGGAGTCCAGGATTTCCCGGGCTACGACGACGTCGATGGACGGCACGAGCATCTCCTTCTTGATGTGACGCGGGTACGCGGGCCGCTCGGACCCGGCGCGGTGCGGGCCGCGGTGGCTCGCGACATGAGCCTAACCGGCTCCGCGCGATCGGCCACCGGGTCGCCCACCCCATGGACAGAACCGAGAGTAAATTGTTTCCGAACGGAACAAAGCCGGATCGCAAAGACCGGCAGAAAAAACCGGCAGAAAAAACCCCGCCCCGGTGCGTACGGGGGAACACGCACCGGGGCGGGGAGCCCGTGGGGACGGGGATGGGCCGCCGCTTACTTCAGGTGCAGCTGCTGGCCCGGGTAGATGAGGTTGGCGTCCTGGACGATGTCCTTGTTCAGCTCGAACAGCTTCGCCCAGCCGCCCTCGACCTTGTGCTCGGTCGCGATGGAGCTGAGGGTGTCGCCCTTGACGACCTTGTACTCGCCGTCGCCCTTCTTGACCTTCTTGCCGGTCGGGGTGGTGACGGTCTTCTTGGCGGCCGGGCGCTCCTCGGAACGGGAGGCCGGCTGCTGCTCGGTCTGGCGGGTCTCGGTGCTCTGCGACGAGCTGTTCGAGGCGGAGTCGCCCGAGGAGGAGCCGCCGCCGGTGTAGCCGGCGCTCGACAGGCCCTTGCCGCAGACCGGCCAGGCGCCCTTGCCCTGGCTCGCGAGGACCTTCTCGGCGATCTCGATCTGCTGGGCCTTGGTGGCCTGGTCGGCGGTGGAGGCGTACTTGGTGCCGCCGTAGCCGGACCAGGTGGAGGCGGAGAACTGCAGACCGCCGTAGTAGCCGTTGCCGGTGTTGATGGACCAGTTGCCGCCGGACTCGCACTGGGCGACGGCGTCCCACTCGGAGGCGGTGGCGGCGGAGGCGTTGCCGACCGCCATCAGCGGGGCGGCGACGGCGGCACCGGTGACACCGGCGATGGCGATGACCCGAGAGGCCTTGGACGGACGGCGGTGCGTGCCCTTGCCGGAAAACAGCATGGAGAGATCCCCTCACCGACGCCTGCGAGGTGAGCTGTCGGGTTCGGGCCGGTTGAGTTGCCCGGCCGCGTCCCTCCCGGGACACGGCTTCACCCCAAGCCGGACCTGCCGTCGAGTTGCCTCGACCGCCGGGCCCGGCACTTACCTTGGGTCCCCCGCTCCTGCCTACGGCGCTTGACGCGACGACTGTTCCCGTGCGGCCGCTGGCAGGATTCGGCGTTGCGGCAGCCGGGGCTCGCGGTGACGAGCGGTCACGACCGTAGACATGCGATCCGCGGAATTTCAAAGACGATCAGGGCTTCTGAGATCTATCTCTCACCGGCTCATAAGCGACATTCAGCGCGAACGGTGACGTGAACTCGGGTGGTTTCGGGGTGACTTCCGCCCCCGTTTCCGGACTGCACCACCAGCTACTCGTCGTCCGCTTCGACCCGTACCGTGAGCTTCTGACCGGGGCGGATGAGGTTCGGGTCGACGCCGACGGCCGCCTCGTTCCCGACGTAGAGCGCGCGCCATCCGCCGCTGAGGTCAAGGGAGTCGGCGATGGACCAGAGGCTGTCGCCGGGACGGACGACGTAGGAGCCGTCCGTCGCCTCGCGCGAGGCGTCGTCGCCGCGCGATGCGTGCCGGCCCGTGGCTTCGTCCGTACGGCCGTCCGCGGGCGCGGGCTTCTCGTCGGCGCTGGGGCCACGGTGGCGGCCGGAGCCGGTGTCGGTCAGGGCCGAAGAGGCGTCGTTCTGCTGGGAATTATCAGACTCGTCACTGTCGGAAGTGGCCGAGAGGGAGCTGTCGGGCTCCTGCTTCTGCGACTGATCCTGTGACCGATCCTGCGTCGAGGAATCGGTAGAATCGGACGACTTGTCGGACTTGGCCGTTTCGTCCTGCGAGGTCGACGGCGCGTCAGGAGACGGCGACGAGGACGGAGAAGACGAAGGAGACGACTCGGTGGAGTCGAGCAATCCGGGCGAGTCCGTCGGGGTGGACGAGTCGGACGTGCCCGAATCCTTGTCCTGCTGGAGGCCGGAAAGCAGCCCGCAGGTACGCCACGCGCCGACCCCCTGGTCGGCGAGGATTCTCTCGGCCACGGCTATCTGCTGGGAACGGCTGGCCAGGTCGGCGCTCGGGGCGTAGTCGAGGCCGCCGTGGTTCTCCCAGTCCTCCTGGGACAACTGGAGGCCGCCGAAGTATCCGTTGCCGGTGTTCTGGCTCCAGGCGCCGCCGGTCTCGCAGTCCGCGACCCGGTCCCAGGTCGTGCCGTCGGCCGCGCTGGCGCCGGAGGCTCCGAGGAGCGGGATCGCGATGGCGGAGCCGGTCACTCCGGCCGCGACGAGGAGAGCCGGAGCCTGGCGGGGGCGACGGTGCCGACCGTTCCCGGAGAGCATACGGAGACCTTTCGCGAGACAGCAGTGACCGGCGCGACGCAGGGTCCCGGGCCGCGCTGATGGGTGAACGTATCGGCAGACGATCACTTGTCACAAGTTCATGCCGCGCGGATCACGTGAAGATCACATTCCTGACGGCGTGTCACCTCGGTGTCGGTGTGAACTCCACCGGCAGGGTGCGCAGCCCGCGCATGATGAGGCCGCCGCGCCACCTCAGCTCGGCCGGATCCGCGGCGAGCCGCAGGTCCGGAAGGCGGGTGAGGAGCGTGGCGAGCGCGGTCTGGCCCTCCAGGCGGGCGAGCGGGGCGCCGAGGCAGTAGTGGATGCCGTGGCCGTAACCGAGGTGCTGGTTGTCGCGGCGGGCGAGGTCGAGCACGTCCGGATCGGCGAACCGCTCCGGGTCCCGGTCCGCGGCGGCCAGGACGACGAGGACCGGGTCGCCGGGAGCGATCCGCTGCCCGCCGATGGTGAGCGGCTGCGTGGCGAACCGCCAGGTGGCGAGTTCGACGGGCCCGTCGTAACGCAGGAGCTCCTCGACGCCGGTCTCCAGGAGGCCGGTCTCCCCGGCGGCGAGGGACGCCTGGAGCCGCGCGCGCTGCTCGGGATGGGTGAGCAGGGCGTAGGTGCCGTTGCCGATCAGGTTCACGGTCGTCTCGAAGCCGGCGAACAGCAGGATGAACGCCATGGCCGCCGCCTCGTTCTCGGTGAGGTGCTCACCGTGGTCGGAGGCGCGGATGAGACCGGAGATGAGGTCCTCGCCGGGGGCGGGCTCGGTGGGCAGCGCCTCCCGCTTGCGGTGGATGAGGTCGGCGAGGTAGCCGCGCATCTTCTTCACGGACCGCGCCACGCCGCCCCTGGGCCCGCCCTGGTGACGGATCATCATCCCCGCCCAGTCGCGGAAGTCGTCCTGGTCCTCGCGGGGGACGCCGAGCAGGTCGCAGATGGCGTAGATGGGGAGCGGGAACGCGAACTCGTGGATGAGGTCGGCGGATCCCTTCCGCGCGAACCCGTCGATGAGCCCGTCCGTGAGCTCCTGCACCCGTGGCGCGAACTCGGCGACCCGGCGGGGCGTGAACGCCTTGGACACGAGCCGCCGCAGCCGGGTGTGGTCCGGCGGGTCGATGTTGAGCAGATGCGTCATCAGCTCGGCCTTGCGCTCACCGGGGATGCCGGTCTTGCCCTTGGCGTGCGCGGGTTCGTCGTGATGCGCGGGGTTCTTGGAGAGCCGGTGGTCGGCGAGCGTCTGCTTGGCATCGGCGTACCGCGTGACCAGCCAGGCCTCCACGCCGCTGGGCAGCTTGGTGCGGTGCACGGGGGCGTGCTCGCGGAGCCAGGCGTAGGCGGGATAGGGGTCGGTGGCGAACTCCCACGAAAACAGTTCGGGCACGCCGGGCACGCCGGGCACTTCACGTTGCATGCCACGACCCTACGCAGCGCCCGGGGGACCGCCGGACGCCGCTGTCAGAGGTCGTCGCTACTCTCGCCGCGTCGGAACAGAGGAGGACCGGGTGCTCGAAGGCGTGTTGATCGCGGAGAGCCTGCGGGTAGGGGCCGAGCTGGCCGGTGTCCCGCTGCGCGTCACGAAGATCGCCAGGGTGGAGGTGGAGGGCGCGGCGGCCGGGCAGCCGCAGCGGTGGACGCTCCTGGACTTCACCGGGGAGGAGGCCGACGCGGAGCCTCTGGCCGAGCGGCTGGCCGCGTGCCTGGACCCGGCCGGGGGCTGGTACGTCAACTACAACACCGCCGCCGAGGCGTTCGTGGTCTTTCCCGGCGAGGTCTTCCGCTATCCGCGCGGCCAGGATCCACGCGGGCGCGCGGAGGGCCGTCGGCGGGCACAGGAYCACGCCCGTTCCCTCGGGATCCCCCAAGCGCAGCTGGACTGGCGGGACTGACCCGCCGGGCACCGCGTCACGGACGTCGGTCCCGGCCCTCGGCCTCCCTGATGGCGTCCCGGTACGCGCGGGCCGCCGCTCTCAGGGCCGCCTCCGGGTCGACGCCCTCCGACTCCGCGCGGACCGCCAGGGCCAGCAGGTCGTAGCCGATGCCCTCGACGGGCGGGAGCGGTATGTCCAGGTGCGCCGTGCGGGCCCGGGACGCCAGCTTGGCGGCGAGGGCCAGGCCGGGCTGGCCGAGGGGGATGCCCTCGGTGATCGAGGCGCGCTGCTTCTCGACCGCCTTGGTGCGCAGCCAGTGCGCCTTGACCTCCTCCGGCGTGGTGGCCGTCTCGTCGCCGAAGACATGCGGGTGGCGGTGGATCAGCTTGGCGACGATGCCGGCGGCGACGTCGTCGATGGAGAAGGGGCTCTCCCCCTCTTCCGGGCGGCCTTCCTCGGCGATCCGGGCGTGGAAGACGACCTGGAGGAGGACGTCACCGAGCTCCTCGCGCAGTTCGTCGCGGTCGCCCTCCTCGATCGCCTCGACGAGTTCGTACGCCTCCTCGATGCCGTACTTGGCGAGGCCCTTGTGGGTCTGCTGGGACGACCACGGGCACTCGGCGCGGATGCGGTCCATGACCTGGACAAGATCGAGCAGGCGGGCGCCCGGCAGGTCGTAGGAGGCGGGGAGCAGCTCCAGCTCGGGCATGGCGACGCGGCCGGTACCGGCGAGGCGCGCCAGGCCGTCCGTCAGGGCCGGCTCGCCCTCGCCCGTCGCCACGACGACCACCGTGCGGCCGCCGGCGCAGGCGTCGACCAGCTCCTGGGCGGCCGGGGACGCCTCGTCGACGGTTATCCCCGCCTCGCGGAGATACGGCAGCTGCGGGTGCGCGCCGTCCGCGCACAGCACCTGGTCGGCCGCGTGCAGTGCCTGCCAGGCGGGCCAGGACAGCAGGCCGGGGGCGACGCGATGGCTGGTGGTGAGCAGGACGATACGGCCGGGGGCGGCGGTGTCGGCCGTGCCGGGGGCGGCCTGCTCGGGGCCCGGGGTGGCTTCGGGGCTGTTGGCGTTCACGATTCGAAGCTATCCCACGCCGCCGACAGCCCCTGAAGTTATCCACAGGCCCCGTGGACGGGGTGGGCCCTGCATGCTCTGCTGCTACATGCTCTGTTGCGCCTGGGC
>NZ_NGFN01000343.1 GCF_002148965.1 Streptomyces swartbergensis | reverse complement strand
GGCTGGTGGCACGGCGCTCTCGGGAAGGGCCCGTGCCGGTGCCGTGGAGGGTCGGACTCGGGCAGTGGAAAGCCCGTGCGGACGCACCGGGCGGCGAGCCGCCCGCACGGGACGAGCGGTCCGGGACACGCGGACGGTGCCGCGTGGCGGATCCGGCGCCACGGATCCGGTGAGACGAGGAGAGTTGTAGACCTGGGCGTCAGTCAACGTCAAGGCCTCGCAAGGGAGTTGTGCGCTCGCTGAGAGTTTCCGAAGGACGGTGACTCACATGCGGCGCACATCCCACACTCTTTGTTCACACTTCCCTTGACCCTTCATGTAACCCCCGGTAACTTCCGAATCGCTACTGCGGCGTAACGAGAAAGCCCTTGCAGCCACCGGGAGTTGCGGGGAGACGTGCGCACGCGGCCGGTGTCCGCGCCAGGGCAACGTGCCCCCCGAAGTCCGATCCGCACCGACACGCACCTGGAGCAGACATGACCTCCTCCGCCGAGCACATCTCCGAAAGACCGGAAGGCCCCGCCACCGCCGACGTCGGTGAGGTTCCCGCGCGACGCGGGCGGGTCCGGGCACGCCGGGCCGCGGTGATGGCGGTGCCGGCCGCCGCGGTCGCCGCCGGCCTCGCGATCCTCACCGCCGAAGGGGCGCTGGGCGTGCAGTTCGCCATCTCCGGCATGCCGTTCACGGTCACCGCCACGGAGCTGAACGGCACCGGCTTCGCACAGTTCGGCGGCCTGGACGAGATGGCCGAGGGCAGCCCGAACGCGGGTGAGACCGGCGGTCAGGTGCTGGTCGTCACCTCCGTGATCAAGAACGCGACGCTCACCAAGCTGTGCCAGAGCGTGGACCTGGGCGGCACGAACCTGGTCATCAGGGCGGGTGGCGGTGCGGAGAAGGTCCGGGCCAGGGACCTGACCACCGACTCCACGGAGCTCTCGGGCGACGCGGCCTTCAGGAACATCGAGATCGGCAACGACGCCAGCACGCTCGACAAGGCCGGGCCGCTGGGCCGCGGGCCGAAGGGCGTGTTCAGCCAGCAGTCCGACACCGTGCGCATCGCCAAGCTACGGCAGACCAACTACGCCACGACCGCCGGTGTGTTCAAGCTGCCCGGGCTGAAACTGGGCTTCAGCGGGTCGGGTTGCTGATGCCCGGCGGCCCGCGCGGGAAGATCCGGCCCGCCTTCCGCCGGTGGCGGGCGGGCCGTCCCTTCTGGGGCGGGCTGCTGCTCGCCCTGGGCGGAGCGGAGGTGCTGCTCACCCTGAAGGCGTCGCTGGACGTCATCCTGCACGTCGGCATGCAGGGCCTGGCCGGCTATCTGCTCCCGGCCGTGATGCTGCTGTGCGGCGTGCTGATCCTCTTCAACCCCTCCCAGCGCCTGTTCTACTCGGTCATCGGGGTGCTGGTCTCCCTGGGGACCTGGCTGACCGCCAACCTGGGCGGCTTCTTCGTGGGGCTGCTCCTGGGCGTGGTCGGGAGCTGCCTCACCTTCGGGTGGCTGCCGGACCAGGAGCCGCGCGTCAGCCGGCGGCAGCGCAGGAAGCAGGCACGGGCCGCCGAGGCGGCGGCACAGGCCTTGGAGCAGGAGGTCGGCCAGGCCGCCTGAATCAGGCCAGTGATTCTCCGCCCTCTGGCGCCGCCCGGCCGCGGCCACTTGGCTGGGCGTGTCGCGCACCCGCCCACGAGGCGTCCGCGTGTCATGACAACCGCCGCCAGCCCAGGGAGAGTCCCATGGAGTTCACACACCCGGTAGTGATCGACCCGACCGGCCGCGACATCCACGGCGAGGCCGACCGGATCCGCGAGCGCGGACCCGTCACCCCCGTCGAACTCCCCCACGGTGTCCCGGCCTGGGCGGTCAGCAGCGCCCCGCTGCTCAAGCGGCTGCTCACCGACCCGCGGGTGTCGAAGGACGCACGCCGGCACTGGCACCGCTGGCTCGACGGCGAGGTCTCACCGGACTGGCCGCTGTACACCTGGGTCTCGGTGCGGAACATGTTCACGGCCTACGGCACCGAGCACAAACGGCTGCGCACCCTCGTCTCCAAGGCGTTCACCGCCCGCCGTACCGCCGCGCTGCGGCCCCGGATCGAGGAGATCACCGCTGCGCTGCTCGACCGGGTCGCCAAGGCCGGGGCGGGCGGTGGTGCGGACGGCCACGCGGTCGATCTGCGGGAGGAGTTCTGCTATCCGCTGCCCATCCAGGTCATCGGTGAACTGCTGGGATTACCCGAGGAGTTGGGTCCCGAGCTGCGCGTCGTGGTGGACGGCGTCTTCCACACCTCGGCCGACGCCGCCGAAGTCGCCGACATCTACGCCCGGTTCTACGCCGTCCTCGGCGAGCTCGTCGCCGTCAAACGGGCGGCGCCGGGCGACGACCTGACCAGCGCGCTGATCGCGGCCCGCGAGGAGGAGAGCGGCACCCGGCTCAGCGAGCAGGAACTGCTCGACACGCTGATGCTGATGATCAGCGCCGGCCACGAGACGACGGTCAACCTGCTCGACAACGCCGTCCACGCGCTGCTCACCCACCCCGACCAGCTCGCGCACGTCCGCGGCGGTCGCGCCTCCTGGGACGACGTGATCGAGGAGACCCTGCGGGCCGAGGCACCGGTGGCCAGCCTGCCGCTGCGGTACGCCGTCGAGGACCTGCCCCTCGGTGAACTGGGAGGCCCGGACGGCAAGGTGATCCGCAAGGGCGAGGCGATCCTCGCCGCGTACTCCGCCGCCGGACGCGACCCGGAGCAGCACGGCCCGGACGCCGGCGCCTTCGACGTCACCCGCGCCGTGAAGGACCACCTGGCCTTCGGATACGGCGTCCATCACTGCCTGGGCGGGCCCGGCCGGATCACCGGAGGCCGGGTCCGCGGCATCCTCCTCCTTCAGCGCCCTCACCTCGCTCTTGAGGATCCGCATCGAGCGGCCGAGCGAACGCGCCGTGTCGGGCAGTTTCTTCGAGCCGAACAGGACGATCACCGCGATCGCCACGATCAGCAGATGCCAGGGCTCCAGTCCGTTGCGCAGCACGTCATGCCCTCCCTCTCGTCGACAGTTGCTACATTGCGCAACTGTACAACCCCCGGGTGAGAGGCAAGCAGACTCCGATGACGGTCACCAGCAACCGGAGGACGGAGCCGCCGCGGCACAGGGCCGCCCAGCGGGACGGCAGGCGGCGGCGCGGTCGCCGGCGTGGCCGTGGCATGCGGGTCGGTCTCGCCGTGTGCCTGGCCCTGCTCGTGCTCGCCGGGGCCGGTGCCGGCTGGCTGTACCTGAAGCTGGACGGCGACATCAGCACCTTCGACTCCGGCGGCCTCTCCGACGACCGTCCCGGGGCCGGCTCGTCGAAGGGCGAGAACGTCCTGGTCATCGGCTCCGACACCCGCACCGGCGGCAACGAGGCCCTGGGCGGCGGCGACAAGGACGACGTGGGCCGCTCCGACACGGCGTTCCTGCTCCACGTCTACGCCGACCACCGGCACGCCGTCGCCGTCTCGATCCCCCGCGACACCCTGGTCACCATCCCGTCGTGCAGACTGCCCGACGGCAGCTGGACGAAGGCCCAGCCGGACACGATGTTCAACGCGGCGTACTCGGTCGGCCAGACCGCCAAGGGCAACCCCGCCTGCACCCAGAACACGGTCGAACAGCTCACCGGGCTGCGCGTCGACCACACCGTCGTCGTCGACTTCATGGGCTTCGCGCGGCTGACGGACGTCGTGGGCGGGGTGCGGGTGTGCCTGCCGCAGGACGTGTACGAGAACGATCTCGACCCGCACCTCACCGCCCCGGGCAGACTGCTCTTCCACCAGGGCGAGCAGACCGTCTCGGGCCGGCGGGCGCTGGACTACGTCCGCATCCGGCACGGCATCGGCGACGGTTCCGACATCGGCCGGATCAAGCGCCAGCAGGCGTTCGTGGCGAGCCTCCTGAAAGAGGTGAAGAGCAAGGGCCTCACCCCGACGCGGCTGCTGCCGCTGGCCGAGGCCGCCACGAAGTCGCTGACCGTCGACCCCGGCCTCGGCTCCGCCGACAAGCTGATCTCCTTCGCGATGTCCCTGAAGGACATCGACCTGCACAACACGAAGTTCGTGACCCTGCCCTGGCGCTACGAGGGTTCACGGGTCGCGATCGTGCAGCCGGACGCCGACGCGCTGTGGGCCGCGCTCAGGGCCGACCGCACGATCGACGGCAAGGACGCCGGCGGGAAGAAGACCGGGGCGTCGGCTTCCGAGGCTCCCGCCTCCCCCACGCCGGTCTCCGGCGAGGGCATCGACGTCGCCGTCTACAACGGCACCTCCGTCCCCGGTTTGGCCGCCCGCGCCGCCGCCGCTCTCACCGCGGACGGCTTCACCGTCGCGGGCACGGCGACGGCGACCGCCCAGGACCACACCACGACACTGGTCGAGTACGGCCCCGGCCTTCAGGACCGGGCCCGGACCGTCGCGGCGGCCTTCCCGGGCGCGCAGCTCCAGCCCGTGACCGCCGGCGGGATCAGTGTCGTGCTGGGACAGTCGTACGCGGACAGCCCGGCGGCGACCGCCTCCGCGTCCCCGACTCCGACCGCCGTCCCGTCCGAGGTGGCCGACGGGGTCCGCTCCGCAGACGAGAACCCCTGCTCGGACCTCACCTACGGATGACGCCGCAGGTGCCGGGCCCGGGCCGCCGTCAGAGCCAGGGCGTACAGGCCGAGGACGACGGCCGGCAGCAGGTAGTACGCGGCGGGCAGGGCCGTCATGCCGAGGGCCGCGCCGAGGGGGCTCGGCGGCAGCAGCAGGCCGACGGCGGCGAGACCGGCCGCCGCGAGAGCGACCGGGCCGGGCGTACGGCTGCCCTCGACGCGCCGGCCGGAGCGCAGGAGCAGCATGACCAGCGCCTGGGTGAGCAGGTTCTCGGTGAACCAGGCGGAGTGGAACACGGCTTCGTCGTCGACGGCGTCGGGGCCGTGGAGCGCGAAGGCGAGCACGGCGAAGGTGGCGAGGTCGGCGACCGCGTTGAGCAGGCCGAAGCCGGTGACGAACCGGAGGAAGGAGCGCGGCCGCAGCACGGCCGGACCACGCAGCGCCGCCGCGCCGGGACGGTCGTGGGCGAAGGCGAGCTGGGCCGCGTCGAAGCACAGGTTCTGGGCGAGCACCTGGGCCGGGAGCATCGGCAGGAAGGGCAGGAGCAGGCCCGCGGCGAGCATCGCGGCGACGTTGCCCAGGTTGGAGGAGAGCGTGACGCGCAGATACGAGGCGATGTTGCCGCTCGCGTGCCGGCCCGCGGTGATCGCGTGGCCGATCGCCGTGAGGTCCTTCTCGGCGAGGACGACGTCGGCGCTCTCCCGTGCCACGCCGACGGCGGAGCGGGGTGCGAGGCCCACGTCGGCGGCACGCAACGCGGCCACGTCGTTCACCCCGTCGCCGAGGAACCCGACGGTGTGCCCGGCGGCGCGCAGGGCTGCGACGACACGGGCCTTGTCCTCCGGGGTGCAGCGGGCGACGACGGTCGCCGTGCCGACTGCCTCGGTGTCCACCGTTTGCGCGGCGGTCCGTACCTCCCCCGGATCCAGGCCGAGGTCCCGGCAGGCCCGGGCCGCGGTGGCCGGGTGGTCGCCGGTGAGGACCTTCACGGTGACGCCGCGGTCGGCCAGGCCGCGCAGGGCCTCGGCGGCGGTCGGGGCGAGGGCGTCCCGGAAGGTCACCAGGCCCCGGAAGGTCAGGCCTCGTGCCTCGGGGCAGCGCGCACCGGCCGGGCGGTCGGCCGTCGCGACGGCCAGCACCCGCAGCCCGGCGTCCGCCTCCTGTGCGGCGAGCGCCAGCAGCCGGTCGCGTTCGCCGGGCTCCGTCGTACAGCGCTCCACCACGGCCTCGGCGGCGCCCGTGACGACGGCGGTGTGGCGCCCGAGGGAGCCACGCACCACGGCGGTCGAGAAACGCCGTGCCGGGTCGAACGCCACGGCGTCCACGCCGTCGTACTCCTCGCCCACCGGCCCGGCCGCCTCCAGCAGGGCCTCGTCCAGGGCGTCGGGCGCGGGCAGTTCGGCGAGCTGGAGGGTCCACCAGGCGCCGACGGCGGCCCAGTGCAGGACCTCCGGGTCGTCCCGGCCGGCCGGGTCGAGGGCCCGTTCGACGACCGGCCGGTCCTGGGTGAGGGTGCCGGTCTTGTCGACGCACAGCACGTCGACCGCGCCCAGGTCGTGCAGGGCGGGCAGCCATTTGACGATCACGCCGTGGGTACGGGCGAGGAAGGCGGCGCCCCGGGCCAGGCAGGTGGTGACGATCACCGGCAGCATCTCGGGCGTCAGCCCGACGGCGACCGCGACGGCGAAGGGCAGCGTCTCCGGACCGCGTCCGCGCAGCGCGGCGTTCGCCATCAGCACGAGCGGCGGCGTCAGCAGCATGAACCGGATCAGCACCCAGGAGATGCCGTGCACGGACCGGTCGAAGGCACCGCCCTCCCGGCGTGCGGGCGGCTGCCGGTGGGCGGCGGCGAACCGGGTGCCGCCCCCGGTCGCGACCACGACGGCGGTGGCGGTGCCCCGGGCGACAGCACTCCCCTGGAAACACAGTTGGGGCGCCTCGAAGGGGTTGCCGCCGGGCGCGCCGGATCCGCCGGCGGCGGCTTCGGGCCGGCCCGGCACGTCCCCGGCGAGCGAGGGCACGTCACCGGCAGACAAGGACAGCGGCCCGGACCCGCCGGACCCACGGCCCCCGGACCCACCGCCCGCCGCGCCCTCGCCGGGCACCTCCACCGCCGTCTTTCCCACCGGCGCCGACTCCCCGGTCAGGACCCCCTGGTACACGGCGAGCCCCCGGGTCCGGAGCAGTCGCACGTCCGCCGGCATCAGGTCCCCGGGGCCGAGGCGGAGCACATCGCCGGGAACCAGCTCGGTGACCGGGACCTCCCGCGCCCGGGGCGGCTCCCGGGCGTCGTCGCGCCGCAGCACCGTGGCCGTGCCGGCGACCAGTTCGCGCAGGGCGGCCATGGAGCGGTCGGCCCGGTGCTCCCCGCTCGCGCGCAGCACGCAGCTGACCGCGACCAGGGCGAGGATCACCACGGCGGTGCCCCAGGAGGCGACGGCGGCGGACACCAGGCCGAGGCAGAGCAGGACGGCGGTGAAGGGGTCGCGCAGGGCGTGCGCGCACCGGCGGGGCCAGGACGGCGTACGGCGTTCCGGCAGGGTGTTCTCGCCGCGGGTGACCAGCCTGGCCGCGGCCTCCGTCTCGGTCAGTCCCCGGGGCCCCGACTCCAGCCGCCGCAGCACCTCCAGGGTGGTGCCCCCGGCGGTCTCAGAGGCCATGGAGGCGGCGGCGCGGCGGCGCCGCGCGGTCGGTGAGCCGGCCCACCATGAGCCGTACGACGTCGACGATGTCGGGGTCGTCGACGTAGTACACCTGCCGGCGGCCCTCGCGGCGGGAGCGGACGAGTCCGGCCAGCTTCAGCTTGGTGAGGTGCTGGCTGMCCGCGGGCAGCGCGCCGCCGACCCGCTCGGCGAGGCCGGTCACGTCGCTCTCGCCCTGGGCCAGCGCCCACACGATGTGCAGCCGGGCGGGCGAGGCCAGCAGCCCGAAGGTCGCGGCCGCCTCGGCGAGCACGTCGGCGGGCGGGTCCTCGAAACCACTGCCGACTGCCGCCACCGTCGCCGTCCCTTCCGTCGCCTGTGCCGTCCTGCGAGCCGCACCAGTCTAGGCGGGCCCCGGCAGCCACCCAGGGAGCCCTTTCCCGCGGGGTACCCGATGGCGCCCGAACCGCGCGGACGGTACGGAAAACCAGGGGATGACCTCGGCCGTTCGGCCCGTCGGACAGATCATCACGATGCGGCAGCGGCAACTCACGGCATGTGGCTGCTCACTTGACGCCCGGTGGTCACACACGGTTGGCTCCGGGCCAGCGAGAGTCATCCGGTCCGTGCTCAGGTGCGGCCCGCCTGCGCTCTCCCCCTGCTCTTGCTCGGCCGCACAGCGAGGTCCGCCCCTCATGAACACTCCTCCCCCGCCGCACACCTCCGCGAGACTCACCCGTGTCGCGGCCCTGGTGTCCGCCGTGTGTCTGCTGGTGGCCGGCTGCTCCGTCCTCGGCGCCAGTGACGACGGGTCGGACGCGGACCCGGTGAGCGGGCCGGGCGGCGGGATGAAGGTCGCCCTCGTCACGCACGGCGGCAAGGGCGACGCCTTCTGGGACCTGGTACGCAGAGGCGCCGAGGCGGCGGCCGCCAAGGACGGCATCGACCTGACGTACGCCAGCGACTCCGACGCGGCCGCGCAGGCCGCGCTGGTGCGAGACGCGGTCCGCGACAAGGTCGACGGCATCGCGGTGACGCTGGCCAAGCCGGCGGCGATGCGGGGCCCGATCGCCCGGGCCAAGGCGGCCGGCATCCCCGTCGTCGGGCTCAACTCCGGCATCGACGCCTGGCGGCCGGCGGGCCTGCTGGAGTACTTCGGCCAGGACGAGTCCGTCGCCGGCCGAGCCGTCGGCGACAAGCTGGACGACGTCAGGGCCAAGCACGCCCTGTGCGTCGTGCACGAGCGGGGCAACGTCGCGCTGGAGGCCCGCTGCGCCGGCGTACGGAAGACGTTCGACGGCGACACCGACAACCTGTACGTGGACGGCAGCGACATGAACGCGGTGACCGCCACGGTCGCGTCCCGGCTGCGGCAGGACTCCAGCATCGACGAGGTCGTCACCCTGGGCGCCCAGTACGGGCTCAGCGCGGTCAAGGCCGTCGAGCAGGCCGGCAGCAGAGCCAAGGTCGCCACGTTCGACCTCGACAAGGACCTCGTCAAGGCGGTCCAGGGCGGCGACGTGCAGTTCGCCGTGGACCAACAGCCCTACCTCCAGGGCTACCTCGCGGTGGACGCCCTGTGGCTGTACCGGACCAACGGCAATGTCAGCGGCGGCGGGACGGCTCCGGTGCTCACCGGACCGGCGTTCGTGACCAGGTCCAACGTGTCCGCGGTGGCACGTTTCGCCGCCGCCGGGACCCGGTGACCGGGCACGTCCTGTGACGGTGTCGCCAAAGATTCGGTCAGGCCCGGCCCGTGCGGTCACTTGTACGGATAACATCCAGCGCATCCCATGTGCCGTAACCGGCACCCACACACCCCCGCGCC
>NZ_NGFN01000342.1 GCF_002148965.1 Streptomyces swartbergensis | reverse complement strand
CGGCTACCCGCACCCCCAGCCGTATCTGCCGCACCCCCAGCCGTACCCGTACGTTCCCCAGCCGCGGCCGGGCTCCCGGGGCCCGGGGTGGGGCGGCCTGCGCGGTGGCGAATGGCCGTCGGTGCGCGAGCTGTTGCGGCAGGGGCAGCCGCGGGTCTCCKGATGCATGTGGCTGGTGCTGCTCGCCCCGTGCACCTGGTTCGCGTTCCTGCCGCTCGTGCTGTGCTACTCGTTCGCGCGCTCGGCCCGCATCCGGGCCCACCGCCTGTTCCCGCACACGCACCGGGCCGCCGGCGACCGGCACGTGACGCGCGTGCAGAAGGTGCGGGCCTGGACCGCGGCCGCCATGTCCCTGCTGCTGCTCGCCATGTACGGCAAGCCGGAGGACGTCGCCGAGGCCCAGGAGCAGTACATGATGCGGCTGGCGGTCACCCCGCCCCTGCTGCTCCTGAGCGCACCCGTCGTCATCGCGGTGCTGTTCCGGTGGGCGTCGGCGGAGACCAGGTCGGCCATGCGGGTGCGGGTGCGGGCCGCCCTGCGGTCGGCCGGCTGGTACATCGGCGCCGTGACGGCCGTCCCGCTGCTCGGCGGGGCGATCATCCTGCTCGACCGGAACCAGACGCCCTCCTCCGGTCCGGCGGGCGCCGCCCCCTGGCTGATCCTCGCGGCCGCCCTGCCCCTGGCCTGGCTGCTGTTCTTCGTGGGGTTCGCCACCGGTCCGGCCGTCCGCACCGGCTTCAACACCGCGGCCGTGCACGCCGCGCTCCCCGCCCTGCTGACCGGCACGCTGGTGTGGGAGTTCGCCGCCATGAGCCTGCTCGCGGGCGGCCTGCCGCCCGGGCCGCCGGTGATCCAGGCCCTCGCCGTCATCGGCGGTCCCGCCTCGGTGACGGCGGTGGTCTGGTGGGAGATCAGCCGCCTGCGCACCCTGTTCGGGGTGACGCTGCGCGCCTGAGCACGCGGCCGGTCAACCCCGCGCCCCGGACGAGGTGTTGGCGCGGGCCGGCGCCCGTCCGGGCCCCGCGTCCGCCCCGGCCGTGATTACGTATGGCCCATGACTGCGATCAGACTGCTCCTCGTCGACGACGATCCGCTGGTGCGGGCCGGACTGTCCTTCATGATGGGCGGGGCCGACGACATCGAGATCGTCGGCGAGGCGGCCGACGGCGGCGAGGTGGAGGCGCTCGTCGACCGCACCCGCCCGGACGTCGTGCTCATGGACATCCGGATGCCGACGGTGGACGGTCTCACGGCCACGGAGCGGCTGCGCGCCCGCAAGGACGCCCCGCAGGTGGTGGTCCTCACCACCTTCCACGCCGACGAACAGGTCCTGCGGGCGCTGCGCGCGGGCGCCGCCGGATTCGTCCTCAAGGACACCCCGCCCACCGAGATCCTCGCGGCGGTACGCCGGGTCGCGGCCGGCGACCCGGTCCTGTCGCCCACCGTCACCCGCCAGCTGATGCGGCACGCGGTCGGCACCGCCGCCGACACCCGCCGCACACGCGCCCGTGCACGCATGGCCGCCCTCAACGACCGCGAGCGCGAGGTCGCCGTCGCGGTCGGCCGGGGCCTGTCCAACGCCGAGATCGCCACCGGCCTCTTCATGAGTGTCGCCACGGTCAAGACGCACGTCTCCCGCATCCTGGCCAAGCTCGACCTCAACAACCGGGTGCAGATCGCGCTGCTGGCGTACGACGCGGGACTCCTGGAGGAGGAACAGGAGGGCCACTGACCGCCCCGCCGTCAGGCGAAGGGGGAGGCGGTCCCGCCGGGGATCTCCGCGAGGTGCACCGGCCTGCGCTCCCGGCGCGACAGCTCGCACGCCTCGGCGACCCGCAGCGCCTGAAGGGCCTCGCGCCCGTCGCAGGGGTTGGCCCGCTCGCCCCGCACGACCTCGACGAACGCGTTCAGCTCCGCCTCGTAGGCGGGTCCGAAGCGCTCCAGGAAGCCCGTCCAGGGCTTGTCCGCGGCCGGCGGCCCGGTCGGCTCGGTGGAGGCGATCGGCGTACGGTCGTCCAGGCCGACCACGATCTGGTCGAGCTCCCCGGCCAGCTCCATGCGCACGTCGTAGCCGGCCCCGTTCAGGCGGGCGCCGGTGACCGTGGCGAGCGTGCCGTCGTCGAGGGTGAGGAGCGCGGCACCGGTGTCGACGTCGCCCGCCGCGCGGAACATCGCGGGCCCGGCGTCGGATCCGGCCGCGTACACGTCCGCCACCTCCCGGCCCGTCACCCAGCGCAGCACGTCGAAGTCGTGGATCAGCGTGTCCCGGTACAGCCCGCCGGACACCGGCAGCCACTCCGCGGGCGGCGGCGTCTGGTCACTGGTCAGCGCCCGCACGGTGTGCAGCCGCCCCAGCCTGCCCGAGCGCACGGCCTCGCGAGCGCCCCTGTATCCGGCGTCGAAGCGGCGCTGGAAGCCCATCTGGAGCACCGTCCCGGCCGTCTCGACCTCGGCGATCGCGCTCAGCGTCCCCGGCAGATCCAGCGCGATGGGCTTCTCGCAGAACACCGGCAGGCCCGAGCGTGCTGCCCGACCGATCAGTTCGGCGTGGGCCGACGTCGCCGTCGTGATCACCACGGCGTCCACCCCCCACCGGAAGATCTCCTCCACTCCGGGCGCGGCCGTCTCACCCAGCCGGTGCGCCAGGTCCTGGGCCCGCGAGGCGTCCGCGTCCGTGAGGATCAGGGAGCCGACGTCGCGGTGCCGGCTGAGGGTGTTCGCGTGGATTGTGCCGATGCGGCCCGTACCGATGACGCCGATGCGCATGGAAACAAACTGCGTGCACAGCCCGCCCCTGTCAATCGGAATGTCCGGACAATCTGACTACACAACTTCCCGTCAACAACGCACGGAGCTACGCTCGGCCCGTGCCGAAACCAGAAGTGGACCCGACCGTGCAGCTCGAGCTGAGCGTGGACCGCAGCTCTCCCGTGCCGTTGTACTTCCAGCTGTCCCAGCAGCTCGAGGCCGCGATCGAGCACGGCACGCTGACCCCCGGCAGCCTGCTGGGCAACGAGATCGAGCTCGCCGCCCGGCTCGGCCTGTCCCGGCCGACCGTCCGCCAGGCCATCCAGTCGCTCGTCGACAAGGGCCTCCTGGTACGCCGCCGCGGTGTGGGCACCCAGGTCGTGCACAGCCAGGTCAAGCGCCCGCTGGAGCTCAGCAGCCTCTACGACGACCTGGAGGCGGCGGGCCAGCGCCCGGCCACCAAGGTCCTCGTCAACACGCTCGTACCCGCCTCCGCCGAGGTCGCCGCCGCACTCAACGTCGCCGAGGACAGCGACGTCCACCGCGTGGAACGCCTCCGCCTCGCCCACGGCGAGCCCATGGCCTACCTCTGCAACTTCCTGCCCCCCGGCCTCATCGACCTCGACACCGGCCAACTGGAGACCACCGGCCTCTACCGCCTGATGCGAGCGGCCGGCATCACCCTGCACAGCGCCCGCCAGTCGATCGGCGCCCGCGCGGCGACGACGGAGGAGGCGGAACGGCTGGCGGAGGAGGCGGGGGCCCCGCTTCTCACCATGCAACGCGTCACGTTCGACGACACGGGCCGAGCGGTCGAGTACGGCACGCACACGTATCGCCCGACGCGCTATTCCTTCGAATTCCAGTTGCTGGTGCGCAGCTGAGGGGCGCGGGGCTGTATCGATGTGCGGCTCCGCCGCGTGGGCGCGACAAGCCCCCACGCACCCGCACTCGGCACTGATCCGCACCACCCCTCTGCTCCGCACCCTGCCTCCCCGTGAGGCAGAATCGGCGGCGATGAGCACCTACCGCGACTTCACCGCCCCCATCGGCTCCCGCCGTGCCACCGTGCTCCGCACCGTCGGCACCCGGGAGCGCCGCTCACACCTGACGGCACCCCGCGTGCCGACGGTCGGCATCGACATCGGCGGTACGAAGGTGATGGCGGGCGTCGTGGACGCCGACGGCAACATCCTGGAGAAGGTCCGCACGGAGACGCCGGACAAGTCCAAGAGCCCCAAGGTCGTCGAGGACACCATCGCCGAGCTGGTCCTGGACCTCTCGGACCGGCACGACGTGCACGCCGTGGGCATCGGCGCGGCCGGCTGGGTCGACGCCGACCGCAACCGCGTGCTGTTCGCCCCCCACCTGTCCTGGCGCAACGAACCCCTGAGGGACCGCCTCGCCAGCCGCCTGTCGGTCCCGGTCCTCGTGGACAACGACGCCAACACCGCCGCCTGGGCCGAGTGGCGCTTCGGCGCCGGCCGCGGCGAGGACCACCTCGTGATGATCACGCTCGGCACCGGCATCGGCGGCGCGATCCTGGAGGACGGCCAGGTCAAGCGCGGCAAGTACGGCGTCGCCGGAGAGTTCGGCCATATGCAGGTCGTGCCCGGCGGCCACCGCTGCCCGTGCGGCAACCGCGGCTGCTGGGAGCAGTACAGCTCCGGAAACGCCCTGGTCCGCGAGGCGCGCGAGCTGGCGGCGGCGGACTCGCCGGTGGCGTACGGGATCATCGAGCACGTCAAGGGCAACATCGGCGACATCACCGGCCCGATGATCACCGAGCTGGCCCGCGAGGGCGACGCCATGTGCATCGAGCTGCTCCAGGACATCGGCCAGTGGCTCGGCGTCGGCATCGCCAACCTCGCGGCCGCCCTCGACCCCTCCTGCTTCGTCATCGGCGGCGGTGTCTCGGCAGCCGACGACCTGCTGATCGGCCCCGCGCGGGACGCGTTCCGCAGGCATCTGACCGGCCGCGGCTACCGCCCCGAGGCCCGTATCGCCCGGGCCCAGCTCGGCCCCGAGGCCGGCATGGTCGGCGCCGCCGACCTGGCCCGGCTGGTCGCCCGCCGCTTCCGGCGCGCCAAGCGCCGCCGGGTGGAGCGGTACGAGCGCTACGAGCGGTACGCGCAGTCCCTCCGCAGCACCCAGGAGACGCTGTGACCGCCTCCCTGCCGCACCAGGGATCGTGGCCGGACGGCGAGGAACGCCCGGCCGAGGACCGCCGCCACATGATCCGCCGCAGGGCGCTCACCCTGCTGATCATCGTGCTGCTCATCGGCATCCCGGCCGGCTACCTGGTGATCTCCGCGAACCAGAGCCGGGACAGCGGCAAGGACAAGGAGGCGAAGTACTCGGCGACCGGCCTGACCGAGGGCTGGCCGTCCAAGCTCCAGCGCCGCATCTACCAGGTGCCCGTCCCGCACCCGGCCTGGCACGTGGCGTACTACGAGACCAACAACTGGAAGACCAGCCGTCTGTACGCCCAGTTCGAGACCAACGCGGCCGGCCTGGACGCCTATCTGACGGGCCTGGGCATGACCCGGGACGACCTGAAGAAGGGCCACATCACCATCGGCGCCCGCGACCGCAAGGTCACCGGCTGGAAGTTCCCCGAGGGCGACTCGTGGTACGGCTTCGTCCACCGGCAGAAGAACCCCGCACCGACGCACGACGTGGTCGTGGACCTGTCCAACCCGGCGTACCCCTGGGTGTACGTGGTGTCCAGGACGGTGCCCTGACCCGAGGCCCGGCTCGGCCGGCGCGGCCGCCGGGGCCGATTGTCAGACCCCGCCCGTAGAGTCGGAGACAGCTGATCCGAAACGCGGGCGGGAGGTGGCAGGACGTATGGGCGAGACGGCTGTGATGGCCGAGCGGGCGGGGGAGCGGACGGTCCCGCTCCGGCTCCCGGCCGTCTTCCTGCCCGCGCCCCTCCCACGCGACGGGCGCATCGCCTTCTGGGACCCCGAAGGGGAGCCCCTGCCCGCAGAGGTCACAGAGCTCACGCAGGACACCGAGCTCACCGTCGTACGACGGCACGGCGCCGCGATCCGGCGGCGGACCACCCCGGCGCTGTCCCTCCCGCTGGAGGAGGCCCTGCCGCTCCTGGTGCGCGCCCGGCACGACCCCGCGGCCCACCCCGCCACCGCCTGCTGGGGCGCGGCCGCCCTGCACGCCCTGCGGCTTACCGCGCGCGGCCGGCTGCTGCCCGGCCTGACCCCCACGGGCCACGACGCCTGGCGCGCCGGCCCGCTGGACCCGGCAGACATCGCGCACCTGCGCGCGGTTGCCGCCGCCCTGCCGTACGAGGGACACGCCGTCCCGCTGCCCGGCCCGGGCCCGATCCGCCTGCCCGCACCGGAAGCGCTGGTACGCGCCTTCCTGGACGCGGTCGCCGACACCCTGCCACGCACCCCGGCCGCACCCCACGCCACCGGCAGACCCTTCGCGGCCCGCGACGCCCAGCACCTGCCCGGCGCCCACGACTGGGCCGCCGAGGTCGCCGCCGGCATGGACGCCGGCGTGCGGATCTCGCTCCGGCTGGACCTCTCGGCGTACGACCTGTTCGACGACGCCTTCGACGGCGGTGCCCGCGGCGCCGGCGCCGCGATCGTCCAGGTGCACAGCCTCGCCGACCCCACCCTCGTCGCCGACGCGGCGGCGCTGTGGGCGGGCGAGGCGGACGACGCCTTCGGCCCGCGCGCCCGGGTGGACGCGGCCCTCGCCGTCCGCCGCGCGGCCCGGGTCTGGCCCCCGCTCGACCGGCTCTCCGACCAGGACGTGCCCGACGTGCTGGCGCTGACCGAGGAGGAGCTGAGCGACCTGCTCGGCGTCGCGGCCACCCGGCTCGCCGCGGCCGGCGTCGCCGTGCACTGGCCCAGGGACCTGGCCCAGGACCTCTCGGCCGCGGCGGTGGTCCGGCCGGCCCCCGGCTCGGCGACCGACGGCACCGGCTTCTTCGAGAGCGAGGACCTGCTCCAGTTCCGCTGGCAGCTGGCGCTCGGCGGCGACCCGCTCACCGAGAGCGAGATGGACGCCCTCGCCGAGGCACACCGCCCGGTCGTCCGCCTGCGTGACCAGTGGGTGCTGGTCGACCCGGCCCTCGTCCGCAAGGCCCGCAAGCGGGACCTGGGGCTGCTCGACCCGGTCGACGCGCTGTCCGTCGCCCTGGCCGGCACCGCCGAGGTGGACGGCGAGACGGTGGAGGCCGTACCGGCCGGCGCGCTGGCCGCCCTGCGCGACCGCCTCACCGCGGGAGTACGCCCGGCCGCACCGCCGCCGGGCCTGCACGCCACCCTCCGGGACTACCAGCTCCGGGGCCTGGCCTGGCTCGACCTGATGACCTCCCTGGGCCTCGGCGGATGCCTCGCCGACGACATGGGCCTCGGCAAGACCGTCACCCTCATCGCCCTGCACCTGAAGCGGGCCCGCCGCGAGCCCACCTTGGTCGTCTGCCCGGCCTCGCTGCTGGGCAACTGGCAGCGGGAGATCATCCGCTTCGCACCCGGCGTCCCCGTCCGCCGCTTCCACGGCCCGGACCGCAGCCTGGACGGCCTGGACGGCGGCTTCGTCCTCACCACGTACGGCACGATGCGTTCCGCGGCCCCCGCCCTGGCCGGGCAGGCGTGGGGCATGGTCGTCGCCGACGAGGCGCAGCACGTCAAGAACCCCTACTCGGCCACGGCCAGGGCGCTGCGCACGATCCCGTCCCCCGCGCGTGTGGCCCTGACGGGCACGCCCGTCGAGAACAACCTGTCGGAGCTGTGGGCGTTGCTCGACTGGACCACCCCGGGCCTCCTCGGCCCGCTGAAGTCCTTCCGCGCCCGGCACGCCCGTGCCGTGGAGAACGGCGAGGACGAGGAAGCCGTGGAGCGCCTGGCCCGCCTGGTCCGGCCCTTCCTGCTGCGCCGGAAGAAGTCCGACCCGGGCATCGTCCCCGAGCTGCCGCCCAAGACGGAGACCGACCACCCGGTGCCGCTCACCCGCGAACAGGGCGCGCTGTACGAGGCGGTGGTCCGCGAGTCGATGCTCGCCATCGAGACCGCCGAGGGCATGGCACGCCGTGGCCTGGTGCTGAAGCTCCTGACGTCACTGAAGCAGATCTGCAACCACCCGGCGCTGTACCTGAAGGAGGAGCCCGCCCGGGCCGGCGGCGACCGGCTCGCCGCCCGCTCCGGCAAACTCGCGCTGCTGGACGAGCTGTTGGACACCCTGCTCGCCGAAGACGGATCCGCGCTGGTCTTCACCCAGTACGTCGGGATGGCCCGCCTGATCACCTCCCACCTGGCCACCCGGGCGGTCCCGGTCGACCTGCTCCACGGCGGCACACCGGTACCGGAGCGGGAGCGCATGGTGGACCGCTTCCAGGCCGGCTCGACCCCGGTCCTGGTGCTGTCCCTCAAGGCGGCGGGCACCGGCCTCAACCTCACCCGCGCGGGTCACGTCGTCCACTTCGACCGCTGGTGGAACCCGGCCGTCGAGGAACAGGCCACCGACCGTGCCTACCGCATCGGCCAGACCCAGCCCGTCCAGGTCCACCGCCTCATCACCGAGGGCACGATCGAGGACCGCATCGCCGAGATGCTCCAGGCCAAGCGCGCCCTCGCCGACGCGATCCTCGGCTCCGGCGAGTCGGCCCTCACCGAACTGACGGACCGTGAACTGTCCGACCTGGTCTCCTTGCGGAGGACGCCATGACGCCCAGCCCGGCCGACGAGGCCCGCCGGGCCCTGCGGGCGGCCCGGGAGCAGGCACACCGCGACCCGGAGACGTCATCCGCTCCCCGCCCCGCCGAGAGGCCAACTGACCCGGAAGAGTCTCCCCGCCCGGGAGACGTGGCCCGCGAGGCACTGCGCAGGGCGGTCTTTGAGCACCGGCGTGGCGAGGAACCGGAGAGCGAGGCGGGTGCGGCGGAGGACGCCGACCTGCCCGGCGATCTGCCGGGCGGTGCGTCGGAGGACACGCAGGGTCCCGCCGGGCCGGACGATTCCGGCGACCCGGGGGAAAACCCGGCCCGGACGACTTCGGCCGGTGCTCCCGCTGCCGCCGAGGACCAGCCCGCCGCCGCACCGCAGGAGACCCCGGACGCGGGCCACGACGAGGGGCCGGGCCCCCGCGCGGCGGACATCGCGCGCGAGGCACTGCGCGCGGCACGGCAGGAGGCGCGGCGGGCCCGGGAAGAGGCCGAGCGTGCGGGACGCCGGGCGCGGCACAGCCGTGCGGACGAGAGGCCGAGGGCCGGCCGGCAGGCGCGTGAACAGGCCGTCGGCGGGGGAGCGCGGGACGTACGGCAGCTGCTGGCCGACGCCTTCCGGATGCCCGAGGCGACGGACGAGCCGGACGCGGCGCCCGAGGACGCTGACGAAACCGCCCAGGAG
>NZ_NGFN01000341.1 GCF_002148965.1 Streptomyces swartbergensis | reverse complement strand
GACTTGCATGTGTTAAGCACGCCGCCAGCGTTCGTCCTGAGCCAGGATCAAACTCTCCGTGAATGTGTACCGGTAATCCGGTGCTACACCACGAGAGCGGAACAGTCAGGCGGAATAAGCCCGACCGTTCACAGCGTCCTCGCTGTGTTTTTTCAAAGGAACCTCGACCATCGGAAATTTCCGACGGACGGGGTATCAACATATCTGGCGTTGACTTTTGGCACGCTGTTGAGTTCTCAAGGAACGGTCGCTTCCTTTGTACTCACCCTCTCGGGCTTTCCTCCGGGCGCTTCCCTTCGGTCTTGCGTTTCCGACTCTATCAGATCTTTCTCGACCCGATTTCCTCGGTGCTTTCCAGGTTCCGCTTTCGCGTTTCCGCTTCTGCGTTTCCCTTTCCGGCGGTTCCGACTTTATCAGAGGTTCCGGGCCGGATTGACCGGCCACTCATTTCCGATTCATCGGGAGGGGCTTCAATGAAATCAACGTTTCATGAAGCAGACAGATGCTCACTGTCGCCGATCTGAGGCTGAACCCCATGTCCAGGCAACTGTTCGAATCTACCTCCCCGTAGGCTCCGTGTCAACGGCTCCTGTGGGGCGAAGAGGAGACTAGCAGCTGAACGGACGTGGTCGCACATCCGGCGGCTGCGGGGCCGTTCAGGCAGCTGTCGGGACGGTGGCGCTGCGTTCCGCCGCCTCCACGTCACCGGTCTCGCCGGCGCGGGCGGCACGGCCGCCCAGGACATATACGTAGGCGAGGAAGGCCAGTTCGGCGACGACTCCGATGGTGATGCGGGCCCAGGTGGGGAGGCCGGAGGGGGTGACGAAGCCTTCGATGGCGCCGGAGACGAAGAGGACCACCGCCAGGCCGATGGCCATGCCGATGGCGGCACGGCCCTCTTCCGCGAGAGCTGTGCGTCGTGTGCGGGGGCCCGGGTCGACGAGGGTCCAACCGAGGCGCAGGCCGGTGCCGGCGGCCACGAAGACGGCGGTCAGTTCGAGCAGCCCGTGCGGGAGGACCAGGCCGAGGAACGTGTCGAGGCGGCCGGCCGAGGACATCAGGCCGACGCCGATGCCCAGGTTGAGCATGTTCTGGAAGAGGATCCAGATGACCGGGAGGCCCAGGAAGACACCAAGGATCAGGCACAGGGCTGCGGCCCAGGCGTTGTTCGTCCAGACCTGGGCGGCGAAGCTGGCGGCCGGGTGGCTGGAGTAGTACGTCTCGTACTGGCCGCCGGGGCGGGTGAGCTCGCGCAGTTCGCTGGGGGCCGCGATGGAGGCCTGTACTTCGGGGTGGGTGCCGATCCACCAGCCCAGGAGCGCCGCGACCGCCGTGGACAGCAGTGCGGTGGGTACCCACCAGTGGCGTGACTTGTAGACGGCGGCGGGGAAGCCGTGGGCGAGGAAGCGGGTGACGTCACGCCAGGAGGCGCGTCGGGTGCCTGTCACGGCACTTCGCGCGCGTGCCACGAGTTGGCTGAGCCGGCCGGTCAGCTGGGGGTCGGGGGCGCTGGTCTGGATCAGGGAGAGGTGCGTGGCGGTGCGTTGGTAAAGGGTGACGAGTTCGTCGGCTTCGGCTCCGCTGAGGCGGCGCTGGCGACGGAGCAGTGCTTCGAGGCGGTCCCACTCCGCTCGGTGGGCGGAGACGAAGACGTCGAGGTCCATCGGTGTGCCTGCTCCTCGGCTGTTCGTCGGCGGCTCGTCGTGGATCAGCTTGTCGTACTGCGGCGCGATGCGCCCTCAGCTTGGCAGACTGGCCCTGTCGGGGGCAGGGCAGGGGAAGGACGGCGGGCGTGAGTGAGCTGGTGACGGGCGAGGCGGTGGCGCTGGAACTGCGCCCCGCGAGGTTGCCCAGCAGGGCGCTGGCCGTGTTGCTCGATCTTGTGGTGGCCGTGGCCGTCTACGTAGCGGTGACCATTGCGATCGTGGTTTCCACTGCCTCGCTGGACGAGGCGGCGCAGACAGCGCTGTCGATCGCGACGTTCGTTCTCGTGCTCGTGGGCGGGCCGATCGCGGTGGAGACGCTCAGTCATGGGCGCTCGCTCGGGAAGATGGCGTGCGGTCTGCGTGTGGTGCGGGACGACGGGGGGCCGATCCGGTTCCGGCATGCGCTGGTGAGGGGCTTGATCGGGGTGATCGAGATCCTCATGACCTTCGGGGTCGTCGCGTGTATCGCCTCGTTCGTGTCGGCGCGTGGGCGGCGGCTGGGGGATGTGTTCGCCGGGACTCTCGTCGTGAGGGAGCGGATTCCGGTCGCGCGGACCGGTTTCGTACCTCCTCCTCCGCCCTGGCTTGCGGGGCGGTTCTCGGGGCTCGATCTGTCGGCGGTGCCCGACGGGCTGTGGCTCGCCGTCCGTCAGTACCTGACGCGTATGCAGCAGCTGGACCCGCAGGTGGGCTGGTCCATGGCGGAGCGGCTGGCGTCGGATCTCGCCGAACGTACGGGGGTTCCGGTGCCGCAGGGTGTTCCGCCGGGTGCGTATCTGGCGGCGGTCGTGCATGAACGGCAGTCGCGGGAGGCCCGGCGGGCTTTCGGGAGCGGGCCGGCCTCGTCGACGGCTCCGGCCGCGGAGGCGGCTCCGGTTACCGAAGCGGCTCCGGCTGCGGATGCGGCTTCAGCTGCTGAGATGCCTTCGGCTGCGGGCGCGGCGTCCGGTGCGTACGGACCGCCGGTCGTGCCGCACGGCGCGGCTGTCGAGTCGTCCGGCGGGGCTCGGCCCGAGCAGTCGCAAGAGGTGCGGGCGGGCGATCGTCCCGGGACCGGGTTCGTGCCGCCGGCGTAGTGGGGGCGGGGCGGCCCGTTCAGCGGGGGTTGTCCTCAGGGGAACACAGACGGCGGTGATTCGAGGTCTTCGAGCTCGATGCCGGGAGCCGCGAGCACCACGTCGCCGGCGATGTGCACGGAGTGCTGTTCGCCCGTGTCCAGGGCTGTGACCTGGTATTCGTCCACGGTCAGGGGGCCGTTGTCAGTGGCGTGTGCTTCTCTTTTCAGCAAGGTCCACGACTGGTCCACGGTGCGCGGGGCGAGGACCGGGTCCGTGAAGGCGACGAGGCGTACGCGGGTGCCGGCTGAGGAGGGGGTGAGGCGCAGGAGACGGGTGGTGGCGACGAGGAACGCCGGGGAGGTGCCGGTGAAGGCGTGGGCGCGCACATTGCCTTCGGTGGCGTTGGTTCCGGTGGGGTCCGTGCGGACCCAGGTGACGCCGTCGAGGGCGGCACCGCGGACCTGCCAGGCGGCGGCGTGGAGTTCGAGGCGGATGGGGCGGCCGAGTTCGTCGAGGGTGAGGTCGACGGAGCCGTGGTGGTCGCCTGTGGGGGTGGTCAGCTGGGAGACGTAGCGCCAGCCGGAGGGGCCGATGGCGCAGTGGAAGTGCTCTTCTGCGAGGGGGGTGTGATCGTGCGGATCGTGGAGCGAATAACGGCCGCGGGGCATGGGGGTCCTGGGTCTTGACGGGCTGGGCCGGTCGCTGGTCCGCCAAACGGGGCAGGCCCCCGGCACGGGGGTGCGGGGGCCTGCCTCGGAGGACCTGACCGGCAGCGCTGTGCTGCTCGGCTCAGTAGCGGTAGTGGTCCGGCTTGTACGGGCCCTCGACCTGCACGCCGATGTACTCGGCCTGCTCGGGGCGGAGCGTGGTCAGCTTCACGCCGAGCGCGTCCAGGTGGAGGCGGGCGACCTTCTCGTCGAGGTGCTTGGGCAGCACGTAGACGCCGGTCGGGTACTCGTCGGGCTTGGTGAACAGCTCGATCTGGGCCAGGGTCTGGTCCGCGAAGGAGTTGGACATCACGAACGACGGGTGGCCGGTGGCGTTGCCCAGGTTCAGCAGGCGGCCCTCGGACAGGACGATGATCACCTTGCCGTCGGGGAAGGTCCAGGTGTGGACCTGCGGCTTGATCTCGTCCTTGACGATGCCGGGGATCTTCGCGAGGCCGGCCATGTCGATCTCGTTGTCGAAGTGGCCGATGTTGCCCACGATGGCCTGGTGCTTCATCTTGGCCATGTCGCCGGCCATGATGATGTCCTTGTTGCCGGTCGTGGTGATGAAGATGTCGGCCTTGTCGACGACCTCGTCCAGGGTCGTGACCTGGTAGCCGTCCATCGCGGCCTGGAGGGCGCAGATCGGGTCGATCTCGGTGATGATCACGCGGGCGCCCTGGCCGCGCAGGGACTCCGCGCAGCCCTTGCCCACGTCGCCGTAGCCGCACACGACCGCGGTCTTGCCGCCGATCAGGGTGTCGGTGGCGCGGTTGATGCCGTCGATCAGGGAGTGGCGGCAGCCGTACTTGTTGTCGAACTTCGACTTGGTGACGGCGTCGTTCACGTTGATCGCCGGGAAGAGGAGGACGCCGTCGCGCTGCATCTCGTACAGGCGGTGGACGCCCGTCGTGGTCTCCTCGGTCACGCCGCGGATCTCCGAGGCGAGCTGGGTCCACTTCTGGGAGCCGTCGGTGATGGTGCGGTTCAGGAGTTCGAGGATGACGCGGTGCTCGTCGTTCTCGGCGGTGTCGACGGCAGGGACCTTGCCCGCCTTCTCGTACTCGACGCCCTTGTGGACGAGGAGGGTGGCGTCACCGCCGTCGTCCAGAATCATGTTCGGGCCGCCGGTGGGGCTGTCCGGCCAGGTCAGCGCCTGCTCCGTGCACCACCAGTACTCCTCCAGGGTCTCGCCCTTCCAGGCGAAGACCGGGACGCCCTGCGGGTTGTCGGGCGTGCCGTTGGGGCCTACGGCGATGGCTGCCGCGGCGTGGTCCTGGGTGGAGAAGATGTTGCAGGAGGCCCAGCGGACCTGGGCGCCGAGGGCGACCAGGGTCTCGATGAGCACGGCGGTCTGCACGGTCATGTGCAGGGAGCCGGTGACGCGGGCGCCGGCCAGGGGCTGCGCCTCGGCGTACTCCTTGCGGATCGCCATCAGGCCGGGCATCTCGTGCTCGGCGAGGGTGATCTCCTTGCGGCCGAACTCGGCCAGGGAGAGATCGGCGACCTTGAAGTCCTGTCGCTTGTCGACAGTCGTCATGGAGAGGTGCTCCTCGGGATTGGGTCGAGGTGGGTACGGCTGGTCTGCGCGGCGGCGGACACAGGGGTGCCCGAAAGAGGACACAGGCATGCCCGCGTGTGCGCAGCGCAGTCCGTCGGAGGCCCTCTCTCCCTCGGCCGGTCCGCGGTGGGACCGCCCGACCGCCATCAGCAGCGACGTCTGGCTCCGTCCCAAGCTACACCGGGGGCGCCTGCGATCCCCAGTCCGCAGGGAAACACATCAAGCCGATCCCGTGACGGGCGGGGGTGGGAGTGCCGGTGAGGTGCGGGACTGGTGGAAGGCGGCGGGGCCCGCCGAGTGGTTCGGCGGGCCCCGTGACCGGAGGAGTCGTATGGAGAGGGCTCAGTGGTCGGTGGGGTGCGGGGTGGGGCCGCCGGGGCTTGCCTCGGGGTCGGAGCCCTTGGCGGCTTCGGTCTCGCTGTAGATGTCCGGCTCGAGGTAGATCACGCGGGCGATCGGGACGGCCTCGCGGATGCGGGACTCGGCGGCGTCGATGGCGGCGGCGATCTCGGTGGCCGTCTCCTCGTGGCGGACGGCGATCTTGGCGGCGACGAGGAGTTCCTCGGGGCCGAGGTGGAGCGTGCGCATGTGGATGATGCGGGTGACCGTGTCGCCGTCGACGACGGCGGCCTCGATCTTCTGGGTCTCCTCGGTGCCGGCGGACTCGCCGAGCAGCAGCGACTTGGTCTCGGCGGCGAGGACCAGGGCGATCAGGATGAGCAGGATGCCGATGCAGAGGGTGCCGATGCCGTCCCAGACGCTGTCGCCGGTGAGCAGGGCGAGGCCGACGCCGCCGAGGGCGAGGATCAGGCCGACGAGGGCGCCGAGGTCCTCCAGGAGGACGACCGGGAGCTCAGGGGCCTTGGCGTGGCGGACGAACTCCTTCCAGGAGCGCTTGCCCCGCAGGACGTTGGACTCCTTGATGGCCGTGCGGAAGGAGAAGGACTCGGCGATGATCGCGAAGATCAGGACGCCTACCGGCCAGTACCAGTGCGTCAGCTCGTGCGGGTGCTTGATCTTCTCGTAGCCCTCGTAGAGGGCGAACATGCCGCCGACCGAGAAGAGGACGATCGAGACGAGGAAGGCGTAGATGTAGCGCTCGCGGCCGTAGCCGAAGGGGTGTTGCGGGGTGGCCTCGCGTTTGGCCTTCTTGCCGCCGACCAGGAGCAGCGCCTGGTTGCCGGAGTCGGCGACCGAGTGCACGGACTCGGCGAGCATCGACGACGAGCCGCTGAAGAGGAACGCCACGAACTTCGCTACCGCGATCGCGAGGTTGGCGACCAATGCCGCCACGATCGCCTTGGTGCCGCCTGACGCGCTCATATGTTCGCGTTGTCCCTTCGTACGCCGTTCCAGGGCCGGGTGCCGCCTTGGTGCGGCACCCGTGGCTTTGCCCGTGCTTGACGGTGGGCCATTGTTGCAGCCCGCTCGTGCCGCGGTGCTTCAGGTCACCAGCAAGGGGGGCATCGAAACGGTCAGGCGACGACGGTGGCGCGGAAGAGCGTTCCCGTTCCGGACACTTCGGCCTTTTCGCCGGCCGGGACGAAGACGGACCGGCCCGGGGTCAGGTCGTGCTCGCCCGCCCGGACGGTGCCGGCGGTGCAGAGCAGGATCTGCGGGGTCGCGCGGGTGAGGTCGTGGGCGCTGCCCGCCTGGGGGAGGACGTAGCGGGACAGGCGGAACTCGTCGATCGGGGTCTCGTAGAGCTCCTCGCCGCCCGGGGAGGCCTCGGGGCGCAGGACGCCGGGGTCGCTGGGGCGGAAGCGGACGATGCGCAGGAGCTCGGGGACGTCGACGTGCTTGGGGGTCAGGCCGCAGCGCAGGACGTTGTCGGAGTTGGCCATGATCTCGACGCCGAGGCCGTTCAGGTAGGCGTGCGGGACGCCGGCGCCGAGGTAGAGGGCCTCGCCGGGCTGGAGCCGGACGTGGTTCAGCAGCATGGCGGCGATGACGCCGGGGTCGCCCGGGTAGTGGTGGGCGATGTCGGCGTAGGGGGCGTAGGCGCCGCCGAGGCGGGTGCAGGCCGTCGCGGCCTCTGCGACCGTGCGGGACATCTCCTCGGGGTCGGCGGTGAGGATCGCCGTGAGGACCTCGCGCAGGGCGGCGTCCTCGGGGTGGGCGTGCAGCAGGTCGACGTACGGCTTGAGGGAGTCGACGCCGAGGTCGTCGAGCAGGCCGGCGGCCTGGAGCGGGTCGCGGAAGCCGCACAGGCCGTCGAACTCGGTGAGGGCGCAGATCAGTTCGGGCTTGTGGTTGGCGTCCTTGTAGTTGCGGTGCGGGGCGTCCACGGGGATGCCGCGGCGCTCCTCGTCCGCGTAACCCTCCTTGGCCTGCTCCAGGTCGGGGTGGACCTGGAGGGAGAGCGGGGCGCCGGCGGCGAGGATCTTGAGGAGGAAGGGCAGGCGGGGGCCGAACTTGGCGACCGCGGCCGGTCCGAGTTCCTTTTCCGGGTCGGCGTCGATGACCTCGACAAGCGTGCCCCGGTCGGTGCGTGAGGGTGCGCCGGGGTGGGCGCCCATCCACATCTCCGCCTGCGGTTCGCCGGTCGGTTCGGTGCCGAGCAGGTGCGGGATGGCGGTGGGGGAACCCCAGGCGTAGGGGCGGATGGTGTTGTCGAGGCGGTCCATGGGGGTCTCTCTTGCGTGTTCGGGCGTGCTGGCGCGTCAGGGTGTCCCGAGCATGATCAGGCCCTCGAAGCGAGCGCCAGGTAAACCGCGGCGAAATCCGTGGTGGCGATCAGTTCCGCGAGGGTCTCCAGTTCGCCGCCCTCCTCCGGTTCCAGTTCGCTGATCGGGGTGTCGTGGCTGAGGGCCAGGTCGCGGGCGCCGGGGGCGGCGGTGAGGCCGCCGATGGGGCGGTCGCGGAGGAGCACCACGCGCGCGTGCAGGGCGGGTGGTTCTTCGACACGGTCGCGGAAGAAGTCGTCGGGGTCGGCGCTGGCGGCCAGCGGGCCGGCGAGCAGGGCGCTGTGTGCGGCGAGGGCCTCGGGGAGTTCGGCGACGACCGCGGGGGTGCCGGACAACTCGGCGAGCGCGGCGGCGAAACGGCGGCCCGCCGGTCCGGCCGAGGTGCCCTCGGTCCAGATGATGGGGAGCGCGTCGGCGAGTTCGGCGGCGAGGGTCTTGGCGGGGTTGCTGTAGGTGGCGATGGCGGGGCCGCAGCGTTCGGCGACGACGTCGAGGCGGTCGGCGACCTTGCCGAGAGCTTCGGGCGGGGCGGCGAGCACTCCCGTACGGTCCAGCAGCGCGAGCAGTGGCGTGAGCAGCGCCCACAGGACGCCGGGGGCGGAGGCGGCGAGGGGCTCGTCCTGGTCGTACGGGGCCGTCGCCATGGGGACGAACAAGCCGTGCGAGCCGTTCACCGCGTCGGCGAGCGGGGAGCGGCTGGGGGCCACGGCGACGACGTTGCAGCCGCGGCGGTAGGCCTGTTCGGCGAGGAGGGACAGGCCGGGTTCGGTGCCGTCCGGGGTGGTGATCAGGAGGATGTCGACGGAGCCGACCCAGCCGGGCAGTTCCCAGCGCAGGGCGCCCGCGGCGGGGGCGACGCCGGTGGGGGCCAGCCGCGTGACCGGGCTGCCGGCGCCGGCGAGGGTGCCGATGAGGTCGGCGGCGTGGGTGGCGGCGGCACCCGGGCCGGCGATGAGGACGGCGCGGGGGCGGCCGTCGGGCTTGAGGTCGTTGATGCCGGCCTCGGCGGAGTGGCGGGCGGCTGTGCGGACGCGGGCGCCGGCTTCTGCGGCGCCGCGGRGCAGCCCGCGGTGGTCGGCCTCGGAGAGGCCCTCCGGGGAGTCGAGCAGCGATTCGTCGAGCATGGGCGGCAGCCTCCGATGGCCGGGGTCCGTTCCGGGCCCCGCTTTTTGGGGTGTCCTACGATCGGTGCCCGTTGCGCCGGGGGCTATGTGCACCGGGGTTCACGCGGGTGTGTCTGCCCGGGCGGGGCCTACGCGGGGCGGCGGGCCTCGTCGACCAGGAGGACCGGGATGCCGTCGCGGACGGGGTAGGCCAGGCCGCAGTTCTGGTCGGTGCAGAGCAGTTCGGTGTCCTGCTCCTTGAGGGGGGCGTGGCAGGCCGGGCAGGCGAGGATTTCGAGGAGGCCGGCTTCGAGTGCCATGCGGGGTCCCTTCGGGGATG
>NZ_NGFN01000340.1 GCF_002148965.1 Streptomyces swartbergensis | reverse complement strand
CCTCGCCGACGATGTCGTGGACCAGGCGGGCGGGGCTGTGGCCGGCGAGGCGGCCGTGGCTGACGAGGCGGCCGTCGCGCAGTACGGCGAAGGTGTCGGCGACCTGGTACACCTCGTCCAGGCGGTGGCTGACGTAGAGGATGCCGTGGCCGCGGTCGCGCAGGTCGTGCAGGACGCGGAAGAGCCGGGCGCTGTCCGCGGCGGGCAGGCGGGCGGTCGGCTCGTCGAGGACGATGAGTCTCGCGCGGGCCGCCAGGGCCCTGGCGATCGCGACGAGCGAGCGCTCGGCCGGTGCGAGTCCGGAGACCGGCGCGTCGGGGTCGAGGTGCCCGGCGACGATCCGCAGCGCCTCGACGCAGCGCTCGCGGGTGCGCCGCCAGGAGATCAGCCCGGTCCGGCGGGCGTATCCGTTGGTCAGGGCGATGTTCTCGGCGACCGTCATCCACTCCACGAGACCGAGGTCCTGGTGGATGAAGGACATGCTCCGGGACGCGGCAGGGCTGCCGAGGGGCTCGCCGTCCACGGTGATCTGTCCCGCGTCGGCGGGGTGGACCCCGGCGAGGACCTTGATGAGCGTGGACTTGCCGGCACCGTTGGGCCCGAGGAGGGCGAGCACGCTGCCGGCGTGGACGTCGAGGTCGACCCCGGCCAGCGCGACCGTCCCGCCGAACCGCTTGCCGAGCCCGCGGATACGGACCAAGGGCTCCGGCCCGAAGGGTGAAGCCGCCTTCACCGGCGTGTCAGGAGCGTCGCGCACCCGATCAAATTACAGCATTTCGGGCATCTTTCGACCGCTGTGACTCCCACGCGGGTCGGCGGACGCCTCACGCGGCGTCGAGCTCGCATTCGGCCCAGATGACCTTGCCCTCCGCCAGGTAGCGCGTGCCCCAGCTCTGCGAGAGCTGCGCGACGAGGAACAGGCCGCGTCCGCCCTCGTCGGTGCTGGCCGCCCGGCGCAGATGGGGGGCGGTGTTGCTGGCGTCGGAGACCTCGCAGATCAGGGTGCGCCCGTACAGCAGCCGGACCCGGATGGGCCCGGTGCCGTGCCGGATGGCGTTGGTGATCAGCTCGCTGAGGATCAGCTCCGCGGCGAACGCGGTCTCGTCGAGTCCCCAGTCGGACAGGCGGCGCATGGCGGAGGCCCGGACGTCGCCGACGAGCGCCGGGTCGGCGGGCAGCTCCCAGGCGGCGATCCGGCCGGGGTCCAGGGCGTGGACGCGCGCGACGAGCAGGGCGATGTCGTCGTGCGGGTGCGCGGGCGCCACGGTGTCCAGGACGGCCTGGCAGGTCTCCTCGGGCGCTCGCTCCGGATGGGCCAGGGCCACGCGCAACTGCTCCAGGACCACGTCCACGTCGCGGTGCCGGTCCTCGATGAGTCCGTCGGTGTAGAGCACCAGCTGACTGCCCTCGGGGACGTCGATCTCGACGGCGTCGAAGGGCAGGCCCCCGAGACCGAGCGGGGGCCCGGCCGGGAGGTCGGGATAGGACACGGTGCCGTCGGGGTGGACGAGTGCGGGCGGCGGGTGACCGGCGCGCGCCAGGAGGCACCGCTGCACGGTCGGGTCGTAGACGGCGTACAGGCAGGTCGCGCCGATGACGCCGGCACCCTTGCCGTCGGGGTCCTCCCGGTCCAGGCGCCCCACGAGGTTGTCCAGGTGGGTGAGGACCTCGTCCGGGGAGAAGTCGAGCTCGGCGAAGCTGCGTGCCGCGGTGCGCAGCCGGCCCATGGTGGCCGCGGAGAGCATGCCGTGGCCGACGACGTCGCCGACGAGGAGCCCCACACGGGCGCCGGAGAGCGGGATGACGTCGTACCAGTCCCCGCCCACGTCGGACTCGGCGGGCAGATAGCGGTGGGCCACCTCGACGGCGTCCTGGTCGACCAGACCGTGCGGCAGGAGCCTGCGCTGGAGGGCCAGGACCATGGTGCGTTCGTGGGTGTAGCGCCGGGCGTTGTCGATGGACAGGGCGGCGCGGGTGGCGAGTTCCTGTGCCAGTGAGCGGTCGTCGTCCCCGAACGAGCTCCCGGAGCGGTAGAAGCTGGCGATGCCCAGGACGACACCGCGCGCGAGCAGGGGCACCGCGATGAGGGAGTGGACGTGGTCGAGCAGGCGTGCGGTGTGCTGGGGGTCCTGGGCGAGCCAGCCCGCGGCGGCCTTCAGGTCCGGTTCCAGCACCGCCTCGCCCCCGGTCAGGCAGCGCAGCTGGGGCGCGGTCGGGCCGAAGTCGATGCGCTTGCCGGGCGGCGTGAAGGGCAGGCCCTCGCGGACGCCGTGCAGCACCGTGCGGCGCAGGTCGGTGAGGGGGTCGGCGGACTCCTCGCCGCGCAGGACGGCGTCGGGCAGGTCGATGGTGACGAAGTCGGCCAGGCGCGGGACCGCCGTCTCGGCCAGTTCCTCGGCGGTGCGGCGCACGTCCAGGGTGGTGCCGATGCGGGCGCTGGCCTCGGACAGCAGTTCCAGGCGTCGGCGCGCGGCCAGGGCGTAGGCCCCGACGTGCGGCTCCCCCACCATCACGAGCCCCCGGGCCGGGAACGGCGAGCCGGGACGGTCGTCCGCCGCGCCCGTGCCGCCGTCGGCCGGGCCCCTGTCGCCGCCCGTAGCGCTCCTCCGGCCGTCGGTCGCACCCCTGCTGCCGTCGGTCGCGCCCCTGCTGCCGCCGGTCGCACCCTTGCCGCCATCCAGCGTGGCCCTGCCGCCGTCCGCCGCGCCCTCGCCACCGTCGGCCGTGACGGTGCCACCATCCGCTGTGACGGTGCCACCGATCCCCGCGGGTCCCCGGTCACCGCCCCTGCCACCGTCGGCCGTGACGGTGCCACCGGCCTCCGCAGATCCCCGGTCCCCGCCGGGCGCCACGGTCGGGCCGAGCGCGGCGGCGAGGTGCCCGGACGGCAGGGTGATCGACGGTTGTACGGGCCGTGGGGTGGTCGAGAGGGCGGCGAGGTCCGGCAGCTCGTCCGCCTGGTGCGGGAGGACGAGGGGCTCCCGCACCGCGGTGCCGGGCAGCACGGCCTCGATGGCGAAGCCCCGAACCCCGGAGGCGCTCGCCATCGGGCGGCTCACGAGCGTCACCCGCCGTCCGTCGGGCAGGGTCACGTCGACGGCGGCCCGCTGCCCGCGGGAGATCAGCTCGGCGGCCTTCTCCCTCAGGATCGCCTGGTCACGGGGGTGCACGACGTCGGC
Organism: Streptomyces swartbergensis; assembly: GCF_002148965.1. Lineage (GTDB taxonomy): Bacteria > Actinomycetota > Actinomycetes > Streptomycetales > Streptomycetaceae > Streptomyces > Streptomyces swartbergensis. The sequence continues at coordinate 6,016 of NZ_NGFN01000340.1, read as the reverse complement.
CAGCGCGTCCAGGGCGACGCCATGGTGCAGGCCGGCCTCGCCCCCGGTGGCCAGGTACGTCCGCAGCAGGGCGCGCTCGTGCGCGGAGCTCTGCCCCAGCAGCCGCCGCTCGATGTTCTCGGCCGCCCGGCGGATCGCCGCGCTCAGCGCGGGCTGTTCGAAACCACGCGGATATCCGAAGCACAGGACGCCCTCGATGCGTCCGCTGAGCGGGTCACGGACGGGCATCGCGACGCAGGCGCTGCCCTGGGACCGCTCCGCGAAGTGCTCGGCGCCGTAGACGCGGATGAGCTGCCGCTCCGCCAGGGCGAGGCCGATGCCGTTGGTGCCGGCGACCTGCTCGGCGAAGACGAATCCCGGGACCCGCTGGATCGCCGGGAGGCTCCTGGCCATCGCCGGGTCCCCGAACCGGCGCAGCAGGACCGTCCCGTTCGCGTCGGCGACCGAGATGTTGATCTGGCTGCCGGAGAACGCGTCCTGGAGCCGGTCGACCACCGGCACGGCCGCGCGGACGATACGGCCTGCCGGGTCGAAGTCCTCCCGGTAGGGGAGGTCGGCCCGGTCCGGCGACAGACCCAGGGACCGGGAGCGCTGCCACGAGTTCAGGATGGACGTCCGCACACCCGCGTCGATCTGCTCGCCCTGGAGAAACCGCTCGCGAAGCCGGGCGGGCCCCGTGCCGTCAGTCGCACGCCCCGCCGGCTTGGGTTCCTCGCCGGACCGAACCACGCCTCGCCTCGCTTGCGCCCGCGATCATCCGCTGCTCGGAAGAGAATCTGGCATTGACGAGAATACGGGCATTAAGGGCGGGCGTCACGGTATGCCGGAGCCGTTCGGGCGCGATGCCGGGGCGGCTCCGGCCGGGCGGACCGCGCTCACCCCAGGAAACTCAACCGCACCTTCCGCTCCGGGTTGTCCTTGTTCGTGTCCACGAGGCACACCGACTGCCACGTTCCGAGCTCCAGCCGGCCGCCCAGCACCGGCAGGGTCGCGTGCGGCGGGACGAGGGCCGGCAGGACGTGGTCGCGGCCGTGTCCGGGACTGCCGTGCCGGTGCTGCCAGCGGTCGTCGGCGGGCAGCAGGGTGTGCAGTGCGGCCAGGAGGTCGTCGTCGCTGCCGGCTCCGGTCTCCAGAACGGCGATGCCGGCCGTCGCGTGCGGGACGAAGACATTGAGGAGGCCGTCCCGACCGGCCGCCGCCTCCCGCAGGAAGGACTCGCAGTCGCCGGTGATGTCGACGACCCTCTCCGTGGATCCGGTGCTGATGTTCAGAACTCGGGTGGTGAAGACATCTGACATGCCCCCATCCTGACGCACGAGCCGGGTTGCGCCCGGTCGCCCCCGCCCGGGTGGCGGTACAGGCGTCCACTGGACGAGACGCCCGTTGACCGTGCGCATGCCACCTGGCTAAGTTCAGCGGCATGTTGCGTTCAGCCCTGCTCACCACGCGCGGTCACATCGACCTGCTGCGGGTGGCCTCCGCCGCGTGTCGCCGCGGCTGCTGACGCCCTTCCTCTCCTCGCTTTCCGGTTCCCTCGCCCTGGTTCCGCCTGCCCGCTGAGCACTCCTGCTCTCGCCGGTGCGGCGGCGGCGAGGCGTACCTCCTCACGCCCTCGCTCTCCCCCGTGGAGCCTTCATGAGCATCAGTCATGCCCCGCCCAGGTCAACGGAACCCGATATTTCGCCTATATCGGCTCCTGACCTCGACCTCCAGCCCCTCGTCCCCACCTCCTCCCGCCGCACCCGCGTCCCGCGCTGGCTGCGCCGTACCACCGGCCCTGTCCTGCTGCTGGCCTTGTGGCAACTCCTCAGCACCACGGGCGCGTTGCAGCCGGACGTGCTCGCCTCGCCCGGCCGTATCGCCCAGGTCGCCGGGGACATGGTGGCCGACGGGTCGCTGCCCGCGGCCATGGGCACCTCGCTCCAGCGGGTCGCGGCCGGGCTGCTGCTCGGTCTGGTCGTCGGCACCGGACTCGCCCTGGTCTCGGGCCTGTTCCGGATCGGCGAGGACCTGGTGGACGCGCCCGTGCAGATGCTGCGGACCGTGCCGTTCGTGGGTCTCATCCCGCTGTTCATCATCTGGTTCGGCATCGGCGAGGCCCCCAAGGTCGCCATCATCACGCTCGGCGTGACCTTCCCGCTCTATCTCAACGTCTACGCCGGGATCCGGGGCGTGGACGCCCAGTTGATCGAGGCCGGGGAGTCCCTCGGACTGTCGCGGTGGGGGCTCGTGCGGCACGTCGTCCTCCCGGGCGCGCTGCCGAACGCCATGACCGGTCTGCGCTACTCGCTCGGCATCGCTTGGCTCGCCCTGGTCTTCGCCGAGCAGGTCAACGCCGACTCCGGCATCGGCTTCCTCATGGTGCAGGCGCGGGACTTCCTGCGGACCGACGTGATCGTGGTCTGCCTGGTCGTCTACGCCTTCCTCGGCCTGCTCGCCGACTTCATCGTCCGCTCCCTCGAAAGGCTGCTGCTGCAATGGCGACCCACGTTCACCGGCCGGTGACCCCCCAGGCGGTCCATGTCGAAGGCCTCACCCGGTCCTTCGACGGCCGTGCCGTCATCGACGACCTGCGACTGGACGTCCGGCCGGGCGAGTTCGTGGCCCTGCTCGGCCGCAGCGGCTGCGGCAAGTCGACGCTGCTGCGCATCCTCGCCGGGCTCGACCGCGACATCGAGGGCACCGTGCTGGTGCCGCGCCGCAAGGCCGTCGCCTTCCAGGCGCCCCGGCTGATGCCGTGGAAGAAGGTCTGGCGCAACGTCCTGCTCGGCCTGCCCGGCAAGCCCGAACGCGCCGTCGCGGAGCAGGCCCTCGACGAGGTCGGCCTCGGCCACCGCTCGAACGCCTGGCCCAAGACCCTCTCCGGCGGCGAGGCGCAACGTGCCTCCCTGGCCCGGGCGTTGGTGCGCGAGCCCGATCTGCTGCTGCTCGACGAGCCGTTCGGCGCGCTCGACGCCCTCACCCGCATCAAGGCCCAGCGGCTCGTGGGCGAGTTGTGGCAGCGCCGGGGCTGCGCGGTGCTCCTCGTCACCCATGACGTGGAGGAGGCCGTACTGCTCGCCGACCGCGTCCTGGTGATGGACGGCGGCGTCATCGCCCACGAGCAGTGCATCGACCTCGACCGCCCCCGTGACATCACCGACCCGCGCTTCGCCGCACTGCGCGCCGGCCTCCTCGAACGCCTCGGCGTCGAGGCGACGGCCGCCGAAGCCGCCTGACCTCCTCGCCCCTCCTTTACGACCTGCCCGAACTCACTACGTACACGAACGGAACCGCCATGCGACGACGTCTCGCCCCCGCCGCCCTGCTCCTCCCCCTCGCCCTGCTGCTCACCGCCTGCGGCGGGAACTCGGCCGCCAGTACGTCGGACGGCGGCACCGACGGCCATGGCTCCGTCACGATCGACGTCGGTGACCAGAAGGGCGGTTCGGAGGCCGTCCTGCGCGCCGCCGGGGAACTGAAGAACCTGGACTACAAGATCAAGTGGTCCACGTTCACCTCCGGACCACCCCTGCTGGAGGCCGTCAACGCGGGGGCCGTCGACATCGGCGGCGTCGGCAACACCCCGCCGGTCTTCGCGGCCGGAGCGGGCTCGAAGATCAAGGTCGTGGCCGCCTGGCACGGCACGTCCAAGGGCGACACCATCCTCGTCCCGAACGACTCGTCCCTGAAGCGCCCCGAGCAGCTCAAGGGCAGGTCCGTGGCCGTCGCGCAGGGTTCGTCCGCGCACTACCAGCTGGTCGCGTCCCTGAGGAAGGCCGGGCTGAAACTGAGCGACATCAAGGTCAAGTACCTCCAGCCGGCCGACGCGCTCGCCGCGTTCACCGCCGGCAAGGTCGACGCCTGGGCGGTGTGGGACCCGTACACCTCCCAGATCCTGAAGGCCGGGCAGGGCCGGGTCCTGACCGACGGCGACGGTGTGACCAACGGGCTCACCTTCCAGGTCGCGGCACCCGACGCGCTGAAGGACAAGAAGAAGGCCGCCGCGGTCAAGGACTACCTGGAGCGGCTGCGCCGCGCCTACAGGTGGGTGTACGACCACGAGGAGGAGTGGGCGAAGGTCTGGGCGAAGGACACCGGGCTCCCCGAGGACGTGGCGCTGGCCGCGGTGAAGCGCACCTACACGACCCGGATCGCTGTCGCCGTCGACAAGCCGCTGATCGCCTCCGAGCAGGAGATCGTCGACACGTTCACGGCGTTGAAGCTCATCCCGCGCAAGGTCGACTTCGCCGCCTTCACCGACACCCGGTTCAACGGCGACCTGCCGCCGTCGACCGCGGCGCCCCGGCCCGCGGAAGGCTAAAGGCCAGAACCCGCCACCTCGATCAGCCCGGGAAGATCCACGATCCCGGCACGGTTGGTAGAAGCGTGAACAACACACGCCAGGTCGAGGTAGTCGTCATAGGCGCCGGTCAGGCCGGTCTGGCCGGCGCCTATCACCTGCGGCGATCCGGTTTCGAGCCGGACCGCGACTTCGTCGTGCTGGACCACTCCCCCGGTCCCGGCGGCGCCTGGCAGTTCCGCTGGCCGTCGCTGACGTACGGCAAGGTGCACGGGATGCACGCGCTGCCGGGGATGGAACTCACGGACGCGGATCCGGCCCGCCCCTCCGCCGAGGTGATCAGCGACTACTTCGACCGGTACGAGCGGGCCTTCGACCTGCGGGTGCGGCGCCCCGTGGACGTACGGGCCGTGCGCGAGGGGCCCGGCGGACGGCTGCTCGTGGAGACCTCGCAGGGCGTGTGGTCGACGCGGGCGCTGATCAACGCGACCGGCACCTGGGACCGGCCGTTCTGGCCGCGCTATCCGGGCCAGGAGACCTTCCGGGGGCGGCAGTTGCACACCGCGCAGTACCCCGGGCCGGAGGAATTCGCCGGGCAGCGGGTCGTCGTGGTGGGCGGTGGCGCCTCGGGCACCCAGCATCTGCTGGAGATCGCCTCGTACGCGGCCGCCACCACCTGGGTGACCCGGCGTCCGCCCGTCTTCCGTGAGGGCCCCTTCGACGAGAACGCGGGCCGGGCGGCCGTCGCGCTCGTCGAGGAACGCGTACGGCAGGGACTGCCGCCCATGAGCGTCGTCTCGGTGACCGGGCTGCCGCTCAGCGACGCGATCCGCCAGGGCATCGAGGACGGAGTGCTCGACCGGCAGCCGATGTTCGACCGCATCACGCCCACGGGAGTGGACTGGCAGGACGGGCGGCACGTCGACGCGGACGTCATCCTCTGGGCCACCGGCTTCCGTGCCGCCATCGACCATCTCGCCCCGCTACGGCTGCGCGCCCCGGGCGGCGGCATCCGCATGGAGGGCACGCACGCCGCCGCCGACCCCCGCGTCCATCTCGTCGGTTACGGCCCGTCGGCCAGCACCATCGGCGCCAACCGCGCCGGCCGGGCGGCCGTACGGGACATCAGGCGACTGCTGGCACGGGAGCGGGTCGCCGCGTGACACCCGGCCGCCGGCACGGGCGCTGGTAGCCACAGCCCGCCCGGGCTGGGACATCCGGCTACTGGCACGGAGACCGGCAGCGCATGACGCCCAGACCAGGGCATCCGGCTGCCGGCACACGCACCGGCAGCCACACCGCGCGGGCCGGCACATCCGCCGCCGGCCCGGGCACCGGCACCCCGTGACGCCCAGGCCGGGCGCCCGGCCGCTGGACCAGGAGCCTGTAGCCACGTGGCGCCCCGCGTGTCAGCCGGCTCACACGGCCATGCCGCTCCGCCGCCGCTTGCATCATCCGACCCGTCCACACCGCCGGCCGGCCCGGGCACGCCACAACCCCAGCCCCTCGGCTCCGCACCGCAGCCGTCACCTCGACGAGGCCGACCGACACCTACGGCCGGTCCGATCTCGCGACCCACGCCTCGCCGACCGGGTCWCCCTGCCCCTCCACGCCTCCGACGGGCCGCCGCCCGGCCCCGGCGCGCCACCAACCGAGCCGCCTCGGCTCCGCACCGCGTCAGTCTTGCCAGGTCGTGCCGACGGACACGCGCCGCCGACCCGGTCCCCCTCCCTC
>NZ_NGFN01000034.1 GCF_002148965.1 Streptomyces swartbergensis | reverse complement strand
GCCCCTCCTCGTCGAGCGCGAGCGGGCCCTGTACGGCTCCTGGTACGAGTTCTTCCCCCGCTCCGAGGGCACCCGGCAACAGCCCCACGGCACCTTCCGCACCGCCGCCCGCCGSCTSCCGGCGATCGCGGCGATGGGCTTCGACGTGGTCTACCTGCCCCCGATCCACCCCATCGGCACCACCTTCCGCAAGGGCAAGAACAACACCCTCTCCCCCGGCCCCGACGACGTCGGCGTGCCCTGGGCGATCGGCTCGCCCGAGGGCGGCCACGACGCCGTCCACCCCGATCTGGGCACCCTGGAGGACTTCACCTGGTTCGTCGAGCAGGCCCGCACTCTGGGGCTGGAGATCGCGCTGGACTTCGCGCTGCAGTGCTCCCCCGACCACCCCTGGGTGCACAAGCACCCCGAGTGGTTCCACCACCGCCCCGACGGCACCATCGCCTACGCGGAGAACCCGCCCAAGAAGTACCAGGACATCTACCCCATCGCCTTCGACGCCGACATGGACGGCCTGATCGCCGAGACCTGCCGGGTGCTGCGGCACTGGATGGACGCCGGGGTGCGGATCTTCCGGGTGGACAACCCSCACACCAAGCCGGTCGTCTTCTGGGAGCGGGTCATCGCGGACATCAACCGCACCGACCCCGATGTGATCTTCCTGGCCGAGGCGTTCACCCGCCCGGCGATGATGCACACCCTCGCCCAGATCGGCTTCCAGCAGTCCTACACCTACTTCACCTGGCGCAACTCCAAGGAGGAGCTGACCGAGTACCTCACGGAGCTGTCGGGGGAGGCCGCGAGCTACATGCGGCCGAACTTCTTCGCCAACACCCCCGACATCCTGCACGCCTACCTCCAGCACGGCGGGCGCCCCGCCTTCGAGGTCCGGGCCGTCCTCGCCGCCACCCTCTCGCCGGCCTGGGGCATCTACTCCGGCTACGAGCTGTGCGAGAACACCCCGCTCAAAGAGGGCAGCGAGGAGTACCTCGACTCGGAGAAGTACCAGCTCAGGCGCCGCGACTGGGAGGCCGCCGAACGCGAGGGACGCACCATCACCCCGCTGATCACCAAGCTCAACACCATCCGCCGGGAGAACCCGGCCCTCCAGCAGCTGCGCGACCTCCACTTCCACCACGCGGACCAGGAGGCGGTGATCGCCTACTCGAAGCGGAAGGGTTCGAACACGGTTCTGGTGGTCGCCAACCTCGACCCCCACCACACCCAGGAGGCCACGGTCTCGTTGGACATGCCGCAACTCGGCCTTGACTGGCACGAGTCGGTGCTGGTGCGCGACGAGCTCACCGGCGAGACCTACCACTGGGGCAGGGCCAACTATGTGCGCCTCGAACCGGGCCGTAGGCCCGCGCATGTCTTCTCGGTTCTGCGACCGTCCACCCCGCAGATCGGAGGGTCACCCACAACATGATCGTCAACGAACCCGTTCAGGACACCTTCGAGGACACTCCTGCCAGGGACCGGGACCCGGAGTGGTTCAAGCGCGCCGTCTTCTACGAGGTACTCGTCCGCTCGTTCCAGGACAGCAACGGCGACGGCGTCGGTGACCTGAAGGGCCTGACCGCCAAGCTCGACTACCTCCAGTGGCTCGGCGTCGACTGCCTGTGGCTGCCGCCGTTCTTCAAGTCCCCGCTCCGGGACGGCGGCTACGACGTCTCCGACTACACCGCCGTGCTGCCGGAGTTCGGTGACCTGGCCGACTTCGTGGAGTTCGTCGACGCCGCCCACCAGCGCGGCATGCGCGTGATCATCGACTTCGTCATGAACCACACCAGCGACCAGCACCCGTGGTTCCAGGAGTCGAGGAAGGACCCCGACGGGCCCTACGGCGACTACTACGTGTGGGCGGACGACGACAAGCAGTTCCAGGACGCGCGGATCATCTTCGTCGACACCGAGGCCTCCAACTGGACCTACGATCCGGTCCGCAAGCAGTACTACTGGCACCGCTTCTTCTCGCACCAGCCGGACCTCAACTACGAGAACCCGGCCGTGCAGGAGGAGATGATCTCCGCGCTGAAGTTCTGGCTGGACCTGGGCATCGACGGCTTCCGGCTGGACGCGGTGCCGTACCTGTACCAGGAGGAGGGCACCAACTGCGAGAACCTCCCGGCCACGCACGACTTCCTGAAGCGGGTGCGCAAGGAGATCGACGCGCAGTATCCGGACACCGTGCTGCTGGCGGAGGCCAACCAGTGGCCCGAGGACGTCGTCGACTACTTCGGCGACTATCCGAGCGGCGGCGACGAGTGCCACATGGCGTTCCACTTCCCGGTGATGCCGCGCATCTTCATGGCGGTGCGGCGCGAGTCCCGCTACCCGGTCTCCGAGATCCTGGCCAAGACCCCGGCGATCCCCTCGGGCTGCCAGTGGGGCATCTTCCTGCGCAACCACGACGAGCTGACGCTCGAGATGGTCACCGACGAAGAGCGCGACTACATGTGGGCCGAGTACGCCAAGGACCCGCGGATGCGCGCCAACATCGGCATCCGGCGCCGGCTCGCCCCGCTGCTGGACAACGACCGCAACCAGATCGAGCTGTTCACGGCCCTGCTGCTGTCGCTGCCGGGCTCGCCGATCCTGTACTACGGCGACGAGATCGGCATGGGCGACAACATCTGGCTCGGCGACCGGGACGCGGTGCGCACGCCGATGCAGTGGACCCCGGACCGCAACGCGGGGTTCTCCTCGTGCGATCCGGGACGGCTGTTCCTGCCCACGATCATGGACCCGGTCTACGGCTACCAGGTGACGAACGTCGAGGCGTCCATGGCCTCGCCGTCGTCGCTGCTGCACTGGACCCGCCGCATGATCGAGATCCGCAAGCAGAACCCGGCCTTCGGCCTCGGCTCGTACACCGAGCTGCCGTCCTCCAACCCCGCCGTGCTGGCGTTCCTGCGGGAGTACGAGGACGACCTGGTGCTGTGCGTGAACAACTTCTCGCGTTTCGCGCAGCCCACGGAGCTGGATCTGAGCGCCTTCGAGGGGCGGCACCCGGTGGAGCTGTTCGGCGGGGTCCGTTTCCCGGCGATCGGCGAGCTGCCGTATCTGCTGACGCTGGCAGGTCACGGTTTCTACTGGTTCCGCCTCCGCAGGGACACCCTGTGAGGCCTGAGACGGCCTGACGAGGCCTGAATTGCGGGGCGGGACGCAAACCCCCGTGGCGGGGCGTTTCTCCCGCCCCGCCCGGGGCACGCATCAGTAACACCCCGCCYACCCGCGTGAGCCGGAGGGGCGCCGCCGGCACCTGCTGAAGGCCCCGGAGGCGCACCAATCATGGGTGAAAGGACGCGACGCCATGTCGGAAGCCGTCACACGCACCGTCACCACCCCGCCCGGCCTTCTTGCCTCCCTCGATCCGCTGCTGCGGGAGTGGCTGCCGCGGCAGCGCTGGTTCGCGGGCAAGGGGCGCCCGGTCACCGGGTTCACGCTCGTCGAGGCCACCGAGCTGCTCCCGGGCACCGGCAAGCTCGGCCTGTACCACCTGCTCGTCCGCGCCCATCAGCCGCTCGTGCCGTCCCATGGCGCGCCCGGCCATCCCGGCGACTGCTACCAGCTGCTGATAGGCGTGCGCGAGGCGCTGCCGCCTCGGCTGGCGCCCGCGCTGATCGGACACCTGTCGACGGGGCCGCTGGCCGGCCGGACGGCCTACGACGCCCTGCACGACGGCAGGCCCGCCGAGCTGCTCCTGGAGGCGCTGCGCACCCAGGCCCGGATCGGCGGGCTCCGCTTCGAGCGGGACCTCGACCAGGACATCCGCTCCGGTCTGGTGCCGCGCGTGGTGACCGCGGAACAGTCCAACTCGTCGATCGTCTACGGAGATACGTTCATCCTCAAGCTGTTGCGCCGGATCGTGCCCGGGGTCAACCCGGACCTGGAGCTGCCGCTGGCCCTGGCGCGCGAGGGCTGCCCCCGGGTGCCCGCGCCGACGGCCTGGATGGTCGCGGACGTCGACCCCACGGCGGACCCGGTGATCTCGGGAGGCCCGGCCGACCTGGCCGGCCAGCCGTATGTGCTGGGCGTGCTCCAGCCGTTCGTGCAGGGCGCCTCCGACGGCTGGGAGCTGGCGCTGCGCGAGCTGGCCAAGGGCGAGGACTTCGGCGCCGAGGCGCGGGCGCTGGGGCGGGCCACCGCCGAGGTGCACACCGCGCTGGCCCGGGCGCTGCCGACGGTCACGCTCGGTCACATGCAGCTCCAGCTCATGGTGGACGGCATGATCGAGCGGCTGGAGGCGGCCGTCCAGGCGGTGCCCGTGCTGCGGCCGTACGCCGACGGGCTGCGGTCGGCGTTCACGGCGCTGGGCGATCTGGCCGCCGAGGGCCGCACCTGGACCGCGCAGCGCGTGCACGGCGATCTGCACCTCGGGCAGTGCCTGCGCTCGCCGGCCGGCGAGTGGTGGCTGATCGACTTCGAGGGCGAGCCGGCCCGGCCGCTGGCCGAGCGGCGCATGCCGCAGCCGGCGGTGCGGGACGTCGCCGGCATGCTGCGCTCCTTCGACTACGCGGCCCGCTCGGCCGATCCGCCGCAGCCGGACTGGGCCGAGACCTGCCGGTCCGCCTACTGCTCCGGGTACGCGGAGGCCGCCGGCCTCGATCCGCGCACCGACCCGGTGCTGCTGCGTGCCTACGAGACGGACAAGGCGATCTACGAGGTGGTGTACGAGGCCCGGCACCGCCCAGACTGGCTGCCGGTGCCCCTGGCCGCCATAGACCGGCTCGCCTCGTCCGGCCACCTGACCTGACTGACCCACCTGCGTCCTGGAGGCTCCGCCCGTGACCCCCCGCCCTGAGTCCAGCGGTTCCCGTCCCAAGGGGACGGCCGGGGAGAAGATCCCCGAGCAGCCCACGGCCGCCCAGAAGAAGAGTGCCGCGAAGAAGACGGCGGTGCCGAAACAGGCTGCGGCCAAGAAGGCGACGGTCCCCGCGAAGAAGGCCGCCGCCAAGAAGACGCCCGCCGCGCAGTCACCCGCGGCGAAGGCCACGGCCAAGAAGGCGGCCCCGGCGAAGACGACCGCGAAGAAGGCCGTCGAGAAAAAGGCCGTCGCGAAGAAGACGGCTCCTGAGCCGGCCACCGCGGCGAAGGCCACGGCCGAGAAGGCGACCGCGAAGAAGACGGCCGCCAAGAAGACGACGGCGAAGAAGGCCCCGGCCAAGAAGGCCGCAGCCACCAAGGCGACGGCCACCAAGGCGGTTGCCACGAAGGCCGTTGCCACGAAGGCGACAACCAAGAAGGCGGTCGCCAAGAAGGCCACGACGGCGAAGGCGGCGGCCACCAAGGCCACCACCACCAAGGCCACCGCCACCAAGGCGGCCACCACCAAGCCTCCCGCCAAGAAAGCCCCCACGAAGAAGGCCACAGCCAAGAAGGCCACCGCGGGGAAAGTCAGCGCGGGGAAAGCCAGCGCGGGGAAAGTCACCGCCGCCTCCGCCCAGACCGTCCCGCCGGAGATGGAGATCGCCGTCTCGCCCGCCGTCGGCGCGGCGGACCGGGACCGGCTGCTCGACGGCACGCATCACAACCCGCACTCCGTGCTCGGCGCACACCCCGTGCCCGGCGGGATCGCGTTCCGGGCGTTCCGGCCGTACGCCCTGTCGGTGACCGTCGTCGCCGGTGAGGTGCGGGCGGAGCTGCAGGACGACGGGGAGGGGTTCTTCTCCGGACTGCTGCCGCTGCGGGAGGTCCCGGAGTACCGGCTGCTCGTGGAGTACGAGGGGACGGTCCTGGACACCGAGGACGCCTACCGTTTCCTGCCCACGCTGGGCGACTTGGACCTGCACCTGATCGGCGAGGGCAGGCACGAGGAGCTGTGGACGGCGCTGGGCGCGCACCCGATGACGCACCAGGGCGTGACCGGCACCCGGTTCTCGGTGTGGGCGCCGAACGCGCTCGGCGTGCGCGTGGCCGGCACCTTCAACTTCTGGGACGGCACCGGCCACGTCATGCGGTCGCTGGGCTCGTCGGGCGTGTGGGAGCTGTTCCTGCCGGACATCGGCGAGGGCGAGCTGTACAAGTTCGAGATCACCCGCCCCGACGGTTCGAAGACGATGCGCGCCGACCCGCTCGCCCGCCGCACGGAGGTGCCGCCCGCGACCTCGTCGGTCATCACGTCCTCCCGGTACGAGTGGGGCGACGCCGAGTGGCTGGCCCGGCGCGCTCAGGCACCGGCGCACGAGGCGCCGTTCTCCGTGTACGAGGTGCACCTGCCGTCCTGGCGGCCGGGGCTGACCTACCGTCAACTGGCCGAACAGCTCCCGCGCTACGTGAAGGACCTCGGCTTCACGCACGTCGAGCTGATGCCGGTCGCCGAGCATCCGTTCGGCGGCTCCTGGGGGTACCAGGTCACCGGCTTCTACGCGCCGACGGCCCGGCTGGGCACGCCCGACGACTTCCGGTTCCTGGTCGACTCGCTGCACCAGGCCGGTATCGGTGTGCTGATGGACTGGGTGCCCGCGCACTTCCCGCGCGACGACTGGGCGCTGGCCGAGTTCGACGGCCGGCCCCTGTACGAGCACGCGGATCCGCTGCGGGCCGCGCACCCCGACTGGGGCACGCTGGAGTTCGACTACGGGCGCAACGAGGTGCGCAACTTCCTCGTCGCGAACGCCCTGTACTGGTGCGAGGAGTTCCACATCGACGGGCTGCGCGTGGACGCGGTCGCCTCGATGCTCTACCTCGACTACTCGCGTGAGCCGGGCCAGTGGACGCCCAACGAGCACGGCGGACGGGAGAACCTGGACGCGGTGGCGTTCCTCCAGGAGATGAACGCGACGGTGTACCGCCGGGTGCCCGGTGTGGTCACGATCGCCGAGGAGTCGACCGCCTGGGACGGCGTCACCCGGGCCACCCACCACAAGGGCCCGAGCGGCTTCGGCGGGCTCGGGTTCGGGCTGAAGTGGAACATGGGCTGGATGCACGACTCGCTCCAGTACATGAGCCATGAGCCGGTGTACCGCAAGTACCACCACGGTGAGATGACCTTCTCGATGGTCTATGCCTACAGCGAGAACTACGTCCTGCCGATCTCCCACGACGAGGTCGTGCACGGCAAGGGCTCCCTGGTGTCGAAGATGCCGGGCGACTGGTGGCAGCAGCGCGCCAACCACCGGGCGTACCTGGCCTTCATGTGGGCCCACCCCGGCAAGCAGTTGCTGTTCATGGGGCAGGAGTTCGCCCAGGGCGCCGAGTGGTCCGAGGCGCACGGCCCCGACTGGTGGCTCCTCGACCCGGGCTACGGGGCCGAGCCGGAACACCGGGGCGTGCGTGACCTGGTCCGCGACCTCAACACCGTCTACCGCGCTACTCCGGCGCTGTGGCGGCTGGACACCGAACCGGCCGGTTTCGAGTGGGTGGTCGGGGACGCCGCCGACGACAACGTCCTGGCGTTCCTGAGGCTGGACCCGGAGGGCAACCCGCTGCTGTCGGTGTCCAACTTCGCGCCGGTCGTCCGCCAGGACTACCGCCTGGGCGTGCCCGAGGACGTCCCGGCCTGGCACGAGGCGGTCAACACCGACGCCGCCTGCTACGGCGGCAGCGATGTCACCAACCCCGACCCGGTCAAGCCGGAGGCCCAGCCCTGGCACGGCCGCCCGGCGAGCATCCGCCTGACCCTGCCGCCGCTGTCGACGGTGTGGCTGCGCCCGGCGTAGGCGGCCTGTGACGTTGCTGTGACGGGAGGTATGGCCTCCGTCACAGCCCGTCCGGTCCGGGCCTGGTGGGGTGGCCGCATGCGCTGTGCCACCCCACTCACGTCTCAGGTCCTGCCGCCGCGGGGAAGAGGGTGACTCTGCTCCCGGTCTTCCTCGGGCTCGCCGTCGGCTGGGTCGCGCTGCGCGGGCTGCTGGCCCATCCGCTGCTGCCGCTGTGGGTGCGGACCTCGGTGTTCTGGGCGGTTCCGCTCGGCGCCGTCACGTGGATGTACATCATGGCCGCGGACGACTACGTGCTGTTCCCTGATACGGCTCCCTGCCCCAGGGATCCGTATCAGGAGGGCGTCATCGGCAGCGGCAGGGTGTCGGGCGTCTCCACCCCGTTTCCGCCGCGCGCCTACTGCCGGTGGGAGGACGGCACCGTCTACGACCTCGCGCCCGGGGCCGAGTTCCTGTTCTGGGTCTTCTTCGCCCTGACGGTCGTACCGCTCGCCACCGGGCTGTGGCACGCCCTTCGGCACCCGACGTCGCTGCTGCGGTAGGCGCGGCCCGCGTCTTTCGGCGCTGCGGGCCGCGTACCCCTGGACAGGACTACCCGAAGTGCTCGGCCAGAGCCTTCGGCAGCTCGCCGGTGTGCAGCACCCCCAGTCGCTGGGTGGCCCGGGTCAGGGCCACGTACAGGTCGCTCGTGCCGTAGCGGCCGGGCTCGACCACGAGGACGGAGTCGAACTCCAGGCCCTTGGCCTGGCGCGGGTCGAGGAGGACGACCGACCGGGTGAGGTCGGGTTCGGCGCCCGCCGTCACGCCGTCCAGCCGGGCCGCGAGGCCGCGGTGGAGGTCGCGCGGGGCGATCACCGCGAGCCGCCCCATGGGGGCACCTCCCTGCTCGAGCGAAGCCGAGAGCTTGGGGGACGGGGTGAGTTCCCCGACCGCCTTGGCGACGGCACCCGGGAGGTCGTCGGTGGCCCGCGCCCAAGGGCGTACGCCGGTGGAGCGGACCGAGCTGGGCGGCTCGAACTCCGGCTGCTCGGCGCGGACCACGGCCGCGGCGACGTCCATGATCTCGGCCGGGGTGCGGTAGTTGACGCCCAGGCGGGTGTGCTCCCAGCGGTCCTCGACGTACGGGGCGAGGATGCCCGCCCAGGAGCCGACACCGGCCGCCTCCGCGGTCTGCGCGGGGTCGCCGACGAGGGTCATCGAGCGGGTCGGGCTGCGCCGCATCAGCAGCCGCCACGCCATCGGCGACAGCTCCTGCGCCTCGTCCACGATGATGTGCCCGAACGCCCAGGTGCGGTCGGCGGCGGCGCGCTCGGCGGCGCTGCGGTGGTCGTCCTCCTCGTGCCGTTCGGCGAACCGCTCGGCGTCGATGATGTCGTGCGCGGACAGCACCTCGGAGGACTCGGGGTCGTCCTCCTCCTTGTCCTCGAACTCGTACGTCCGGGACGCGTACGACACGTCCAGCACGCCCTGCGCGTAGGCGATCTGCCGCTCCCGCTCGCGCTGCACGCGCTCCCGGGCCAGCCGGTCGTCCTCGCCGAGGAGTTCGGCGGCCTCGTCGAGCAGCGGCACGTCCGCGACGGTCCAGCGCCGGGTCACCGGGCGGCGTACGGCGGCGGCGTCCTCGGCGGGCAGGAACTCCTCGGGCGCGGCGAGGAAGTCGGCGACGAGCCGCTGCGGGGTCAGCAGCGGCCACAGCTGGTCGACGGCCGCCCAGACCTCGGGGTTCTCGGCGAGGTCGTCGCGGATCTGGGTGATGTCGCTGGGGTCGAGCAGGCTGGACCCGTCGAAGGGGTCGGTGCCGATCCGCTCGGCGTACAGCTCGGTGAGGGTGTTGAGGATGTGCCCCTCGAAGTGCTCGCGGGCCGCGTTGTGCGGCAGCTTCGCGGCGCGGGTGCGCTCGCGGGCGACGCCGACGAGGCCGTCGTCCAGCATGAGCACCTCGCGCTCGTGCTCGATGGTGATCACCGGGTCGGGCAGCGCCTGCCGGCTGCGCACGACCTCGGCGAGGACGTCGGCCATGTCGGCGCGGCCCTTCACGGCGGCGGCCTCCGGCGTGTCGGTGACGGTCGCCTTCACGCCGGGGAACAGCTCGCCGACGGTCGCGAGGAGCACTCCGGTCTCGCCGAGGGAGGGCAGCACCTCGCCGATGTAGCCGAGGAACGCCGGGTTGGGCCCGACGATCAGCACCGCCCGCTTGGCGAGCAGTTCCCGGTGCTCGTACAGCAGATACGCGGCGCGGTGCAGGGCGACGGCCGTCTTGCCGGTGCCCGGGCCGCCCTCCACCACGAGGACGCCGCGGTGCGGGGCGCGGATGATGCGGTCCTGGTCGGCCTGGATGGTCTGCACGATGTCGCTCATCCGGCCGGTGCGCGCGGAGTTGAGCGCGGCGAGCAGCACCGCGTCGCCCGACGGGTCCTCGTGGCCGGTGCGGGTCTCGTCGCCGAGGTCGAGGATCTCGTCGTGCAGGTGGGTGACCCGGCGGCCGTCGGTGGCGATGTGCCGCCGGCGCCGCAGCCCCATCGGGGTGTGGCCGGTGGCGAGGTAGAAGGGGCGGGCGACGTCGGCACGCCAGTCGATCAGGACCGGTGTGCGGTCGGCGTCGTCCCTGCGCAGGCCGATGCGCCCGATGTGGTGGGTCACGCCCGAGGTGAGGTCGATCCGGCCGAAGCACAGCGAGCCGTCCACCGCGTTCAGCGCGGCGAGCAGCCCGGATCGCTCGGCGACGAGGATGTCCCGCTCCAGTCTGGCCTGCATGGGCGTGTTGCCCTGCGCGAGCGCGTCCGTGACGGAGGTCTCGGTATCGCCGCGCAGCGCGTCCACGCGCGCGTACAACCCGTCGATGAATTCCTGCTCCTGCCGCAATTCATCGTCCGGAAATTCGGTGTTTGACAATTCCGCTCCCGCCCGGATATACTCTGCTCACTGAACTTAACTGTGGCTTCAATCGACTTGAAGTCACGAACAGATAAATATACGCAAGGAAATCCCCCGAGCGCAATTGCTCGGGGGATTTCCTCGTTTCGGGTCGTTTCCGGGCGCGTCGTCTACAGCACGTCGGCCAGTTCCTCCAGCAGCCGCCGCTTGGCCCGCGCGCCCACCATCGCCTTCACGGGCTCGCCGCCGCGGAACACCATGAACGTCGGCATCGACAGCACCTTGTAGGCGTTCGTGGTCTCCGGGTTGGAGTCCACGTCGAGCTGCACCACCTTCAGCCGGTCGCCCTCCTCGGAGGCGAGGGCCTTCAGCACCGGCCCCATCTGCCGGCAGGGCGGACACCAGTCGGCGGTGAACTCCACCAGCACCGGCAGGTCCGCGCCGATCACCTCCGCCTCGAAGTCCGCGTCCGTCACGTCGATCACCACGTGTGCCTCCCCAACTCGCAACCAGGCTCCGGGCCTCCCGGAGCCTGCGCCTCGGCGGCCAGTTCGGCCCGCGCCAGCTGCCGGGCGACCGTCTCGCGCACGGCCGTCAGCTGACCGATCAGGGAGTCGAGTTCGTCCAGCTTGCGCCGGTAGACCGCGAGCGACGCCGGACATGTGTCGCCCTCGGGGTGCCCGGCCCGCAGGCACTCCACGAAGGGACGCGTCTCCTCCAGGTCGAACCCGAAGTCCTGCAACGTCCTGATCTGCTCCAGCAGCTTCAGGTCGCACTCGCAGTACATCCGGTATCCGTTGCCCTCACGCCGCGCGGGCAGCAGCCCCCGCGACTCGTAGTACCGCAGCGTCCGCGTCGTGGTCCCGGCCCGTGCGGCCAGCTCGCCGATTCGCATACGGTCGAACGTAGTCCTTGACGCCGACGTCAAGGCAACAGCGGCTTCCGCTCCACCGGGGAGGTCAGCACGATCGACGTGGTGGTGCGGCCCAGCGCGGAGACCGCCTCCAGCACCTCCTCCAGGTGGACGGTGTCCCGGACGGCGGCCTTGAGGATCCAGCAGTCCTCCCCGATCACGTGGTGCACCTCGGTGATCTCGGGCCGCTCGATCAGCTCCAGGGTCCGGGGGTGCTTGAGGGTGTAGCCGCCGTGCGGGTCGACCCGGATGAACGCCTGGATGCCGTAGCCGAGCCGAGCCGGCACGACATGGGCGCCGTAGCCGCTGATCACGCCCGCCGCCTCCAGTCGTCGCACGCGCTCGGTGACCGCCGCCGGGCTGAGCCGGACCCGGCGGCCCAGCTCGCTGAGCTTGATCCGGCCGTCGGTCTGGAGCAGCTGGAGGATCTGCCGGTCCAGCGCGTCGAAGGCCACCGAGGTTTCGTCGGCGGCGGTGCGCGGATGCCGTGGTTCTTTCGGCGTAGCGGCCTGAACTCCCATGGTTCCCCCTTCAAGGCGTGGATGTGCGCCAGGAGAATTATGGTCATGGAAAAGGCCCTGGAAGTCCTGGTCATCGGCGGGAACCGTTACGTCGGAAAGCGTCTGATCGCACGGCTGCTCGCCGAAGGGCACCGCGTCACCGTGCTGAACCGGGGGTCCTCCCCGCCGCCCGCCGGAGTGGAGCACGTGATCGCCGACCGGGACGACGAGCGGTCCCTGACCGGCGCGCTCGGCCCGCGCGTCTTCGACGTCGTCGTCGACCAGGTCTGCTACACACCCCGCCAGGCGGCCCTCGCCCGCCGCGTCTTCTCCGGCCGCACCCGCCGCTATGTGATGACCTCCACGGTCGAGGTGTACGAGTACGAGGACTCCCCCGCCCTGGTGCGCGAGGAGGCCGTCGACCCGGCCACGGTAACCGTCGACCTCGGGCTGCCCTGGGACGACCCGGCCTTCCTGGAGGCCAACTACGGCGAGGGCAAGCGGCAGGCCGAGGCGGTCCTCGCGGCCGACGGCCCGGCGTTCCCGTACACGGCGGTGCGGGTGGCCCATGTGCTGGGCGGAGCCGACGACTTCACCGGGCGGCTCGCCCACTACGCCGAGCGGATACGCACCGGCGAGCCGATCGCCGTCCCCGGGGTGAACCGGCCCGCCACCTACGTCCACGTCGAGGAGATCGGCCGCTTCCTCGCCTGGGCGGCGGGCGAGGACTTCACCGGGCCGGTGAACGCCGCCTCCCACGGGACGCTGACCACCGAGGAGTTGTGCGAGGCGGTGGCCGCGCACGTCCCGGACGGCCGGGCGGTGTTCCGGCCCGTCGAGGTCGGCGAGGTCTCCCCGTTCTCCTTCCGCCGCTCCTACGGCATGGACAACGCCCGGGCCGCCCGGCTCGGCTTCACCTTCACCGACGCCCGGCAGTGGCTGCCGCGTGCCGTCGCCGAAACGCTCGGGAAGGGCGACTGACATGCGGTACAGGACACTCGGCGGGCTGCGGGTGAGCGTGATCGGGCTCGGCGCGATGCCGCTGTCCATCGAGGGCCGCCCGGACGAGAAGCGCGCGCTGGCCACCGTGCACGCCGCGCTCGACGCGGGCGTGACCCTCCTCGACACGGCCGACTCGTACCATCTGCCCGGCGCGGAGCCCGGTCACAACGAACGCCTGCTGGCCCGCGCGCTGGCCACGTACGGCGGTGACACCTCCGGCGTGCTGGTGGCGACGAAGGGCGGGCGTTGCCGCCCGGCCGGCGGCGACTGGACGGTGAACGGCTCACCGCGCCACCTCAAGGCCGCCGCCGAGGCCTCCCGCAAGCGCCTCGGTGTGGAGGCGATCGGCCTCTACCAGCTCCACAAGCCGGACCCCGACGTGCCCTTCGAGGAGTCGGTCGGCGCCCTGCGCGAGCTGCTCGACGCGGGCACGATCCGGCTGGCCGGGGTGTCCAACACGGACGCGGACCAGATCCGCCGGGCGCGCGAGATCCTCGGCGAGAAGCTGGTGTCGGTCCAGAACCGGTACTCCCCCGCCGTCCGGGACAGCGAGCCGGAGCTGCGGCTGTGCGCGGAACTGGGGCTGGCGTTCCTACCGTGGAGCCCGCTGGGCGGGCTGGCCCGCAGCTCCCTGGACGGGCCGTCGCGCACGGAGGGCAGGGATCGCCTGGCCGCCTTCCACGAGGTCGCGGCGGAGCGCGGTGCCAGCCCCCAGCAGGTCGGCCTGGCCTGGCTGCTGGTCCGCTCCCCCGCCGTCGTCCCGATCCCGGGGGCGAGCCGGCCGGAGACGGCCAGGGACTCGGCGGCCGCGGCGGACCTGCCGCTCAGCACGGAGGAACGGGCACGCCTGGACGAGGCCGCCGAGGCAGCCCAGGCCGCCGGGCCCTGAGGCCGGTTACTCGAAGGAGTCGTCGCCCTGCCACCCCTCCTCGTCCTCTTCGTCCTCCGCGTCCCCGACGCCCCGTACCCCGAGCAGTCGCCGGGTCAGCCGGTCGTGGTCGGAGAGGAGTTCGTCGAGGGCGGCGCGGACGTCCCGCGCCTCGGTGCGGGGCGACTCGCGCTCGGCGGCGATCAGGACGGACCGGCGTACCAGCTCCTTGGTGAAGGACGCCGTCGTGCCCTCCGTGCGGGCCACCACCTCGTCGGTGATGTCCTGGTCCAGGCCGAGGCCGGAGCCGTACAGGCCGAGCAGGCGGGCACGGCCGTCCGCGTCCGGCAGGGGGATCTCCACGGCCAGGTCGACGCGCCCGGGGCGCTGGGCGAGGGCCGGCTCCAGCAGGTCGGCGCGGTTGGTGGTGAGCAGGAAGGCGACGTCGGCGTCGTCGCCGAGGCCGTCCATCTCGTTCAGGACCTGGAAGAGCAGCGGCTGCTCGCCACCGCCGTAGTCGCGGGCCTCGGCGATCAGGTCGCAGTCCTCCAGGACGACCAGCGCGGGCTGGAGCATCCGGGCCAGGGCGCAGGCGGGGCCGATGGCCTCGATGCTCGTCCCGGACAGGACGACGACCGTGAACTCGGGCAGGTGGGACAGGAGGTAGCGGATGGTGTGGGTCTTGCCGGTGCCGGGCGGGCCGTACAGCAGCAGTCCCCGGCGCAGGTGCTGGCCGGCCGCGCGCAGTTGCTCCCGGCGCCGGGCCACGCCCACGACCTGCCGCTCCACCCGCTCCAGCAGCCCGTCCGGGAGCACGATGCCGTCCCGGGTCAGTCCGGGCCTGCGGTGGAAGCGGAACGGTCCGAGGCCCGTGCCGAACTCCGAGCCCTCGAAGGACAGGATCTGCCCCCGGAAGACGTTGAGTTCGCGCACGAGCACGTCGATCTCGGCGAGCAGCCGGTCGGCGAACTCCTTCTCCCCGGCCAGCACCTCGATCTCCACCTTGTTGTGCCCGTACTCGTCCTGCGGACCCCGCAGCAGCACGGCGAACCGCTCCTCGCCCTCCGCCCCGAGGTAGAAACCGCAGGAGACACAGGCGAGTTCGGCATCGGGCGAGACCGGCAGCTGGGCGTAGTCGACGGCTCCGACGGTGAACCGGCCGTACCGGTCGGCCGCTTCGAGGATGTCGCCGAGCGTGAGGTCGCCGTGGTGCTGTGCCCCGCGCATGCCGATGAGCTCGAACGACCGCCCCTCCCCCGCGAACCAGCGTTCCAGCGCGAGATGCACGTTGGGCAGGTCGTAGGAGGGATAGGCCACCTTGACCACGGGGCGGTCCCCTGAGGTGGCCCCCAGATGCTCACGAAGCCGTCCGGACAGATCACGAGCACCGTCGCGGTCCTGCCGCCCGGGCCGGGCCACCGCCATCAGGAACTCCTGGAACAGCTCACCGACCTGCTCCATGGACAACGGAGACGCCTCCCGCTCCGCCCCGTACCGAGCCCGGTACTCGCCCGAGCTCAGGATCTCGACCTCGCCCGCTTCCCCCATGCGTCCCTCCATACGTCAGGCCTCTTCTCGGGGAGCGGAACTAACCGACGGACTCCAACTCCCTGTCCTCGGCGCCTTCGTCCACGGGCTTCCCCTTACGCGGCAGCAACACGGCCACGACCACGGTACCGACACCCAGGATCACGGCCCCGATCAAACTCGTGTGCGCGACCGCGTCCGCGAAGGAGGACCCCACGGCGTCGGCCATCTGCCGGGCCCCGTCGGCCAGTTGCCCGGCCTGCGCCCGCAGCCGCTCCGCCTGCTGCGGGTCGCTCGTGTGCGCCGCCTGCTCGGCCAACTGCCCGGCCCGGTCCCCGATGCCCTGCGCCACGGCGTACCCGGCCCCTACGGAGTCCTGGGCCGTCTCCAGAGAGGAGCCGGGGAGCCGGCTGCCGGCCGTCGCGTCCGAGAGGTGCCCGGAGTACGAGGTGGCCAGGAGCGAGCCGAGGATGGCGATGCCGAGCGAACCGCCCAGCTCCAGCGAGGTGTCGTTCACCGCGCCCCCGACGCCCAACTCGGACTCCGGGAACGCGCCCATGATCGCGTCCGTGCACGGCGACAGCGCCAGCCCGATCGCGAGGCCGAGCACGATCAGGGGCGCGACGAAGTCGCCGTACGACGACCCGGAGTCGACCTGGGTGAGCAGCGCCAGGGCCGCCGTACCGCCGACCATGCCGGCCGTGACGGTCCACTTCATGCCGACCCGCGGGGTGAGGTAGCCGGTGAGGGCGGAGCCCACGAAGACGGCACCGGCCAGCGGCAGCATGCGCAGGCCCGTGTCCAGGGCGTCGTAGCCGAGGACGAACTGGAGGTGCTGGGTCAGGTAGTAGAAGGCACCGAAGACGGCCAGGAAGAACAGGGCGACGGCGAGGTTGGAGCCCGCGAAGCCGCGGTCGGTGAAGCGGCGCACGTCGAGGACGGGGCGCGGGTGGCGCAGCTCCCAGAGTACGAAGGCCACGAGCGCGACGCCCGCGACGACGGCCGCCGTGACGGCCTTGGCGCCCCAGCCGAAGTGCGGTCCTTCGATGATCATGTAGACGAGCGCGCCGATCCACACCACCGACAGCAGTCCGCCGCCGTAGTCGATGCGCCCGTGGTGGCCGGCCTTGGACGGCGGCACGAGGACGAACGCGCCGACGATGGCGAGGGCGGCGATGGGCACGTTGATGAGGAACGTCGACGACCAGCCGTGGTGCTCCAGCAGCGCCCCGGCGACCAGCGGGCCGGCCGCGATGGCGAGTCCGGCCGTGGCGGTCCACAGGGTGATGGCCTTGGCGCGTTCGGCGCGCGGGAAGGTCGCCGCGAGCAGGGACAGCGTGGCGGGCATGATCATCGCGGCACCGGCGCCCATCACGGCGCGCGCCGCGATCACCGCGTCGGCGCTGCCTGCGAGGTAGCCGCAGACGGCACCGCCGGCGAACACGACCAGCCCGAGGACGAGCGCGCCCCGGCGGCTGTACTTGTCGCCTATCGCGCCGAGCAGCAGCATCAGCGCGGCGTACGGGACGGTGTAGCCGTCGATGACCCACTGGAGGTCGGCGCTGGACAGGCCCAGGTCCTCGGTCATGGCGGGCGCGGCGACGGTGAGGGCGGTGTTCGCCATCACGATGATCAGCAGGCTCAGGCAGAGCACGAGGAGCGCCCACCAGCGCCGGGCGTAGGGGCGGTCCATCCTCTCGGCCGGTTCGGTCATGACGAGTCGCATGGCAGGGTCGCCTTCCTCACTGACTTGCACAGGAGTGTGCATTTGCACAACGATGTGCAATCTACGCCGTTGCACACTGCTGTGCAAATCGATGGAGGAAGGGGCACAATGGCGTCCATGACCACGGGCACCACCAGCCGCGCCGACGCCAACCGGCGCCGCATCCTCGACGTCGCCCTCGGCGAGCTGCTGCGCGACCCCGACGCGTCCATGGACCAGATCGCACGCGCCGCGGGCGTCGTACGGCGGACGGTGTACGGGCACTTCCCGAGCCGCGAGGCGCTGATCAGCACGCTCGTCGACGAGGCCGTGGAGGCCCTGTCGGTCGTGCACGCGGCGGGCCGCGAGGGCGTGGAGGAACCGGCGGAGTCCGTGGCCCGCTCGGTGCTGGCGGTCTGGGAGCTCGCCGACCGCTACCGGCTGCTGATCGCGCTCGCCCAGCGCACGGTCACCATGCAGGGCATCAGGGAGCGGCTCACCCCGGTCCGGGAGGCCGCCACCGGGGTGCTCCGGCGTGGCCTCGACGAGGGCGTCTTCAGCTCACCGCTGCCCGCGCCGGCCCTGGCCTACGTGCACGAGCAGATACTGGTCGCCCTGATGGAGGCGGTGAACGACGGGCTCGTGGCAGCGCGAGAGGCGGGCCGCTGCGCCGCGGTCACGGTACTGACCGCGGCGGGCGTGCCCGCCTCAAGAGCCACCGAGCTGGTGGCGAAGCTGAACGATTGATCTTCTCAGGAAAGGGACCGGGCGGCTGAGCGACGGGGGGACACTCAGCCGCCCGGAGTCTCGCGGGGCGCTCGCGGGGCCGTCAGGCCTTCGCCAGCTCCTTCTCGCCCCCCTGCTCGGGCACCTCGACGTGGTCCTCGGCCGGACCGCCGTGGGCGTCGTCCAGCAGCGTCTTCTCGTCGAAGGGGATCTCACCGGCGAGGACCTGGTTCACGCGGTCCTTGTCGATCTCCTTCGTCCAGGTGCCGATCAGCACGGTGGCCACGGCGTTGCCGGCGAAGTTGGTCAGCGCGCGGGCCTCGCTCATGAAGCGGTCGATGCCGACGATGAGGCCGATGCCGTCCACCAGGGCCGGCTTGTGCGACTGGAGACCACCGGCCAGCGTGGCGAGGCCCGCGCCGGTGACACCGGCGGCGCCCTTGGAGGCGACCAGCAGGAAGAGCAGCAGCGGGATCTGCTCGCCGATCGACATCGGCGTACCCATCGCGTCGGCGATGAACAGGGACGCCATGGTCATGTAGATCATGGTGCCGTCGAGGTTGAAGGAGTAGCCGGTCGGGACGGTGATGCCGACCACCGGCTTGCTGACGCCCAGGTGCTCCATCTTCGCGATGAGCCGCGGCAGCGCGGACTCGGACGAGGATGTGGACAGGATCAGCAAGAACTCACGGCCCAGGTACTTGAACAGCGTGAGGATGTTCAGGCCGGAGACCACGCGCAGCAGGATGCCGAGCACGATGAAGACGAAGAGGAAACAGGTGACGTAGAAGCCGAGCATCAGCACGGCAAGGCTCTTGAGCGCGTCCACGCCCGCGGAGCCGGTGACGGCCGCGATGGCGCCGAAGGCACCGATCGGGGCGGCCCACATCACCATGGCCAGGATGCGGAAGACGAGCCGCTGGATGTGCTCGATACCGCGCAGGATCGGCTGGCCGGCCGAGCCCATGCCCTGGAGCGCGAAGCCGGCGAGCAGGGCGATCAGCAGGGTCTGCAGGACCGACTCGTTGGTGAAGGCGGAGACGATCGTGGTCGGGATGATGCCGAGCAGGAACTCGGTGGTGTCCTTGGCCTCGGCGTCGACCTGGGCGTGACCGGCGTCCTTGATCGCGTCGGTCACCGCGAGGCCGGTGCCCGGCTCCAGGATGTTGCCGACGACCAGGCCGATGCCCAGCGCGACCAGCGACATGATCGTGAAGTAGACCAGGGCGATACCGCCCACGGCACCGACTTTGGCGGCCTTCCGCACCGAGCCGATGCCCAGCACGATCGTGCAGAAGATGATCGGCGAGATCATCATCTTGATCAGGGCCACGAAGCCCGTGCCGATCGGCTTCAGGCCGACCGCGAAGTCGGGTGCGGCCAGACCCACCGCGATGCCGGCGGCGACCGCGATGATCACCGCGATGTAGAGATAGTGGGTGCGGTCCCGCTTGGCTTTGGGTGCGGCAGGTGCCGTATCGGCTGCGCTGGTCACGGCGGCCCTCCTTGACGACGTCGTCGGCATCACCGGCGTGCGGCTCACGTCCGGGAAAAGGGAGCGGGGGCTCCCGGAGATGCGTATTGGGGAATGCCGTGACTATGTCCTGCTGTGTGAGCGCGGTCACCCTTCCGTTCATATAGTTCACAATCGGCCACGAGGCAGACTGACGGCATGCGCTTCTCCGTCCCCGGTCCCCGCAGCCTGGCGGGCCAGCTCTTCGCCATGCAGGCCGTCCTGATAGCGGTCGTCGTGGCCGGATACGCGCTGTTCACCTATGTCAGCGACCGCAGCCAGGCCGAGGAGGCCGCGAGGCGCCAGGCCAGGGCGGTGGCGCGGTCCGTCGCCGACTCCCCCTCGGTGCTTCAGGCGGCCCGCACCCCCGACCCGACCGCCGAGCTCCAGCCGTACGCGCTGAAGGTCATGCGGGACACCGAGGTCGACTTCATAACGATCATGGATCCGCGGGGCATCCGCTGGACGCACCCCGACCCGGACCAGATCGGCCAGCCCTTCCAGGGCCACACCGAGAAGGCCCTGCGGGACCCGACCTTCACCGAGACCTACACCGGCACGCTCGGCCCCTCGGTCCGCGCGGTCACCCCGATCCAGGACGGCAAGAAGATCGTGGGCCTGGTCAGCGCGGGCATCCGGGTCGAGGAGATCACCCAGCGGGTGCAGGACCAGCTCACGGCCCTGCTCGGCGTCGCGGCCGGCGCGCTGGCCCTGGGCGCCGTCGGCACCTACGTCATCAACGCCCGGCTGCGCCGCCACACCCACGGCATGAACGCGGCCGAGCTCAGCCGGATGCACGACTACCACCAAGCCGCCCTGCACGCCGTACGCGAGGGGCTGCTGATGCTGGACGGGCAGTACCGTGTGGCGCTGATCAACGACGGAGGGCGGGAGCTGCTCGGCGTGGCCGGGGACGTGGTGGGCAGGTCGGTGGCGGAGCTGGGGCTGCCCGCCCCGCTGACGGGTGCGCTGCTGGCGTCGGAGCCGCAGGTGGACGAGGTGCATCTGACGGCTTCGCGGGTACTGGTGATCAACACCTCGCCGGTGTCGGGCGGTGAGCGGCGCGGTACGGTCGTCACCCTGCGCGATGTCACCGAACTCCAGTCCCTGATGGGCGAGTTGGACTCCGAGCGGGGCTTCACGCAGGCGCTGCGCTCGCAGGCGCACGAGGCGGCGAACCGGCTGCACACGGTCGTCTCGCTGATCGAGCTGGGCCGGGCGGAGGCGGCGGTGGAGTTCGCGACGGCCGAGCTGGAGCTGGCGCAGGCGTTGACCGACCAGGTCGTGGCGGCGGTGAGCGAGCCGGTGCTGGCGGCACTGCTGCTGGGCAAGACGGCCCAGGCGAACGAGCGGGGCGTGGAGCTGATGGTGTCGGAGGACAGCAGACTGGACGACGGACTGCTGCCGGAGTCCCTCCCGTCGCGGGACTTGGTGACCATCCTGGGCAACCTGATCGACAACGCCGTGGACGCGGCGCTGGGCAGCGTGCGGGCGCGGGTGACGGTGGCGGCCTACACCCAGGACACCGAGGACCCCGAGGCCGTCGAGGCCCTCGATGGCGCCCCGGAGCTGGTGCTGCGGGTCTCGGACACCGGCCCGGGCGTGAGTCCGGAGCACGCCGAGGCCGTCTTCCAGCGGGGCTTCTCGACCAAGCCGGCGGGTCCGGGCGGCCGGGGGCTGGGGCTGGCCCTGGTACGGCAGGCGGTACAGCGGCACGAGGGGACGCTGTCGGTGTCGGAGGCCGACGGCGGCGGGGCACAGTTCGAGGTCCGGCTGCCGCTGCGGGAGTCGGGGGCGGTGGCCGAGGGCGTGACATCCAGGACCTCGGTGTCCAGAGGCGCTGGAGGCAACGCATGACGAGCGACACCACCCCCGAGAGGGCCATCCGCGTCCTGGTCGTCGAGGACGACCCGGTCGCCGCCGACGCACACGTGCTGTACGTCGGCCGGGTCCCGGGCTTCGTCGCCGTGGGCAAGGCGCACACGGGCGCGGAGGCGCGCCGGGCCCTGGAGCGCACGCCCGTCGACCTGCTCCTGCTCGACCTGCACCTGCCGGACGTGCACGGGCTGCAACTGGCGCGGTCCCTGCGGGCGGCCGGACACCACGCGGACGTGATCGCGGTGACGTCGGCGCGCGACCTGGCGGTCGTGCGCGAGGGCGTCTCCCTCGGCGTCGTGCAGTACGTCCTGAAGCCGTTCACCTTCGCGACCCTGCGGGACCGCCTCGTGCGGTACGCCGAGTTCCATGCCGCGGTGGGCGAGGCGAGCGGCCAGGACGAGGTCGACCGGGCGCTGGCGGCCCTGCGCGCCCCGGGCCCGGCGGCCCTGCCGAAGGGGCTGAGCGCGCCGACGCTGGAGCGGGTGACGGTGGCCCTGCGCGACAGCGCGGAGGGCCTGACGGCCGCCGGTGTGGCGGAGACCGTGGGCATCTCCCGCATCACGGCCCGCCGTTATCTGGAACACCTGGTGGACGCGGGCCGCGCGGCCCGCCGCCCGCAGTACGGCACGGTGGGACGCCCGGAGTTGCAGTACCGCTGGGTCACGGGCTAGTGACGCCTCGTCAGCTACCCCCGGCCACCATCGAACCGGCGCACACGCATTGACCTGACTAGACCACTCAACTTAGGTTCACCACGCAGCCGTCCCGGCCACAACGAAGTGCGTCCGTAGGAGGTTCGTGCCGTGCGCCCCACCGCCGCTTTCACACCTCTCCTCGCCCTGGTCCTCGCCGCGACCGCGCTCACCGCCTGCGGTGGCGGTTCCGGCAGCGACCCCGACACCGTGAAGGTCTCCTTCAAACAGTCCACGGACAACTCCATCAAGGTGATGGACACCTATCTCGCGGACATCAAGAAGCAGTTCGAGAAGGCCCACCCCGGCAAGAAGGTCGAGCTCGTCCCGATCAAGGCCCCGGACTCGGAGTACTACACCAAGCTCCAGCAGATGCTCCGCTCCCCCAAGACCGCCCCCGACCTGGTCTACGAGGACACGTTCCTCATCAACTCGGACATCACCAGCGGCTACCTCAAGCCCCTCGACCCCTACCTCGCCAAGTGGCCGGACTGGAACCGGTTCATCGACACGGCGAAGGCGGCGGCCAAGGGCGAGGACGGCAAGACGTACGGCGTCCCCGACGGCACCGACACCCGCGGACTCTGGTTCGACAAGGGCGTCTTCGCCAAGGCCGGCCTCCCCGCCGACTGGCAGCCGAAGACCTGGCAGGACGTCCTGACCGCGGCCCGCACCATCAAGCAGAAGGTCCCGGGCGTCATCCCGCTCAACGTCTACACGGGCAAGCCGGTCGGCGAGGCCGCCACCATGCAGACCTTCGAGATGCTGCTCTACGGCACGAACGACGGCCGCACGGACCCGCTGTACGACAAGAAGGCGAAGAAGTGGATCGCCGGCGGCGAGGGCTTCGAGGACGCCCTCGCCTTCGTCGAGACGGTCTACAAGGAGAAGCTGGGCCCGGACGTCTCCGACGCGCTCGACCCGAACGTCATGACCCGGGTGCGCGGCGAGTGGCTTCCGAAGGGCAAGCTCGGCATCGCCCTCGACGGCTCCTGGCTGCCGCAGGACTGGCTGCCCGGCAGCGGCCACGAGTGGCCCGAGTGGTCACAGAAACTCGGCCTCGCCGCCATGCCCACGCAAGCCGGCCAGGCGCCCGGCAAGGTGAGCATGTCCGGCGGCTGGACCTGGTCGATCCCGGCCAAGGCCGGCAACCCGGACCTGGCCTTCGAGTTCATCAAGACGATGCAGACCAAGGCCAACGCGCAGAAGTGGTACGTCGCCAACTCCGGCATCGCGGTCCGCGAGGACGTGGCGAAGGACCCCGGGTACGCCACCGCCCAGCCCGGCATCAAGTTCTTCACCGACCTGGTGCGACACACCCACTACCGCCCCGCCTACCCGGCCTATCCCAAGGTCTCCACGGCCATTCAGGAGGCCATGGAGGGCGTGACGACGGGTGACATGTCGGTGGACGAGGCGGCGGCCGACTACGTGGACGCTCTGAAGGACGCCACGGACAACCAGGTCGTCGAGCGGTAGGCGACGGTACGCCCGGATGACCACCACGGCACCGCACACCGACCTCGGAAAGACGCCCGGCCCCACGGCTCCCCGCCGCCCCCGGCGGGGCCCGGGCGCGCTGGTCCGAGCCCTCCCCCTCACTCCGGCCGTCGTCCTCCTGCTCCTCTTCCTCGCCGGCCCGATCGCCTACTGCGTCTCCATCGCCTTCACCGACCTCCAGCTCACCGGCCAGGCCGAGGACTCGTTCGTCGGCTTCGAGAACTTCACCCGGGCCTTCGGGGACGAGGCGTTCCTCAACGCCGTATGGCTGACCCTGGTGTTCACGGTCTTGTCGTCCCTCATCGGGCAGAACACGCTCGGCCTCGCCCTGGCGGCGCTGATGCGGCGCGCGTCGAAACCGGTCCGCACGCTCACCGGCGGCATCGTGGTCACGGCCTGGGTGCTGCCGGAGGTGGTGGCCGGCTTCCTCCTCTACGCCTTCTTCCGCCGCGAGGGCACCTTGAACGCCATCCTGGACTGGCTCCACCTGCCCTCCCAGAACTGGCTGTTCACGCTGCCCATCCTGGCGGTGTCCTTCGCCAACGTCTGGCGTGGCACGGCCTTCTCGATGCTGGTCTACTCGGCCGCGCTGAACGAGATCCCCCAGGAGATCACCGAGGCCGCCGAGGTGGACGGGGCCGGCGGCCGGCGCCGCATGTGGCACATCACCCTGCCCATGATCCGCCGCTCCATCGCCACGAACCTGATGCTCAACACCCTGCAGACCCTCTCGGTCTTCGGACTGATCTGGGTGATGACGAGAGGCGGCCCGGGCGGCAAGAGCCAGACCCTGCCCCTCTTCATGTACGAACAGGCCTTCCAGAACAGCCTGATCGGCTACGGCACGGCGGTTGCCCTGCTCCTCCTCCTGGTCGGCTCCCTCTTCTCCCTCGTCTATCTGCGCCTGCTGCGGACGGAGGTCTGACCCGCATGGCCCTCACCCTCGCCTCCCGCCGCACGACCCGCCGCCTCGCCGCGGACGCGGGCCTCCTGGTGGTCGCCGCGGCTTTCGTACTGCCCCTGGCGTGGGTGGTCCTGTCCTCCCTGGACCCTCACGCCGACCTCCGGGTCAAGGCACCCGACGGCCTCACCCTGGACAACTTCGACGCGATCCTGACCCCCGAGATCACCTTCACGCCCCTGCTCAACAGCCTGATCCTGTGCGGCAGCGCGACACTGCTGACGGTGGTCTGCGCGGCCCTGGCGGCCTACCCGCTCTCCCGCTTCCGCTCCCGCTTCAACCGCCCGTTCCTGCTGACGATCCTCTTCGCGACGAGCCTGCCCATCACGGCGATCATGGTCCCGGTCTACGCGCTCTTCGTCCGAGTGGACCTGATCGACACCATGCACGGCACGATCTTCTTCTTCGCCGCGTCCCAACTGCCGTTCGCCATCTGGCTGACGAAGAACTTCATGGACGGCGTACCGAAGGAACTGGAGGAGGCCGCCTGGACCGACGGGGCGTCGTCCCTCCAGTCCCTGATCCGGATCGTGCTGCCCCTGATGGGCCCGGGCGTGGCCGTCGTGACGGTCTTCTCCTTCGTCATGATGTGGGGCAACTTCTTCGTCCCCTTCATGCTCCTGCTCACGCCCGACCAGATGCCGGCGTCCGTCAGCATCAACGACTTCTTCGGGAACCGGGGGATGGTGGCGTACGGGCAGTTGGCGGCGTTCTCGATCGTCTACTCGACGCCGGTGATCCTCTTGTACGTCCTGATCGCAAGGCGGTTGGGAGGGGGCTTCGCACTGGGAGGTGCGGTCAAGGGCTGAACCACGTTGGCGCTGAGRCCGGGTGGGTCCGCAGCCCGGCGGAGCGGGGTGCCGCTGCGCCCACCCTCCCCCAAGCTCTCGACTTCGCTCGAGCAGGGGGACCGCCATCGCCCCAGCGGCACGACTGCCCGCAGCTAAGCGTGCGTGCAGCAGCTAAGCGGACCCGCGGCCCTTGTCGACCAGGAGGCGCGAGCCCGCTCGGCGTTCGCCGAAGACGTCGCCCGGGTTGGAGAGGACGCAGGTGTCGAGAGAGAGGCAGCCGCAGCCGATGCAGTCGGTGAGGTGGTCGCGGAGGCGGTTCAGCTGCTTGATGCGTTCGTCCAGCTCCGAGCGCCAGGCCTCCGAGAGACGCGCCCAGTCCTCCCGGGTCGGCGTCCGCTCCTCGGGAAGCTCCGCCAGCGCCTCGCGGATCGTCGCCAGCGGGATGCCGACCCGTTGCGCGGCCCGGATGAAGGCGACCCGGCGCAGCGTGTCACGCGTGTAGCGGCGCTGGTTGCCCGCGGTGCGGCGGCTGCTGATCAGGCCCTTGGACTCGTAGAAGTGCAGGGCGGAGACGGCGGCCCCGCTGCGCGCCGACAGCTGGCCGACCGTGAGCTCGTGGATCTTCTCTGAAATCTGGGGCACCCCTCGAACCCTACCGATCGGCTCTACCGAGTCCGTTGACACGGCCCCCGCAGCCGACCATGCTAAGCAGTCGCTTAGAGATACGAGCGCACGCAGACTTCCTGACGCGAGAGGCCGGGACATGGCAGAGCCGAGGATCTTCACGTCCGTCGACGACCTGAAGTCGGCGGTGGGCGAGCAACTGGGGTACACCGACTGGCTCGACATCGACCAGAAGCGGATCGACCTCTTCGCGGAGGCCACCGGCGACCACCAGTGGATCCACGTCGACCCGGAGAAGGCCGCGGCGGGCCCCTTCGGCACCACCATCGCCCACGGCTATCTCACGCTGTCGCTGCTGCCCCTCTTCGGACCGCAGCTGATCTCCGTCGAGGGCGTGAAGATGGGCGTCAACTACGGGACGAACAAGGTCCGTTTCCCCTCCCCCGTCCCCGTCGGCTCCAGGCTGCGCGCCACCGCGACCATCAGCGCCGTCGACGACGTGCCGGGCGGCGTCCAGGTGACCGTCGCCTTCACCGTGGAGCGGGAGGGCGGCGACAAGCCGGTGTGCGTCGCCGAGTCCGTCTCCCGCTACTTCCTCTGACCCCGGCGGGTCACTTCGCCCCGACCCCCACCATCCGCAGCACGAGGTCGGCGTACAGCGCGCCGACCTCGTCCGGCGTCCACGGCCCGTTGACGTTGAACCAGCGGGCCACGTCGATGCAGAGCGAGAGAACGGCCAGGGTCGTGCCCTTCACGTCCAGCACGTCGAACTCGCCGGCCGCCACGCCGTCCTCGATGATCGCCCGCACCTCGGCGTCGCACTGCCGTCGCAGCGCGAGGATCTCGTCACGGGCGTCCGGACCGAGCGAGTCCAGCTCGTACTGGACGACCCGGGCGGTGGTGCGTCCACCGGCGTGCCAGCGGACGAAGGAGCTGACCGCGCCGGCCAGGCGCTCGCGGGCGGTGCCCTCCTGCCGGGCCGCCGTCCGCAGGATCTCCAGGGCCTTCTCGTGCCCGATCCTGCTGATGCGGTGCAGCAGCTCTTCCTTGGTCTTGTAGTGGATGTAGAGCGCGGCCGGGCTCATTCCGGCGCGACCCGCGATGTCCCGGGTCGTCGTGGCGTGGTACCCGCGCTCGGCGAAGGCCTCCACCGCGGCGATCAGCAGCCGTCGCGCCGCGTCGGGCGTGACCTCGCCCCACGCCTGCGCCTCGCCGCCGGCCGTCTCCTCCGCCGTACTCATCACTCGCCCCTCTCCACCGACAGGGCCACCACCATACCGCCGAAGGTGAGCGGGCGCTTAGTGCGGCAGCTCAGTGCTTCTCGAAGGGGGCGTACGTGGGCGCCGGCCCCTGCGCCGGCCCCTCCTGCCGGTCCCGGATCACCTTGGCGAGAGTGAAGGAGGAGGTGACCAGGTACAGGACGGCGATGGCGAGGAAGCCGCGCACCCAGGCGTCGGCGCTCAGCTGGTAGATGCCGATGGCGGTGGCCGCCATGGCGACGGCGAAGGAGGCGACGGCCTGGCCGTAGAAGGCGGCCGTGTTCTGCTGCTTGCTGCCCGGTGTGTCGCTCATGGGGCAAGCTTCGGCGAACGTGGCCCGCGCCACATCCGCCGAAGTACTCAGAGGCGTACTCAGAACGCCGAAACCCCCGTCAGCGCACGCCCGATGACCAGCTTCTGGATCTGGCTCGTGCCCTCGTAGAGGGTCATCACGCGGGCGTCCCGCAGCAGCTTGCCCGCGGGGTACTCGTCGATGTAGCCGTAGCCACCGAAGACCTGGAGCGCGTTGTTGGCCGCGCGGACCGCCGCCTCCGAGGCGAACAGCTTGGCCTTGGACGACTCGACGGCGAACGGCCGGCCCCGGTCGATCAGATCGGCGACCCGCCACGTCAGCAGCCGGGCGGCGTCGACGTCCACGGCGATGTCGCTGATCAGCTCCTGGATGAGCTGGTGCTGAGCGATACTCTTCCCGAACTGCTCGCGCTCGCCCGCGTACCGCACGGCCGCGTCCAGCGCGGCCTGGGCTATGCCGACGCAGCCCGCGGCGACCGACATACGGCCCTTGGCGAGGGCGGACATGGCGATCGAGAAGCCCTTGCCCTCCTCCCCCAGCAGCGCCGAGGCGGGCACCCGCACGTCCTCCAGCACGATCTCGGCCGTGGCCTGGCCGCGCAGCCCCAGCTTCCCGTGGATCGTGCGGCGCGTCAGGCCGGGCATGTCCGTGGGGACCAGGAAGGCGGAGACGCCCTTGTGGCCGGGGGCGTCCGTGGAGCGGGCGAAGAGCAGGACGACGTCGGCCCAGGTGCCGTTGGTGATGAACATCTTGGTGCCGTTGATGACGTAGTCGCCGCCGTCCCGCACCGCCCGCGTCGCGAGGTTGCCCGCGTCCGAGCCCGTGCCCGGCTCGGTGAGGCCGAAGCAGCCGACCGACTCGCCGGACGTGAGCCCCGGCAGCCAGCGCCGCTTCTGCTCCTCGCTCCCCCACGCGGCGAGGGTCTTCGCGACGAGCCCCAGCGAGACGGAGACGATCCCGCGCACGGACGAGTCGCCCCGGCCGAGTTCCTCCGTGACCAGGCAGTACGCGAGGTGGTCGCCGCCGGAGCCGCCGTACTCCTCGTCGACCGTCAGCCCCAGGAAGCCGACCTCGCCGAGCTTCTTGACGATCGCGCGGTCGACTTCCTCGGCGCGGTCCCAGGCGACGGCGTTCGGGACGATCTCGCGCTCGACGAAGTCCCGGGCGAGCTGCCGTACGGCGGTCTGCTCCTCGCTGAGCTCCAGGTTCACCACAGGTCACTCCACTTGAAAGCCGCATACGCTTGAAAGCCGTACATTTAAATTAGCACTGCTAGTTTCGATCGCCAGCCCTACTATGTGCGCCATGGCCCGACCGCGCAAGCCCTTGCTCAGCACCGACCGGATCGTCGAGACGGCCCGCGCGCTCGTGGACGCGGAGGGCCTCGCGGCCGTCTCCACCCGCCGGCTCGCCGCCGAACTCGGGGTCAGCGGGCCCTCGCTCTACAACCACTTCCGCACCAAGGACGAGATCCTGGAGGCGGTCGCCGACTCGGTGAGCGGCCAGGTGGACCTGACGATGTTCCAGGACGGCCGGGACTGGCGGACGGCGCTGCACGACTGGGCCGTCTCCTACCGGGCCGCGCTGCGCGACCATCCGAACATCGTCCCGGTGCTGGCCCGCGGCCCCGGCCGCCGCCCGGCGGGGCTGCGCCTCGCCGACGCCGTCTACGGCGCGATGGTCGAGGCGGGCTGGCCCCCGGCGCAGGCCACCTCCATCGGCGCGCTGATGCGCTACTTCGTGATGGGCTCCGCGCTCGGCTCCTTCGCCGGGGGCTTCGTGAACGACGCGAGCGCCTACGACCCCGCCGACTACCCCCATCTCCAGCAGGCCCACCTCCTCGCCGAGCAGCAGGAGAAGATCGACGAGCGGGCCTTCGAGACCGGGCTGACGGCCCTGCTGGACGGGCTGGCACGGCAGTACGAGCAGGTGCGGCGGGGCGCGTAGCACGGCCGCCGCGGCGGCGTTCGGCGACCGGGCGACCGGGCGACCGGGCGACCGGCTGGGAGTGCCCGCAGCCATCGCGGCGGGACACTTCGGCGGCGGCCGAAGCGTCAGTGTTCCATGCTGAGGGCATGACGACGAGAGACCCGCAGGCCACGGCCCTGGCCCGGCTCGCCGCGCTGTTCGCGGACGAGACCCGGGCCGCGTGCCTGCTGGCGCTGCTCGACGGGCGGGCCTGGACCGCGAGTGAGCTGGCGCGGCACGCGGGTGTCGCCGCGTCGACGCTGAGCGAGCACCTGGGCAGGCTCGTCGCGGGCGGGCTGCTCGCCGAGGAGCGGCAGGGCCGGCACCGGTACGTCCGGCTGGCCGACGCGCGGGTCGCGCAGCTCGTGGAGGACCTGGCGGCGCAGGTCGCGCCGGGTAGGGCCGTACGGCCGCGGAACCTGCGGGAGTCGAGCGCCGGTGCGGCCATGGCCCGGGGCCGCACCTGCTACGACCATCTCGCCGGGCGGCTCGGCACCGCGGTCACGGACGCGCTGACGGCGCGCGGGCTGCTGCAACAGGAGACCGGGTTCGCGCTGACCGGCGCCGGGCTGGCGTGGTTCGAGTCGGCCGGTATCGGCCTCGACCGGCGTGGCAGGCGTCCCCTGGCCCGGGCCTGTCTCGACTGGACCGAACGCCGGCCCCATCTCGCGGGCGTCGCGGGCGCTGCCCTGTGCCGACACGCCCTGGAGAAGGAGTGGTGCGTGCGTATCGGCTCCGAGCGAGCCGTGAAGGTGACGGCGGCCGGTGAACGGGCCTTGTTCGATCTGCTGGGTGTGGAGGCCGCCGCATTGCGCCTGACCCCTGGTCTCACCGAACAGGCCCACCACCCGATGGGCCGCTGAAGCCCCGTCCGAAATTCGCGAGCGTCCGTTCCCCCTCCCCTCCTAGCCTCGGGATCATGATGAACAACTCCCCGTCCCGTCCCGCCCGCCGCGCGGAGCTGCTGGCCGCCGCGGCGGCCACGGTGACCGTCGTGCTGTGGGCCTCCGCCTTCGTCTCGATCCGCAGCGCCGGGGAGACGTACTCGCCGGGCGCGCTGGCGCTCGGGCGGCTGCTGGCCGGGTCGCTGACGCTGGGGGTGATCTGTCTGCTGCGGCGGGAGGGGTGGCCGCCGCGCTCGGCCTGGCGCGGGATCGCCATATCGGGCCTGCTGTGGTTCGGCGTCTACATGGTCGTCCTCAACTGGGGTGAGCAGCAGGTCGACGCGGGTACGGCCGCGCTGGTCGTGAACACCGGGCCGATACTCATCGCGCTGCTGGGCGCCCGGCTGCTCGGTGATCCGATGCCGCCGCGGCTGCTGGCGGGGATGGCGGTGTCGTTCGCCGGTGCGGTGACCGTGGGTCTGTCGATGTCCGGCGAGGGCGGTTCCTCGGTGCTCGGGGTGGTGCTGTGTCTGCTGGCGGCGGTCACGTACGCCGCCGGTGTCGTCGCGCAGAAGCCGGCGCTGGGCACGGCCAGTCCGTTGCAGGTGACGACGTTCGGCTGCCTGATCGGCGCGGTGGTCTGCCTGCCGTTCGCCGGGCAGCTCGTCCAGGAGGCCGCCGAGGCGCCGGCCTCCGCGACGCTCAACATGGTGTACCTGGGCGTCTTCCCGACCGCCCTCGCCTTCACGACGTGGGCGTACGCGCTGTCCCGGACGACCGCGAGCCGGATGGGCGCGACGACGTACGCGGCGCCCGCGCTGGTCGTCCTGATGTCCTGGCTGTTCCTCGGCGAGGTGCCGGGGCTGCTCACCCTGGTCGGCGGTGCGCTGTGCCTGGCGGGTGTCGCGGTGTCCCGGTCGCGGGCGCGTTCGCGGGCGGCGGCTCGGGCCGGGGATCCGGGAGCGGTCGCGGAGCCCCGGCCCGAGCGGACTGCGGACTCAGCTCGCTGACTCGGCTTCCGCCTTGGCCTCGGGCGCGGCCTCCGGTTCCGCCGAACGCGCCCGGCCGGCAAGGACCTTGATCGACACGAGGGCGATCACCGAGAGCGCGATGATGTAGCCGGACACCGCCATCGAGGTGCCCGTCGCCTCCAGCAGCAGCACCATCACGAAGGGGGCGAGACCGCCGCCGGCGACGGCCGCGATCTGGTAGCCGAGGGAGGCGCCGGTGTAGCGCATCTCGGGCGTGAACAGCTCGGCGAACAGGGCGGCCTGGGGGCCGTACATGATGCTCAGGAAGCAGCTGGCGACGAAGGTGCCGACCGCGAGCCACAGCAGCGAGCCGGTGTCGATCAGCAGGAAGAGCGGTACGGCCCACAGCGCGATGCCGGCGGCCCCGAAGGCATAGATCCGGATACGCCCGATGCGGTCGGAGAGGGCGGCGGCGGCCGGGATCAGCACGAGCTGGGTGAGGCTGACGCAGAGCGAGACCGTGAGCACCGGGCCCTTCTCCATGTCCAGCTCGCGGGTCGTGTAGTCGAGGACGCCGGTGATGAGGATGTAGAAGGTCGCGGTGTTCACGGCGAAGGAGCCGCCGGCGAGGAGCACCGTGCCGAGGTGGCCGCGCAGGATCGTGCGCAGCGGCGAGCTCTGCTCGGTCTTCTCCTGCTCCGCGAGGGCGCGTTCGGCCTCCCGGAACGCCGGGGTCTCCTCGACGCGGGTGTGGATGTACCAGGCGAGGCCGAGCACGAGCAGGCCGACCAGGAACGGCACGCGCCAGCCCCAGGCCGCGAACGCCGAGTCGGTGGTGAGCGCGCCGGCGGCCAGGAAGACCGTGTTGGCGGTCACCACGCCGATGGGGACGCCGAGCTGGACGACACTGCCGTAGACGCCGCGCTTGCCCTCCGGGGCGTACTCGGTGGCCAGGAGCATCGCGCCGCCCCACTGGGCGCCGACGGCGACGCCCTGTGCGACGCGGAGCAGGACGAGCAGGATCGGGGCGGCGACGCCGATCGTGTCGTACGTCGGCAGCAGGCCGATGCCGGTGGTGGCCACGCCCATCAGCGTGAGCGCGAGGACCAGCATCGGCTTGCGGCCGCGCTTGTCGCCGAGGTGGCCGGCGACGATGCCGCCGAGGGGACGGGCGAGGAAGCCGACGGCGAACGTGGCGAAGGAGGCCATCACGCCGGCGGTGGGGCTGCCGGCGGGGAAGTAGAGGTCGCCGAGGATGAGGGCGGCGGCGATGCCGAAGACGAAGTAGTCGTACCACTCGACGGCCGAGGCGAGGGCCGCGGCGGTGGCTACGCGGCGGCGGTTGCCCACGGCGGGCGCGGTGGAGGTGGGCGGCTGAGCGGAAGGGGCCGTGTCCATGTGGTGCACGCTCCGGTGGGTGCGGGGACGGAACGGGGGGTGGCTCGGGTTCCGGGGAACGTACTGACCGGACGGTATGGGCGTCAACGGGTCGTGCACCAGGAGTTTTGCCTGTACGCGCCACTGATCACCGGTCCGGGCACGCCTCGGACCCCGGCCTCGCGGGGAGACCGGGGTGCCGGGCTGCCGGGCTGCCGGGCTGCCGGGCTGCCGGGCTGCCGGGCTGCCGGGCTGCCGGGCTGCCGGGCTGCCGGGCTGCCGGGGGAAACGGTCTAGAAGACGACCAGTGCCCGGCCGCCCTTGCCCGCCAGCATGTTCTCGAAGGCCGCCGGGATGCCGTCCAGGGAGATGCGTTCGGTCACCAGGGCGGTCAGGTCCAGACGGCCCGCCCGGACGTGATCGGCGAGTACCGGGAGGTCCTCCGCGGGGTTGGAGTTGCCGTAGACGCAGCCGGTCAGGGTGCGGCCCCAGTGGAAGATCTCCAGGGCGTTGAAGGTGACCTGCTGGTCCTTGCCGCCGATGCCGACGACCGTGGTGCGGCCGCCGCGGCGGGTGGAGTCCCAGGCCGTACGGATGGAGACCGCGCGCCCCGCACACTCGACGGCGACGTCGACGCCCTGCTTGCCGGTGAGGGCGCGGATCTCGCGGGCGGTGTTCTCGGAGGCGAGGACGTAGTCGGTGGCGCCGGCCGTCCGGGCCAGCTCCTCCTTCTCGGCGGACACGTCCACCGCGACGATCTTCGATGCGCCCGCGATCCGGGCGGCCTGGAGGGCGGCGAGCCCCACTCCCCCGACGCCGAACACCGCGACCGTCTCGCCCTGCCGGACGCGGGCCGAGTGGTGGACGGCGCCGTAGCCGGTGAGGACGGCGCAGCCGAGGAGGGCCGCGTCGGTGAGCGGGACGCCGTCCGGGACGGGCAGGACGCAGGCCGCGGACACCACCGTCTCCTCGGCGAACGCGGCGACGTTCAGGCCGGGGTGGAGGTCGGTGCCCTCGGTGGTGCGGGCGTAGACGTCGGCGGCGCCGTTGAGGGCGTTGGCGCACAGCCAGACCTCGCCGAGCGAGCAGGCGTGACAGGTGCCGCAGGACGGGGCCCAGTTGAGGACGACCCCGTCGCCGGGCGCGACGTGACCGACGCCCTCGCCGACGGCGACGACGGTGCCGGCGCCCTCGTGTCCGAGGACGGCCGGGACCGGGACGCGCATGGTGCCGTTGGACAGGGACAGGTCGGAGTGGCAGACCCCGGCGGCGGCGAGCCGGACGCGGACCTGGCCGGGTCCGGGGTCCGGCAGGTCGATGCCGGTGATCTCCAGCGGGGAACCGACGGCGGGCAGGACGGCGGCGCGGACAGCCATGACGGAAGGGACTCCCCTGGGGCTAGGGCCTGTCGTTTGGATCAGGCCGCAGGAAACTGACAGTGCTGGTCGATGCCGGTGAGCGGGGTCTGGTGCGTGCAGCTGCAAGGCGGAGGAGGGCGTCGACGCGATGGGGTCCCCCCTGCTCGAACGAAGTCGAGAGCTTGGGGGAGTCGGCAACCGACGACAACGCGGCGGATGTGCGTGCCAGACCCCGCGTCTGCGGCGTGATCCAAACGACAGGCCCTAGAACTGGAGGGACTTGGTCTGGAGGTACTCGGCCAGGCCGTGCACGCCGAGTTCGCGGCCCACGCCCGACTGCTTGTAACCGCCGAAGGGCGCGAGGGGGTTGAAGCGGCCGCCGTTGATGTCGACCTGGCCGGTCTCCATCCGGCGGGCGAACGCCACCGCCTCGGTCTCGTCCCCGGCCCAGACGGCGCCGGCCAGGCCGTAGACCGTGCCGTTGGCGATCCGGAGGGCGTCCTCCTCGTCGTCGTAGCGGAGGATCGACAGGACGGGGCCGAAGATCTCCTCCCGCGCGATGGTCATGTCCGGGGTGACGTCGGCGAAGACGGTCGGGGAGACGAAGTAGCCCTTCTCGCGCGGAGCTTCGGGGCCGCCGGCGACCAGGCGGGCGCCCTCCTCGACGCCCTTCTCGATGTAGCCACGCACCCGCGCCTGCTGCCTGGCGTTGACGACGGGGCCGATGCGCTCGCCGTACTTGGCTGCGGCGGTGGCGGCGAGCTCGACCGCCTCGTCGTACTGGTCGCGGTGGACGAGCATGCGGGTCCAGGCGCTGCACGTCTGCCCGGAGTTGGACATGACGTTGGCGACGCCGACGTTGACCGCCTTGGCGAGGTCGGCGGTCGGGAGGATGACGTTGGCGGACTTGCCGCCGAGTTCCAGGGCGACCTTCTTGACCTGCCCGGCGGCGACGGCGGCGATGTGCCGGCCGACGGCGGTGGAGCCGGTGAAGGAGACCAGGTCCACGCCGGGGTGCTCGGCGAGGGCCTGGCCGGCGACCGGGCCGAGGCCGGTGACCAGATTGAAGACACCCGCCGGGATTCCGGCCTCGTGCACGGCCTCCGCGAACAGGCGGGCGACCAGCGGGGTGTCCTCGGCGGGCTTCACGACGATCGTGCAGCCCGCCGCGAGGGCCGGGGCGACCTTGGCGACGATCTGGTGCAGCGGGTAGTTCCAGGGCGTGATCGCGGCCACGACACCGATCGGCTCCTGGTACACGACCGAGTTGCCGGTCTTCTCCTCGAAGGCGTACGTGGCCGCCAGCTCGGCGTAGGAGCCCGCGACCGCGATCGGCACGGCCGCGTGGACGGCCTGCGAGAACTTCAGGGGCGAGCCGAGTTCGGCCGTCACGGTCTCGGCGATCTCGTCCGCGCGGGCCACGAGCACGTCCCGCAGGGCGGTCAGGCGCGCGGCGCGCTCGGCGGGCGGGGTCGTGGCCCACCCCGGCAGGGCGGCGCGTGCGGCCCGTACGGCGGTGTCGACGTCCTCCGCGGTGCCGGCCGGGACGGTGCCGATGACCTGCTCGTCGACCGGGTTCACGACCTCGATCACGTCCTGGCCGGCGGCGGGGCGCCAGGCGCCCCCGATGTACATGCCGTCGTGTGCCTTCATCGCGCATTCCTCCGGGGCGGGGCGTCGTCGTCCGGCACATAAACTAGCGACGATAGTTTTCCGGCGCCAGATGTCCCGGTGATCCCGTGATCCCGGTCATCACAGCACGGAGCGGGCCCCGCCCGGGTGTGCGGCTCCTCACTCCTCCAGATCGGGCAGGCGTGCCGGGTGCGGGCAGATGCGGTCGCCGTGCTGGTCGAAGACGAAGAGGTGGGCGAGGTCGACGAGGAGCGGCACCTGCATGCCGTGGCGGAGGGCCAGATCCGGGGTCGTGCGCACGATGAGATCGCCGGGCAGGCGGGGTTCGGCGGTCGCGGGGCGGGGATCGCCGTCCCCGGGGTGGTCCAGGGCCACGACGGGTCCCGCCCGGCCGGCTCCGGTCCGCTCTCGCAGACGGCCGATGACCGAGCCCTCGCGGCGGCGGCGCCGGACGGGGCGGCCCGGGCGCGGGCGCGGGGCCTCCAGTTCGGGGACGACGGCGGGGCTGGAGCCGGTGTTGAAGTGGACGAGGATCTCGTGCCCCTGGAACTCCACGTGCTCGACCAGTCCGGTGATCGGCACCTCGCCGGGGCGCGCCGCGGAGTGCTTGGCGATGCGGACGGCTTCCGAGCGCAGACCCACGATGACCTCGCGGCCCTGCTGGACGCGCAGCAACTGGTGATCCAGGGAGAGCGGCTCGGGCAGGCGCAGGAACTGCTTGCCCAGGCTGATGGTCATCGCGCCGTCCAGCGGGGCGCGCACCAGGCCGCGCAGGAGGTTGATGCGCGGGGTGCCGATGAAGGCGGCGACGAAGACGTTGCTGGGCAGCGCGTAGACGACACGCGGGCTGTCGACCTGCTGGAGCACGCCGCCGCGCAGCACGGCGACGCGGTCGCCGAGCGACATGGCCTCGGACTGGTCGTGGGTGACGTAGACCGTGGTGACGCCCAGCTCGCGGGTGAGCTGGGAGATCTCGGCCCGCAGGTGGGTGCGGAGCTTGGCGTCGAGGTTGGACAGCGGCTCGTCCATCAGGAAGGCGGAGGGGTGGCGGGCGATGGCCCGGCCCATGGCGACCCGCTGGCGTTCGCCGCCGGAGAGCTGGGCGGGCAGGCGGTCGAGGAGGTCCTCGATGCCCAGCATCCGGGCGGTGGCGGCCACGCGCGGCCCGGGGTCCGTGCCCGGGGCCTCGATGCGCAGCGGGAAACCGATGTTGGCGCGGCTGGTCATGTTCGGGTAGAGGGCGAAGTTCTGGAAGACCATCGCCATGTCCCGCCCGGACGGCGGCAGGTCGTTGGCGTACTGGCCGTCGAGCAGCAGCTCGCCCTCGTCGATCTCCTCCAGGCCGGCGATCATCCGGAGCACGGTCGACTTGCCGCAGCCGGACGGGCCGAGCAGCACGAGGAACTCGCCCGGCGTGATGTCCAGCGACAGCCGGTCCACCACGCGGGCGCCTCGTGTGTAGGCCTTGCTCACGTCGTGCAGGGAGATGGCGCGTGTCATGAGGTGCCCCCGAGGGGTCATCAGGGCGCTGGTGCTCCGCGGTCGGAAGCCCCGTGCGGGTCGTACGGGGCTGTGGGTCACGGAAGTTAACGGAATGTGTGCGGCCTGGGGAAGACACGGGGCGCGATCCGGGGTTCTGGTCCAGCTGGTGAGAAGGCGGACGGCCTGATTCGGCCACGGCCGGCCGGGGGCCGAGGGCCGGGGTCAGCGGATGCCGGTGAGATGGGCGAAGACCACGACGTTCCCGGAGTAGCCCTTCCTGCGGCTGGTCACCTGACTCTCTGTCACGCGACCGCCGAAACAGACGCACCTGCGCCCTACGACGCGTCAGATATCGCTCTTCCGGCGCAGCCGCACCCTCGGCCGGCGAGCCTCCCCCGTCCTTCCCCCTGCCTTCTCCGCACCTTCCCCTGCCTCCTCCGCACCTTCCCCTGCCTCGGCGCAGCCGCACCCTCGGCCGGCGAGCCTCCCCCGTCCTTCCCCCTGCCTTCTCCGCACCTTCCCCTGCCTCCTCCGCACCTTCCCCTGCCT
>NZ_NGFN01000339.1 GCF_002148965.1 Streptomyces swartbergensis | reverse complement strand
GGGGGAGGGTGTGGACGACCGTGGAGGGGAAGCTGAGGATCGTCCGGCCGATGGGGCCGCGGCGGGCGATCAGTTCGAGGGGGAGTTCGGGGCGGACGATCTCCAGGCCCGTCTCGACCGCGAGCCGGTGGAGCTTGTCCGTGCTCTCGCGGCGGTGGGCGAAGTAGCGGGTGGCGCCGTGGGCCCGGGCCAGCGTGCGGACGGCTTCCAGGTAGCGGGCGTCGTCGACCACGCCCGTCTCCACCAGGGACGTGCCGACCATGTCGGCGCCCTTGGTGATGCGGGGCGGGCCGAAGCGCGACCGGGTCCAGGCGAAGTCGTTGGCGTTGACGGTGACGCCCGCGGGGGTCTCCTCCATCGGCATGGAGGAGAAGATCTCGACGTTGCGGTTGCCGCCGGGGGTAAGGCGGCGGCGGGCCGAGGACGACACCGGCGCGAAGATCAGGTCCCGCGGGCCGGGGCGGCCGCCCTTGCGGTGCCAGCGCACCAGGCGTTCGCCCCGGGCCAACTGGCCGACGAACTCCATGGTCGCCGTGCCGTCGTCGACGACGACCAGGTCGCCGGCCCGGGTGATCGTCAGCAGGAGCTGGACGTAGCGGGAGAAGGGGTCCCCCAGGACCACCCGGCGGGCCCTGCGGAGCAGGCGCGTCAGGCCGCCGATGGTCTGGAAGGGGGCCATCGGCCCGCCGCGCGCCTCCTCCCAGCGGACCTCGTGCCCCTCCTCGCGGGCCAGTTCGGACATCCGCCGCAACTGGCCGCGCGTCATCGGGTCGAGGGGCGACAGCACCACGA
The DNA here is from genome assembly GCF_002148965.1 of Streptomyces swartbergensis. Lineage (GTDB taxonomy): Bacteria > Actinomycetota > Actinomycetes > Streptomycetales > Streptomycetaceae > Streptomyces > Streptomyces swartbergensis. The sequence goes on along the minus strand of NZ_NGFN01000339.1, from coordinate 8,405 downwards.
GGGTGAGCCCCACGCCGGGCGCATGGGTGTGCGCCCACTCCAGCACGTTCAGCAGCTGTACCGGACTCTCGACGAACGCGAGAGTGTGGGGGCCGGCGTTCCCGGCGCGGGGGCTCATCGACGTACGACCGTCCCGTCGTAAGGAGGGTGTGGGGGTTGGGGGCTCAGACGCCTACCGGCTCGCCCGCCGCGTCGGCGATCTCCGCCTCGGCGACCACACCGGGGACGCGGCGCAGCTTCTTCATCGGGGCCAGCTCGGACTCGTAGACCTTCTTCACGCCGTCGCCGAGGGAGGCCTCGATGGTGCGGATGTCGCGGACGAGGCGGGTGAGGCCCTGCGGCTCGACGGAGGCGGCCTGGTCCGAGCCCCACATGGCGCGGTCGAGGGTGATGTGACGCTCGACGAACACCGCGCCCAGCGCGACCGCGGCCAGCGTGGTCTGCAGGCCCGTCTCGTGGCCGGAGTAGCCGATCGGGACGTTCGGGTACTCCCGCTCCAGGGTGTTGATGACGCGCAGGTTGAGCTCCTCGGCCTTCGCCGGGTAGGTCGACGTGGCGTGGCACATCAGGATGTTGTCGGAGCCGAGGACCTCGACCGCGTGGCGGATCTGCTTCGGGGTCGACATGCCGGTGGAGAGGATCACCGCGCGGCCGGTGGAGCGCAGGGCGCGCAGCAGCTCGTCGTCGGTGAGGGAGGCGGAGGCTACCTTGTGGGCGGGGACGTCGAACTTCTCCAGGAAGGCGACGGCCTCGGTGTCCCACGGGGAGGCGAACCAGTCGATGTTCTTCGACTTGCAGTAGTCGTCGATCGCGCGGTACTCGTCCTCACCGAACTCCACGCGGTGGCGGTAGTCGATGTAGGTCATCCGGCCCCAGGGCGTGTCGCGCTCGATGTCCCACTGGTCGCGCGGGGTGCAGATCTCCGGGGTGCGCTTCTGGAACTTGACCGCGTCGCAGCCGGCCTCGGCGGCCGCGTCGATCAGCTTGAGGGCGTTCTCGAGCTCGCCGTTGTGGTTGATGCCGATCTCGCCGCAGACGTAGACCGGACGGCCCGGGCCGACCTCGCGCGAACCGAACTGACGGATACGGGAGTTGGTGCTCATGGCAGGAGATGTCCTTACTTGGTGAGGGAATCGAGAGAGGGGCCGAGGATCCAGCTGGCGATCTCTCGGATCGCGCCGTCGCCGCCGGGGACGGTGGTGACCGCGCGTGCGGCGCCGCGCACGACGTCGTGGGCGCTCGCGACCGCCACGGGCCAGCCCACGAGGGCGAAGCACGGGAGGTCATTGACGTCGTTGCCGACGTAGAGCACGCGCTCCGGCGCGATGCCCTGCTCCTCGCACCACTGCTTCAGCGCGAGGTCCTTGCGGTCGATGCCGTGCAGCACCGGGAGCTTGAGCTTCCGGGCGCGGGCGGCGACCACAGGGTTCTGTTCCGTGGACAGGATCAGCATCTTCAGGCCGCTCCTGCGGAGGGCCGCGATGCCGAGTCCGTCCCCGCGGTGCACGGAGACGAACTCCCGTCCGTCGGAGTCGACCAGCACCCGGTCGTCGGTCTGGGTGCCGTCGAAGTCGAGGACGACCGCGTCGATGTCGTCGGCGGTCGGGAGGGCGCCGGGGCGGTCCGCGTCGAAGAGCGGAGCGAGGGCCCGGGCGCGGGCGAGGTCGTGCGGGTCGTCGATCTCCAGCACGCGCGCGGCGTCGGTGCGGACCAGTTCGGTCCGGCCGAAGAAGCGGTGCTGGTGCTTGCGGAAACCGACCGCCTCCATGGCGTAGGCGGCGCCGGTCTCCAGCAGGTCCTGGGGGCGGTCCTGGCGGCGGGGGCGGAAGGACTTGTCGTGGTTGACGCCGTAGCCGCCGCCGACGGCCGCGTCGGCCTCGGCGACGGTGCCGGCGGCGACCTCGTCCTCGGCGTCGCGCCAGACGAAGCCGTGGAACGGGGCCACGGTGAGGGCCGTGTCGGCGCCGTTCTCGACGATGGCCGCGGCGACTCCGTCCACGTCCTCGCGGGTGATGAACGGGCTGGTGCACTGCACCAGCAGCACGACGTCCACGACCGCGCCGTGCAGGGCCTCGTGCGCGTCCATGGCGTGCAGGACGGCGGCCTCGGAGGTGGCGGTGTCGCCGGCGATGGCGGCGGGCCGCAGCACGACCTCGGCGCCGGCCTGACGGGCGGCGGCCGCGATGGCCTGGTCGTCGGTGGAGACCACGACGTCCGTGACGAGCCGGGCGGCGCGGCATTCGCGCACCGCCCGCGCCACCAGCGGGACGCCGCCGACGGGGAGGAGGTTCTTCGCGGGCACGCCCTTGGAGCCGCCGCGCGCGGGGATCACCGCGAGCACGCGGCGCACCGAGGCGCCTCGGCCCGCTTCCGGGTGGGACATGGGGTGTACTCCTTGGGCTCCTGGGGCGGAGGGCTCGGGGCGGCTCACAGCTCCCCCATCCGCCGGATGACGGGCGCCACGCGCTGCACGCCGTGCCGGTAGGCGCCGCGCGCCGCCCGGCGCACGATCTGCCGGACCGGTCCGGGCTCCCGGTCGGCGGCCGGCGCGCCGGGCAGCGGGGTGCCGTCCGGGCCGAGGTGGTGGCGGGCGAGGATCCCGGGCAGATAGCCGGGCGCGGTGACGGGTGTGTAGTACGGGGTCAGCGGCGGCAGGCCGCCGGGCCGGTCGAGCAGCTCGGCGATGCGTTCGCGCGCCGCGTCGAAGGCGGATGCGTAGGAACCGTCCGCCACGACCCCTTGCCGGGCGACCCACTCCTCGTCGGGCACCGGCCGGTGCCCGTCGTCGAGCTGGTCCCAGGAGGCGAGGCAGCCGGAGCCGACGAAGTGGTGGTTGCCGAGGGCCTCACGGACACCGAGGTCGGTCAGCACGACGGTCGGGATACGGCGGTGCAGCGATTCCAGGGCGGCCGTGGAGCTGACCGTCACCAGCAGGTCGGTGCGGTCGAGGACCTCGCCCATGTTCCCGTAGACCAGGCGGAAGTTGGCCGGCGGATCGAGACGCTGCACCAGCTTCTGGTACGGCAACTCCTCGATGTGGGTGGTGTGTTCACCCGGCCTGGACCGCAGTTTCAGCAGCACCTCGCGCTCGGGGTGCCTGCGGGCGTGCTGGACCAGCCGGTTCAGCAGGTACGTACGGTCCTTGCGGCTCTCCGGCACGGAGGGCTGGGCGGCGAAGACGACCGTGTAGGGGTCGTGTTCACCTTCGTAGGCCGCACCGCCGAGGAACGGCAGGGCCACCTCGGTCACCGACGAGGCGTCGGCACCCACCCCTTCGTAGACGGCCCGGAAACGGTCCGCGTCCTGACGGGAGTTGGCGAGGACCAGGTCCGCGCCGTGCCGCAGCAGCAGGCCGTCGGCGAGCTTCTCGTAGACGACACCGACGTAGCCGGTGACGACGACGGGCCGCGAGGTCCGGTCCTCCCAGACACGCTTCAGGCCGTGCAGCATCGCCTGCACACCGCCGCCGACGAGGGCGAGGACGAGGACGTCGTAGGATTCCTCGGCCATGGTGCGCAGGAACTCGACGGCGGTGACCTCCCGCAGCGAGTCGGCGCGCACGCCCACTTCCTCCATCTGGCGCGGCGTGGGCGTGGCCCGGCCGCGCAGCAGGAATCCGTCGAGGGCGGGACCGACTTGCGCGCCTTCGCGCGGGCCGGTTTCCATGGACTGTCCCGGGGCGATGCGGTGCGCGGTGAGCGCACCCCATTTCCAGCGGGTGTCGGAGTCCGCGAGGACGGCGATTCGCGGGCGCTTCGGTGTACTTGCTGGCACGTTGAAGACGCTAGGAAGCAATTCCTAGGTATGGCGGAACCACGACTCAACGAAAAGTTAACAACACCCCACCGGGAGCCGAACTGGCCCGCGGAGAACCGGGAAGTACACGGGGTGCACCGTTCTGACACATTGAGTTCACCCAGTGTATGTTCACCGGAAAGTTCAGGAGCCGGACGGCCTCCTAACGTTTTGCGGGTGCCTAAGCTTTCCGTGATCGTGCCGTTCTACAACGTGCAGCAATATGCCCCGGACACCCTCAGAAGCCTTCGGTTGAACGCCGACCGCGATTTCGAGTTCGTCCTGGTCGACGACCATTCGAAGGACGAAACGCCGGCCATTCTCGAACGGGCGGCCGAGGACCTTTCGGATGTCGCGCAAGTGCGTTACATCCGACACGAGAAGAACGGGGGGCTCGCCACCGCCCGCAACACCGGCCTGGACGCGGCGCAGGGCGAGTACCTGACGTTCCTGGACGGCGACGACTGGCTGGCCCCCGGCTACCTCGCCGAACTGGTATCCGCCCTTGACGAGTTGGGCTGCGACTTCATCCGCACCGACCATGTGCAGGCCACCGCGCGCGCCCGTTCCGTCTCCCGGGTCCCGGTCGGCCGGCGCTGGGAGGCGTTCGACCCGCGGGAGGCGATCCTCCCCTCCCACCGCTCGACCTCGGTGGACTACGCCTACGCCTGGGCCGGCGCCTACCACCGGCGCCTTCTCGAGAGGGGCGTGCTCCACTTCACCGACGGGCTGCGCACGGCCGAGGACCGGCCGTGGATCTGGAAGCTGCACCGCGAGGCGGAGTCGTTCGCCGTGGTGAGCCTGCTGGGCGTGTTCTACCGGCGCGGGGTGGCCTCGTCCCTGACCCAGATCGGCGATGTCCGCCAGCTCGACTTCATCCGCGCCTTCGACCAGGTGATCGAGGAGACGGCCGCCGACCGCGAGGCCGACCGGCTGCTGCCGAAGGCGGTGCGGACGTACTGCGCGATCATCGCGCACCACCTTTCCAACGAAGACAGGTTCGAACCGGCCGTGGCGAGGCAGCTGCGGTCGATGAGCGCGGCGGCCATCAAGCGCATGCCGCAGGACGCGCTCGGTGACGCACTGGAGGCCATGGACATGGACCGCTCGTCCAAGCTGCGGCGGCTGCGGCGCAGGGTCACGCCGGCGGGAGCGGCCGCCTGATGCCCGGGACCACACAGATCTTCTGCGCCTCGACGCTGTACGGCGTCGCCACCCTGGCCGCCGCGATCGACTCCGACCTCTTCGAGGAGCCGGACCGCCGGGTGCTGCTGGTGTTCAACAACTCCGCGAACCCGGAGACCACCCCGGCCCTCGACGAGATGCCGGGTTTCGCGCCGCTGCGCGAGCACTTCGACGACGTGCTGTCCTGGAACGACGCCATCCGCCCGTTCCACCCCGGGGCGTGGACGCCGCGCTCCGACGACATCCCGCTGTTCGAGCGCTATCTGCGGATGCTGTGGGGCCTCGGCGACGACCGGGTGAGCCTGGTGCTGGAGTCCATCCAGGTCGCACCCGCGCTCACGGTGGCGCAGCTGTTCACCGACGCCCCCATCGACGTCTACGCCGACGGCCTGATGAGCTACGGCCCCACGCGCAACAAGCTCGATCCGCTGGTCGGCACGCGCGTGCGGCGGCTGCTGCACCTCGATCTGGTGCCGGGGCTCACGCCGATGCTGCTGACCGAGTTCGAGGTGCCGGCGCGGCTGGTGCCGTCGCCCGCGTTCCTCAAGGTGCTCGGCGAGGTCACCGAGACCGTCCCCGAACTGCCCGACCTGCCCGGCGACGCGGCACTGCTGCTCGGCCAGTACCTGTCGGCGCTGAACATCCTCTCCCCCGAGGAGGAAGAGGACCTGCACGTGCGCATGATGCGGGGCGCGGTCGCCCGGGGTCACCGCACGGTCGTCTTCAAGCCGCACCCGACCGCACCGGCCCGCTGCAGCCGCGCCCTGGAGACCGAGGCCGAGAAGCTCGGCGTGGACCTCACCGTGCTGGACACGCCCGTGCTCGCCGAGGTGCTGTTCGAGCGGACCCGGCCCGCGCTGGTCGTCGGCTGCTTCTCCACCGCCCTGTTCACGGCCGCGGTGTTCTACGAGCTGCCGGTCGCGCGCATCGGCACCGAGCTGCTGCTGGAGCGGCTGACGCCGTATCAGAACAGCAACCGGATCCCCACCACCCTGGCGGACGCGCTGCTGCCCGACCTGGACGGCGGCAAGGACGGCGACCTGCTGCCGGCCGAGCTGCTGCCGGACCTGGTGACCGCGGTCGGGTTCACCATGCAGCCGCAGATCTATCCGGACCTGCGCCCGCAGGCGGAGGCGTTCCTGTCCCGGCACCTCGGTCCGCGCACCCGGCGCTACTTCAAGAAGCGCCGTCTCACCTCGCTCGGACTGCCCGGCGGCATTCCGCAGCGGCTGGCGTTCCTGCCGCGCAACTCCACGGCACGCAGGGTGGTCCGGCGGGCGCGGGCGCTGCGCAAGGCGGTGCGCCGCTGAGGCAGGCTCGCCCGGCGGCCGAAAAGGTCCGCCCGGCGGCCGGGCTCGGCGACATCCAGATGAACCCGTGGAGACCGGCAGGCGAAGGCTGACTCCGTCGAACGTTTCAGCGTCAACCTCCGCCCTAGGGTGACATCGGCGCCCTGCCCGCCCCTGGCGGCTCAGGTGAAGGACATACGAGCTACTACAGAGGTTTTCAGCGTGACCGAGACGGTCGTCAGCACCCCCAAGCCCCGGCCCGACGTCACCGTGCTGGTCGAACCACCGGGCGCCACGACCGTCCCACCGCGCCGGAGGAACTCCGGCGGCCGGCTGCGTGCCCTGGACGGACTGCGGCTGGTGGCCGCGCTGATGGTGGCGGCGTACCACTACGGCGGGCGCGACGGTGAGGTTTCCGAGGCCTGGGGCAGCTCACCCAAGGAGCAGTTCCCGACCCTGCACGAGTACTTCGCCTACGGCTGCCTCGGCGTCCAGGTCTTCTTCGTGATCAGCGGGTTCGTGATCTGCATGAGCGGCTGGGGCAGGCCGCTGAAGTCGTTCTTCGCCTCCCGCGCCTCCCGGCTGCTGCCCGCCTACTGGGTGGCGGTCGTGCTCGTGACGGCGGTGTTCGCGCTGCCCATGGTGGCGTACAAGGCGGTCTCGCCGAGCGACGCGCTGGTGAACCTGACCATGCTTCAGATGCCGCTGGGCGTGGACCGGGTGCTCGGGGTGTGCTGGACGCTGTGGGCGGAGGTCCGCTTCTACGCGCTGTTCGCGCTGTGCGTGGTGCTCCCCAGGGCGAACCGCCGCCGGGTGATCATGTTCTGCGCCGGCTGGATGCTGGCGGCGGTGATCGCGGCGAACGCGCACATGCCGCTGCTCGACATCGTCGTGATGCCCGAGTACGCCCCGTTCTTCATCGGCGGTGTCGGCCTCTACCTCGTCCACCTCGACCGGCGGGACGCCTACGGGTGGGGCATCGTCGCCGTGAGCTGGCTGACAGGTCAGCACTTCGCGGTGCAGGGGCTGTGGCACGCCCCCGACGCGGGCGGCTTCTCGTACCGCTCCTCGATCGGCATCGTCCTCGTCGTGACCTTCGGCTTCGTCGCGGTCGCGGCGATCGCGCTGGGGTGGCTGCGCTGGGCGAACTGGCGCTGGCTGACGGTGGCGGGGGCGCTGACGTATCCGTTCTACCTCGTCCACGAGCATCTCGGCTGGGTGGTGATCCACGCCCTGCACCGCGGCCTGGATCTGCCGTCGGCGGTGACATTCTCGCTGACAGTGGCCTCAATGCTGATGCTGGCGTGGCTGCTGAACCAGTATGTGGAGAAGCCGCTGACACCACGACTGCGGGCTCTGCTGGCCAAGGCCCGCTGAGCTGTTCACGGGACGTTCAACCAACCGTCGGTTTCGGCACCGCTCAGGGAGAAGGCTCGTCTCATGACCAACGCACAAGCGACCGAAACGTACCCCGGCGAACTCGCCGACGTCCCGGGCTGGTTCCCGCCGCTGGACCAGATGCTGTTCACCTGGTTCCTTGAGCGGCAGCAGAAGCAGGGGATGCGCGGAGACCTGCTGGAACTCGGCGTCTACATGGGCAAGAGCGCGATCCTCCTCGGCCACCACCTCCAGGACGGCGAGAAGTTCACGGTCTGCGACCTGTTCGAGGGCGACGCCCCCGACGGGGCCAACCAGGCGGAGGCCACGAAGTCGTACGCCTCGCTCACCCAGCAGGCCTTCGAGCGGAACTACCTCTCCTTCCACGACACCCTGCCGACGGTGATCGCGGCTCCCAGCTCGGTGGTGACCGAGAAGGTGGCCCCGGGCACCTGCCGCTTCGTCCACGTCGACGCCTCGCACCTGTACGAGCACGTGCACGCCGACATCGGCGCCGCCCACGACATCCTGATGCCCGAGGGCATCGTGGTCCTCGACGACTTCCGTTCCGAGCACACGCCGGGCGTCTCGGTCGCCGCCTGGGAGGCCGTCCTCAACCGTGGCCTGCGCCCGGTCTGCCTCAGCACGCAGAAGCTCTACGGCACCTGGGGCGACCCCGAGCCGCTCCAGGAGGAGCTGCTCGACATGCTGCGGCAGCGCACGGACTGCGGGCTGAGCGTGCAGGAGGCGGCCGGGCAC
>NZ_NGFN01000338.1 GCF_002148965.1 Streptomyces swartbergensis | reverse complement strand
ACCCCCACCTTGGACAAGCCGTTCGCCGGCTCCCCGGCGCTGCGCTGGGCCGATGGCGAGACCGGCATCGTGCTGCCCGAGGCCAAGGCCGTCGGCCCGGTCCCCGAGGAGCGCGTGCGGCAGGCGCTGAAGCTGACGAAGAAGCTGCTGGTGGGCGCCAACCTCGACCCGAAGACGGTGCGCGGCGCCCGCCCCGAGGCAGCGCTCTCCGTGCTCGACCCCAAGCAGCCGGAACTCCTCGACGAACTCGACACCGCCCTGCGCACCCCGAGCGAGAAGCACGACCCGGTGACGCTGTTCAGCCGTTTCGACCCCGACGAGGTACGTCCGGTCGGCGACGTGGTCAAGACACGCGGGCGCATGACGTTCAAGAAGGGAACGCACGGAGGCGTGGCGGTACGCGCCGACTACACCTTCGTCTACCCCGTCGTGCGCGCCGACGGCCCCGTCGAGGTCACCCGCACCATCGTGCGCCGGGTGCTCGACGTGGAACTCGCCGACCCCGCGCAGTACGAGGTCACCCAGGGCCGGCTGCTGCTCCTGGAGTACGACCAGGAGATCGGCAACTCCTCCTGCGACGTCCACGACGGCTATCTGCACCCGTCGTTCTCGTCGAGCGAGCCCACGGGGGCCGCGCCGAGCGGCCCGACGACGGATCCGTACGACCGGAGCAGGGACCTCGACCGCGACCCCGACGAGTGCGGGACGGTGTCGCGCACCTGAGCAGAGCGAAGGGCCCCGCGGGGTGGAGCCGCGGGGCCCTTCTTCTCGTCAGCACCGACGTCAGGGCAGCGCCGGTGCCTGGAAGCGGCGCCGGGGGGGTGCGCCGCTGGTCTCGACCGACCCGACCGGACCATTGGTCTCGACCTCTGGCGGTCGGGCCATGCGGGTGTCCGCGGGAGGGCTTGGGCTGTCTAGGCATCGTGCTGGATGAATGCGGCGCCCGCAACCGTTCGACCCAGCCTTGGTGCATTTTTGCAAGGTCCGCCGGCCGGCCCCGGGCGTCCCCGGAGCCGGCCGTTCTCTTGGGTGACCGGGCTGCTGTCCCCTGCCGTCCGGTCACTTCGCCGGAGCGAGGTCCCACGACGCACGGCACGATCCGTACGTCTCATCGCTCCAGCGAGCCACGCGTGGTTTCTCTCGTGCCCGCGCCTGGCTGGCACGGACACCGGGACCAACGAGGCGGCTCGCGGGACGGTCACGCGTCGTACGGGTGAGAAGGGGGCGCACGCCTGTCCTGGGAACGGGGATTCAGATCCGGCCGCGGCACAGCTCCAGCAGGGTCATCGCGAGGGCCGTGCCCGGCTTGCCCAGCGCCTCCCGGTAGCGGCCGAGGACCTCCATCTCGCGGGAGAGGTTCACGCGCCGGCCGCCGGAGGAGATCCGGGCCTCCTGGATGACGGCGGAGACGGCCGCCCGTTCCTGGATCAGGCCGATGATCCGGTCGTCCAGCGCGTCGATGCGCTCACGCGCGCCGGTGATCACGCCGGCGGCCTCGGGGGTACGGGCGCCGGTCACGTCGGTGGCGTTCATGGGGCTCCTTGTCGTCGAGGGGTGCCCCGGAGCGGCAGGGCCCGGACGACGGCAGACGCCCCGGGCCTTGTCGGCCCGGGGCGCCTGGGAAGTCGCTTGTCAGTTGCTCAAGCAGCACGACCATGGCAGCCGGCGGGCCGGGTGCCATAGGTAAAGACGAACGTCTGGTGCTGGAGCATGGGGCAAGTATGCCCCGCTCCCCAGGGGCGTCCAACACGGTTCGCATCCTGAGACGGCCCCGGTCCCCGGCGCCCGGACGGTGTGCTGCGGCGCCCCGGTAGAATCGGGTGGCACAAGACCCCCGCCCCACCGCCGGAAGGCACCCTGTGTCATCAGCGACTCCCGCTGCCAGCGCCGCCGACACCGTCCTGGTCGTCGACTTCGGCGCGCAGTACGCCCAGCTCATCGCCCGTCGTGTCCGCGAGGCGCGGGTCTACAGCGAGATCGTGCCGAGCACCATGCCGGTCGCCGAGATGCTCGCCAAGAACCCCGCGGCGATCATCCTCTCCGGCGGCCCCTCGTCGGTGTACGAGGAGGGCGCCCCCCGCCTGGACCGCGAGCTCTTCGAGGCCGGCGTCCCCGTCTTCGGCATGTGCTACGGCTTCCAGCTGATGGCGCAGACCCTCGGCGGCACCGTCGACAACACCGGCGCCCGCGAGTACGGCCGCACGGAGCTGCACGTCTCCAGGTCGTCCTCCACCCTCTTCGAGGGCACCCCGGCCGAGCAGGCCGTGTGGATGTCGCACGGCGACGCCTGCTCCGCCGCCCCCGAGGGCTTCTCCGTCACGGCCTCCACGGACGTCGTGCCGGTCGCCGCCTTCGAGGACGACGAGAAGAAGCTGTACGGCGTCCAGTACCACCCCGAGGTGATGCACTCCACGCACGGGCAGCAGGTGCTGGAGCACTTCCTGTACCGGGGCGCGGGCCTGACCCCGTCCTGGACCACGGGCAGCGTGATCGAGGAGCAGGTCGCCGCGATCCGTGAGCAGGTCGGCGACAAGCGCGCCATCTGCGGACTGTCCGGCGGCGTGGACTCCGCCGTCGCCGCCGCCCTCGTCCAGAAGGCCATCGGCTCCCAGCTGACCTGCGTGTACGTCGACCACGGCCTGATGCGCAAGGGCGAGACCGAGCAGGTCGAGAAGGACTTCGTGGCCGCGACCGGCGTACAGCTGAAGGTCGTGGACGCCGAGGAGCGGTTCCTCAAGGCGCTCGCCGGGGTCTCGGACCCCGAGGAGAAGCGGAAGATCATCGGCCGTGAGTTCATCCGGGTCTTCGAGCAGGCCCAGGCCGAGATCATCGCGGACGAGGGCCCGGCGGTGGAGTTCCTCGTCCAGGGCACCCTCTACCCGGACGTGGTCGAGTCCGGTGGCGGCACCGGCACGGCCAACATCAAGTCCCACCACAACGTGGGCGGCCTGCCCGAGGACCTCGAGTTCCAGCTGATCGAGCCGCTGCGCAAGCTGTTCAAGGACGAGGTCCGCATGGTCGGCCAGGAGCTCGGCCTGCCGGACGAGATCGTCCAGCGCCAGCCCTTCCCCGGCCCCGGCCTCGGCATCCGGATCGTCGGCGAGGTCACCAAGGAGCGCCTGGACCTGCTGCGCGAGGCCGACGCCATCGCCCGCGAGGAGCTGACGGCGGCCGGCCTCGACCGGGACATCTGGCAGTGCCCGGTGGTCCTGCTCGCGGACGTCCGCAGCGTCGGCGTCCAGGGCGACGGCCGTACGTACGGCCACCCGATCGTCCTGCGGCCCGTCTCCTCCGAGGACGCGATGACCGCCGACTGGTCGCGCCTGCCGTACGACGTCCTCGCGAAGATCTCGACCCGGATCACCAACGAGGTGCGAGACGTCAACCGCGTCGTCCTCGACGTGACCTCGAAGCCGCCGGGGACGATCGAGTGGGAGTAGTTCCCAGGCCCTACGTGCGCTTGATCGTGCGCAGGGGCTCGCCGGGCGTCCAGATCTGGACGACGAGGAACTTGTCGTCCTCGACGTAGGTCCGTACGACCTCCGTGAGCTCGGTACGGAAGAGGTGGAACGGCTCCGGCGGTTCCACCTCTTCGACGTACCGCGCCTTCGTCTCCACGTCGTCGATCTCGATCGCCCGCCCGCTGATCCGCACGTCGCCGCCACCCATGCCCGTGCCCTCCCCGGGGTTCGCCTGGAGCGCGAAGCGCGGGTCGCGGCGCAGGTCGAGCGCCTTGAGCGAGTTCGGCATCATGCCGAGCCACAGTTCTCCGTTCAGGAACCGCACCTCCAGGCCGCTGGTGCGGGGCGAGCCGTCCTTCCGGAGGGTGGCGAGGACGTGGTGGGTGTAGGCGCCGAAGCGCTTCTCGACGGTAGCGGCCAGATCCGGTTCGGCGGTGGCGAAAGCCGCCCAGTTCGCTGTCATACGTCAGAGTCTGGCGCCGAAACCCGACATCCTCTGTCCGCTATTCGTGGGAACGGGGAGACCGGGGCGAAAGGGGTGCGCACGGGTGCTCACAGGGCGTTCGCCGGGGCGCTCGCCACACCCTCACTCGCCTCATCTTCACGAAACGGTTCTGTTCTTCCCTGCCCGACCGGCGGTAGCTTCCGCCCCGTACGTAGAACCAGCGCTGGAGGACCTATGCACGGGCCCACCCCGCCCCTGCCCCTGCCCACCGACCGGCTGCGGTTCGCGATGCCGCCGATGCACGAGTCGCTCGAGGACGAGCGCCGGCACCGCAAGGAACGGCTCGCGGGCGCCCTGCGGATCTTCGGGCGGCTCGGCTACGAGGACGGCGTGTCCGGGCACATCACCGCCCGCGACCCCGAGTACAGCGACTGCTTCTGGGTCAACCCGTTCGGGATTCCCTTCCGGCACGTCACCGTGAGCGACCTGGTGCTCGCCAACCAGGACGGCCAGGTCGTCGACGGCCGCTACCACGTCAACCAGGCCGCCTTCACCGTGCACGCCCAGGTCCACGCCGCCCGCCCCGACGTGGTCGCCGTCGCCCACTGCCACTCGGTGCACGGCCGGGCGCTCGCCGCCCTCGGCGAGCTGCTGGAGCCGATCACCCAGGAGAGCTGCGCCTTCTACGAGGACCACACCCTCTACGACGCCTACACCGGCGTCGCYGTCGACGCCGAGGAGGGGCGGCGCATCGCGGCCGCGCTCGGCTCCCGCAAGGCGCTCGTGCTGCGCAACCACGGCCTGCTGACCGTCGGCGACTCGGTGGACGCCGCCGCCTGGTGGTTCGTGTCGATGGAACGGTCCTGCCAGGTGCAGCTGACGGCGCAGGCGGCCGGGCGGCCGGTCCGCATCGACCACCGGATGGCGGTGGCGACGCGGGAGCAGGTGGGGGGCGACCTGGTGGCATGGATCAACTACCAGCCGATGTGGCAGGAGGTCAGCCGGAGCGAGCCGGATCTGCTGAGCTGACCGGATCTGCTGAGCTGAGCGGTCGGTCCGTCAGAAGCCGCGGAGCACCGCCGCCTTGGTCATGGCGAACTCCTCGTCGGTGAGCACACCGTCCCGGTGCAACTCGCCCAACTCGCGCAGGCGGCGCAGCAGTACGTCGTGGTGGTCGGCCGCGGGCGGTACGGCGGGCGCAAGGCGGGGGCCGTGCGTGTCGGCCTCGTGGTTCCCGGTCGCGGTGCGGGTGGACGGGTGCGGCAGCCTCGCGGTGACCGCCGTCGCGACGAGCGCGGTCAGCAGGTCCCGGCGGGCGCTGCCCCACAGGTCCAGGGCGTACGGGTCCTTCTCGGGCGGCAGTTTCGCGAACACCGTCTCGCGGGTGACGAAACGCAGAAAGCCGTCCTCGTGGCCGGAGTTCGGCAGCCACTCGACCCCAACCAGGTCACCCAGGCCGATGACGCGCGGGCCGGTGGCCCGTTTGACCCGCTCGGAGGTGTCGGCCCAGTCGATCCGTACCCGGGTGCCGTCGAAGGAGACCGTCCCGTCGGACGAGCGCACCGACACCGGAACCGGCGGGCCGGGCAGCAGGTAGGCCTTCGCCGGCTCCTTCGGGATCCGGTCGAGAAGCAGCGCGCGGCGGATCTCCTCGGCGACGTACTCGGCGACCCCGGTCCGGTCGACGTCCACCGCCAGCCGGTACGGATCGGCCGCGTCCGGCAGCCGCCCGCCGGTCGCCTGGAGCAGCGGGTCGGCGCCCTCCCGCAGCCGCAACCGGAGCCGTGCGCGCTTGCGTTCGGGTTCCATGGCGACCCCCGAGACCGCCTCCAGCGGCACGGCGACCTCTCCGTACGTCTGCCGGAACAGCGGCACGGAGCGGTGCAGACCGGGCGTGATCCGGACCGTGCTGCCGTCGAAGGCCCAGGTCCCGTCACGCTGGATGATCTCGGCCATAAGGGAATTCTCGCAGCCAGGTCAACACGACGCGCCGAAGTTCACCCGTGCTGACCGGACCGGGCGGACGCGGACCGCGTGGTGAAGGGATAATCCGCTGTCGTCGCACGGGAGTTGTGCAGCGGTGTTTCCGGGGTCCGGAAGACCGACGGTGGTTGGGTCGCGGGAAGGCGGGCGTCGGGCGTGACGGTGCGCGAGACGGGACAGGGCGGCGCGGATGCGGGTGGGTATGCGGACGCGGGTGCGTATGCGGGGCGGTACACCGGTGGGGCCGCGGGCGCGTATGGCGGTGGGTATGCGGGCGGCCACGGCGGCGTGCGGGGAGGTGCGCCCGGAGGTATGCACAGCGGTGTGCACGGAGGTGGGTGCGCCTGCGGGGACTGTCCGCACGGGGCGCGTGAGGGGCACCGGCGGGCCGTCGCCGCGTTCCTGCGCAGGCGCGACGAGTTCGCGGCCGGGCAGGGGCTGCCGGCCGCCGTGGCCCACTCCGCCTCGGCCTCCCGCCAGTGGGTCTCGGAGGAACTTGCGCAGTCCGCGGAACTCGTCGCCGAGCGCGGCCGGGCCGAGGGCAAGGCCTGGCTGGCCGGCCTGTGGCGCCGCACGGCGGGTGTGGTGTGGGCGGCCGTCGTGCTGTTGCTGCTCGGGCAGTCCCTCACCGCGGTCGGCGCGGGCTGGACGGCGGCCCGCACGGCCGGGCTGGCCGCCGCGCTGGTGGTCGCCGGGGCGCTGACGGCGGCGTCGTGGTTCCACCGGGCGAAGGGCGGTGCGCTGGCGCCCCTCATCGGTGAGGACAACCGGCTGTCCACCTCCCGTACGGTCGCCGGGGCGTGGGTGCTCTTCGTGGCCTACTCGGTGCTCGTGCTGGCCGGACGGCTGGCGGGAGCCTCCCGGCACGCCGACCGGGACGCGCTGCTCTCCGGGCTGGAACTCGCCCGCGGGGCGGGCGTCGTGACCGTGCTCGCCGTGGTGTGCGGGATCGCCGTGCTCGTGCGGCGGGTGGTCGGGCTGCGGGTGCTGGGGCAGCGGCTTCAGAAGGTGCCGGCCGACCGGCCGCGAGCCGCCGACCTGCTGACCGACGACGCGGGCCGGGGCACCTTCGCCGACATCCAGTACGTCGTGATCAGCGGCGTCGCCCTGGTCTTCGCTGCGGTACGGCTGGCCAGGCGGCCGGACCAGCTGCCGGATCTGCCGTGGGGGCCGGCGGTGGTGGTCCTGGTGTCGGCGGCGACGTACCTGGCCGGCAAGTACGCGGAGGGTGGGCGGCCGGTCATCCTCTCCGTCGTGCGGTCGCGGGAGGCGGGGGACCTGGACGGGCCGATCCGCACGGGCGACGACATCGAGATCCGGGGCGCCGGGTTCGTGCCGCCGGGCGCGCAGGGGGCGGACCGGCTGGCCCGGATGGTCGTCCGGGTCGGTGCCGTGCATGTGCACGTCCCGTTGGTGCCGGTGCCCGGGGGATTCAGCAACCCGACGGACACGCTGCTGACTGTGCCGGTTCCGGCGGATGTCGAGCCGGGGCGGGTGGAGGTGCAAGTGGTCACGGCGGCGGGGGTGGAGACGAACCGGTATGCGGTTGATGTGACGGAGTGAGGGCCGGCTTGTCGGGCCTGGCTGCGGGCAGCCGTGCCGCTCGTGGCCTGGCTCCCCGGTAACAAAAGCCGYCGCACGGGATTGAGCCGGGTCGGTTTGTCGTACGTATGGTCTGTTGAGGGGGTCTCGGCACCGGCGGGCGAGAGGCGGCTAGCAGCGATGACTCACGGCATGAGATCGGACACGCACACCCCCCACTTCGGCAGCGGAGGAGACTGGCGGGACACCGCCGTCCGCTACGCCCTCCTCCCGCTGCGGATCTTCCTCGGTGTCACCTTCATCTACGCCGGCCTGGACAAGCTCACCGACAGCGCCTTCATGAAGGACGCCGGTTCCGGCTCGATCGGCGACATGATGCGTGCCGTCCGTGACTCCTCCGCCATCCCCGCCCTGGTCGACCTCTCCCTGAAGAACCCTGTCGGCTTCGGCTACACCATCGCCTTCGGTGAACTGGTCGTCGGCATCGGCACCCTCCTCGGCCTGTTCGCCCGCCTGGCCGCACTCGGCGGCGCGCTGATCTCGCTCAGCCTGTGGCTGACCGTGAGCTGGGCCTCCGACCCGTACTACTACGGCAACGACCTCGCCTACCTCATGGCCTGGATCCCCCTCGTCCTCGCGGGCGCTCCCCTGCTCTCCGTGGATGCCTCCTTGCGGTCGCGGCGACGGCAGAGGGCAGGCGGGTACCGGTAGCGAGCGACAGTGAGCCGGGCGGCGGGCGGGGCTCTCGTCAGGCCGCCATGTCCGGGCCGGGCTCGTCGGTGGTGGTACGGCCCGACGTGCGGCGTCGGCGTACACGGCCCGTCAGGAATCCCACCGCGCCGGCCAGGCACAGCCCGCCCGTGACGAGAGGTATCGCCACGAACCACGGGGTCTCCCAAGCGCCGCCCGCGTCACCGGCGTAGAGGACGCCCACCAGGACGAGGACGGTGCCGACGACCAGTTTTCCGGGGTGAAGTTCATGACGCAGCACGGGCCACCTCCGCCTGTCCCATGCCGACCTGGAGATCCAGGTCGATGGTGCCCGACCTCCTGACGCCCTCGGCGGGGGAGAGGGTCATCTCCTGGTGCTGGCCCGGTTTCACGTCCACGTCCTTCTTGTCGTCGCCCGGCAGCTGAAGGTCTCCGAACCCCACGTCGACGCTCAGCCGCACGGTCACGTCCTCGGGCACGATCACCTTCACCTGGCCCACGCCGACGTCGGCGCGTGTCGTCACGGTCTGGTTCCGGCCTATGTCCACCCCGGTCAGGTCCAGGGTGCCGACGCCCGTGCCCAGGTCGTACCGCTGTCTCACGTCCGTCACCGAGGCGGGCTGCCAGGTCGTGCGCTCCCACTGTGTGCCGATGTTCTTGGGCAGTGCCGCCGAGCCGGCGAGCAGACCGGCCGTGATGATCGCCAGGAGGATCGAGCCGGCGCCGGTCCGCCCCAGGAAGGCGCTGACCGCTATGCCCAGGCCCAGGACGGCGAGGGCGCAGGACAGGCCGGTCTGGAGACTCGTGCCGAGCGGGTGTTGTTCCCAGGTCAGGCTCGTGCCCAGGGCACCCGCCGACAGGGCCAGCAGGAAGACCCAGCCGCCGATCCAGCGGGGGCCGCGCGGCTTGGGGGGCCGGGTGTGCGGGGATGGCATGTCCTCGCGGTCGCGGGGCTGGACACCGAGGCTGATGTTGACGGCTGCCGCGATGTCCAGGTCGCGGGAGTCGCGGGGGCCCCAGAGGTAGCCCGTGCCGCCTATGTGGGTGCCGTCCTTGACGATGGGGTCGCGCCACCAGGAGGGGGAGGTGAGGAACACCGGCGGCGCCTGCGGC
>NZ_NGFN01000337.1 GCF_002148965.1 Streptomyces swartbergensis | reverse complement strand
TCCCCAGCCAGCTCGCGCCCAGCCAGTGGGCGCCGAAGTAGCCGAGGGCGACGCTGTAGATGGCCCAGGTGAGGCCCGCCAGGGCCGACCAGGGGAGGAAGTCGCGGGCGCGGTGGTGTGCGGCGCCCGCGCCGAGGGAGACGACCGAGCGGCCGGCGGGCGCGAAGCGGGCCAGGACGACGAGGGCGCCGCCGCCCCGCGCGAGGGCCGTGCCGAGACGTTCCTGCGCGGTGGTCAGGCGCCGGGAGCGGGAGATCGCCCGGTCCAGACGGTCGCCGCCGCGCCAGGCGAGGCGGTAGGCGGCCAGGTCGCCCAGGACGGAGGCGGCGGCCGCGCAGAGGATCAGCGTCAGGACGTCGGGCACGTCGGCCGCCGAACCCGCGGCCGCCGCCGTCGCCGCCGTGATCACCAGGACGCCGCTGGGCAGCACCGGCAGGAACACGTCGAGCAGGACGGAAAGGGCCACCGCCGCGTAGATCCATGGGCTGCCGAACAGCGACCCCATATGCTCCAGCACCGCAACTCCCCGTGGTCCCCCGTGGGCCAGACCGTGCCGCGGTGGCGCGGCGGAGCGGCAGGAGTGGCCGATGACAGCCATACAGCGTACGCCTGGGGTGTGACGGGCGGTTCACGGGGGGCTCGTACGTTCGGTACGGGGTGTTCACCTCGTCCCGAGTCGTCACCCGGCTGCCGTGTCCCGGCGTTTACGGCAGAACGGCGCCTCCCCGTGTGCAAGGGGAGGCGCCGCTCTGCCCGGCGCGGTCCGGGCGGCTCAGGCCGCCACCGGTGTCTGGTCCGTGGACTGTCGTCCCTGCGCCGACGTGCGCTTGGCCAGCAGCCGGTCGACGCCGAACGCGCCGGAACCCGTGAAGATCAGCAGGAACATGGACCAGCAGTACATGGCCGCGCCCTCGCCGCTGTTCTCGATCGGCCACAGGCCCTGCGGCTGGTGGACCTTGAAGTACGCGTACGCCATCGCGCCGGAGGAGATGAACGCCGCGGCGCGGGTGCCCAGGCCCAGCAGCACCAGGGTGCCGCCGACGAGTTCGATGACGGCCGCGTACCAGTTCGGCCAGGCGCCGGTCGCCGCGGTGCCGCCCTTGCCGTCCACTCCTCCGAGGACTCCGAACAGCGCGACGGCGCCG
Organism: Streptomyces swartbergensis; assembly: GCF_002148965.1. Taxonomy (GTDB): domain Bacteria; phylum Actinomycetota; class Actinomycetes; order Streptomycetales; family Streptomycetaceae; genus Streptomyces; species Streptomyces swartbergensis. The sequence continues at coordinate 8,147 of NZ_NGFN01000337.1, read as the reverse complement.
TGGCAGGCGAACAGCAGGCCGATGACGATCCGGAACAGTCCGAGAGCGTACGGCTGCGCGCCATTGAGGCGTGCGGTCATGTGGGGGTCTCCTTCGGTCGGCCGGCCAGGGGAGGGCCGGTCGGGGGACAGAACCGATGAGTAACCCACGTTAGGTGCGCCTAATTGATGCTTGCAAGTTCAACATTTGGCCACCGGTTTACGTCCGGTTGGGGCGCAGTTTCAGTCACAACCGCACGTAGAGCCGCTCTGGCCACCGCGTCCGCGTCCGAAAGCATGACCGAATCCACACCCGGGCGCGCCCCCGCAGCCGTCACCCAGTGCACGCCCTCCGTGGGGACCCCGAAGGCGAACCGCCTGGAGTGCGGGGCTCCTTGACGGTCTATCAGATGGTAAGGGCGCGGTGTCACATCCAACCCCCCTGTCTCATAACCGTCGACGGTGTGCGGACGGCACTGCCCGGTCCGCAACAGACCCGCGAGGAGGCCGTCGGCTGTTTTTCGCAGGTCGGTTTCCGGCAGACGGGCCTCTATGAGCGTTCTCACGCGGACGACCGAACCCGGCACGTCGGGGGAGTGCGCAGCCCAGGCCCCGTCCGCCTCCGTCACCTTCAGGCGCGGCCCGAGCACGTGCACCACCCCCGCCTCCACCAGGGCCACCAGCTCCTCGATGCGGCGCCGGGGCGGGCCGATGGACAGGAAGGCGTTGAGCGGGGTGTACCAGCGGTCCAGGTGGTCCCGGCGGGAGCCGCCGGGGAGGCCGCCGTGGTCGACGATCAGCCGGAGCTCGTTGCGCAGGTCGCGCAACACGTCCAGGGCCGCCTTCAGCGGGCCGCGCACATTGCCCAGGGCGGCCTGCGCGGCGTCCTCGCGCAGGTACGACAGCAGCCAGTCACGCCACTCGCCGGGGTGCACGAAGTCCCGTCCGGCATACGGCCGGGAGATCCGCTCCCAGGACCAGCGGTCGGCGTCCGCCACGCCGAACTCGCCCAGCAGCGCCGCCTCTTCCGGATCGCCGTGCGGTACGCACAGGAAGCGATCGGTGAACTCCTGGCACTGTCGCGCGGAGGCTCCTGCCCGCCCGAGCAGTGCGGTGCAGTACACCGTCTCCACCTCCTTGGCGACCAACGGCCATATCTCGGCCAGGAAGTCGGGCGCCTCCCCCGAGTCGGCGCGCTTGCGGAAGCCCGCGATCACATCCGGTGTGAGGACCAGCGGGTCGTGCCGGCCGAACGCCCCCTTCGCGTTGTCGCCGCGGGCCTGGTACGGGATGCCGCGCCGCGAACCGGCGTACAGCCGCGGTTCGCGGCCGGAGGGGAGATAGCGCAGGCCATGGGCGTCCCGTACGAAACGGCCGCCGCGGCCGGTCGTCAACAGGGCGGTGTGGTCGAAGAAGTTGAGGCCGAGGCCGCGCAGCAGGACGGGTTCGCCGGGCGGTACGGAGGACAGGTCGACGTCGGCCGGGTTGGCGGGCGGGACGTGGCGCAGGCCGTGGCGTGCGGCGTGGGCCGCCAGGCGCCGCCGGCCCGGGTCGGCGGTCGTGGGCAGGTGCCCCTGGGCCAGGACCACGGCGGACAGGCCGGTCAGGGTGCGGCCGTCGGAGAGGGTGAGGGCCTGGTGGCCGCCCGGGGTGTCGTCGAGGCCCACCGCCCGCGCCCGGTGCGTCTCGATGCGGACGGTCGCCGGTGCCTCCCGTACGACCTGGGCGAACACCCACTCCAGATAACGGCCGTAGTCCGCCCGGGTCGGGTACTCGTCCGGGCCGAGCGTGCCGCGCGCCCACTCGTGAAGGCTCGGGCCCGGCCGGATCGGGCCCGAGCAGTCCACGCTGTCGTCGGTGAACAGGGTCACCTGGCAGGCCACGGTGTTCATCAGCAGCTCGGGCGACTGGTCGGTACGCCAGACGCGGCCCGGGCCCGGCGGATCCGGGTCGATCACGTGGACCGTCAGCCGGGCTCCGGGCGGGAGGAGTTCCGTGGCGGAGGCGCAGAGGCGTTCCAGGACGCTGGTACCGCGCGGACCGGCGCCGACCAGGGCGACGGACAACGGTGCGGGTTCCTCGGCCGGTACGGATCCCTCCGGCCATTCCCGCGGTAGGGATCCCTCCGGCGGGGTCTCCTCCGGTACGGATTCCTCGGTCGACGCAGACAAGGGTGGGGCTCCCGGGCGTGTGGGGCGCGTTGGGCGGTCCGCCGGTGGGGAAGCGGACGGTCCGCCTCATCATGCCGTCGCCGGGGGCCGGAACCGAGGTCCATGGCCAAGGATTGACGCTCGCTGTGGGATGCCTCACGAGCATCACGGTCACAGCGGAGAGAAAGGGTGGTAATGGTCCGTTACGGGGCAAGCTCGGAGTCCAGGAGCGTCGTCAGGCGTGGGCCCTTTCCCTCCCGTGCCCGTGCCTGCTCCAGGCGCAGCCGTGCCGAACGGCCGCGCAGGGTCAGTGTCATGAGCTGGTTGCCGAACCAGGGGCCGCCCGTCTTGCGCCAGCCGATCGGCGGCCGGGGGAGGCGTCCGTGCCGGGCGAGGCAGCGGCCGAACGCGCGCGCCACCGCGTTCCAGCCGACGCGGAAGCCCATCCGGATCGACAGGGGGACGGAGTTGTGGACGGGCGAGCAGACGAGCTGCACCACCCGGGCGTCGGGGCCCGGTCCGGGCCACGAGGGCTCGGCGATGTAGGCGTGGTGCACGTCCCCGGACAGCACGCACACCGTCGCCGGGGCGTCCCGCCCCGAGCCGGCCTCGGCGATCAGCTCCGCCAGCCCGGCGAAGGACTCGGGGAACGCCGACCAGTGCTCCAGGTCGGCGGCCCGCCGCACCTTCTCAACGAGTCGCGCCCAGCGCTCGCCGCGCTCGCCCCGGCACAGTGCCGCGTTCCAGCCCTCGGCGTCGTGCACCAGATGCGGCAGCAGCCAGGGCAGCGAGGTGCCCAGGAGGAGGTGGTCGTACGACCCGGGGCCGTCCAGCACCTGCTCGCGCAGCCAGGCGTCCTCGCCCGGGTCGAGCATCGCGCGGCTGCCCTCGTCGAGGACGCGGGCGGCCCGGCTGTCGACCATCAGCAGGCGTACGCGCCCGAAGTCGCGCCGGTAGCTCCAGCGGGCCGTGGCCGGGTGGGCGTCGGCCCGGGCGGCGAAGGTGCGCAGCACGTCGGTGCCGTCGGGGACCTGGCGGACGCCCTCGTACACCGGGTCGGCCGCCAGTTCCTCCAGTGAGAGGTTCCCTAGGTGCTGGTGGACCCAGTACGACATCAGGCCGCTCAGCAGCCGCTCCTGCCACCAGCCGGTGGCCCGCATGTCGGCGAGCCAGGCGGCGGAGGTGTTCCAGTCGTCGATGACGTCGTGGTCGTCGAAGATCATGAAACTGGGCACGGTGGACAGCAGCCAGCGGATGCGGGGGTCGAGCCACGACTCGTAGTAGAGGTGCGTGTATTCCTCGTAGTCCGCGACCCCGTTGCCCGGCGGGTCGTTCAGGTCGCGGCGGGCCGCCAGCCAGCGCTGCGTCGTCTCGGAGGTCTCGTCGGCGTACACCTGGTCGCCGAGCAGCAGCAGGACGTCGGGCCGCTCGCCCTCCGGGTCGGCCACGAGGCGGGTGGCCAGCGCGTCCAGGGCGTCCGGGCCCACCGGGTCGTGCCCGCCGGCCGGCGGGGCGGCCCAGCGGCAGGAGCCGAAGGCGACGCGCAGGCCGCCCTCGCCGTCCGGCGCGTGGATCGCCGAGGGCGGGAAGGGGGAGTCGGGCAGCGGCCACACGGGGGTGTCGTCGAGGAGGACCTCGTACGTCGTGGACGTCCCGGCCGTGAGGCCGGTCACCGGGACCAGCGCGTAGTGGTGGCCCGCGATCTGGAAGGTCGGGGCCGTGCCGCCGGCGCCGTCGGCGCAGCGCACCGCGGCCGTGCACGGACGGCTCGTCTCGACCCATACGGTCGCGGACGAGCCGTCGGTGTACCTCAGCAGCGGTCCGAGCCGCAGTCCGGCCATCGTGGCCCCCTCTCCGTCGCCCCGTACGGTACGGAACGACGGAGGTCAGCGGGGAGGTTCCGGCACGGATTCGCGCGTGTCAGCAGTTCGCGAGGTGGTTCTGGAGCGCGGACTTCTCGGCGGGGTCGACCGAGAGGTCGTAGTAGTACTTCACCTGGACCCAGGCGCGGACGTAGGTGCAGCGGTACGTCGTCCGGGAGGGCATCCAGGTGGCCGGGTCCTGGTCGCCCTTGGCCTGGTTGACGTTGTCGGTGACCGCGATGAGCTGCGGGCGGGTCAGGTCGTTGGCGAAGGACTGGCGGCGGGAGGTCGTCCAGGAGTCGGCGCCGGAGTCCCAGGCCTCGGCCAGGGGGACCAGGTGGTCGATGTCGACGTCGGAGGCGGCGGACCAGGTGGCGCCGTCGTAGGGGGAGTACCAGCTGCCGCTGGTGGCGGCGCAGGAGGAGTCCTGGACGACGTTCGTGCCGTCGCGCTTGAGGACGACCTCGCGGGTGTTGCAGGAGCCGGACTGGGTGATCCAGTGCGGGAAGAGGTCGCGGTTGTAGCCGGTGCGGTCCTCGGTGGCCACGGTGAGCGAGGCGAGGTAGGTGCGGGCGGTGGCCCCGCTGACGGGGGTGGGCAGGGCGGCGGRGGCGGCCGGGCCGTTGAGAAGGCCGGCCGAGGCTATGAGACCGGTGAGGCCCGCGAGTATGCTGAGCCGTCGACGCGCGTAGAACTTCGGCATGCGAACTCCCTTGAGGGGTGGGGGCGTTGGGCTGCGAGCGAGGGAATGCTCGTCGCACCGTGTTGCGGGGAGGTGTGCGCCCGGTGAGAAGTTAGTGACGCGTTCATGACATGACAAGGTTCAAGGCGGAACTTTTCGCTCCAGGGGTGTCGCGTACCATGGACGGCGCAGAAGGGGAGTAGCTCTTCGCCGGACCGTCGACATACTGCTCAGCCCGCCTGAGCCGGCGCCCGGAGGCAGGTCCTACTGGTACGTCCAGGGGCCCCGCCAGCGAGACCTTCGGCAAGCAGTGCACGCCCGTGCCCCACGGCACGGGTGCCGAGTGTGCTGCCGTGCCGAGGTGTCGCGTCGAAAATTTTCGACAGGCTCAGCACTCTCGGTGGGGCAGCCCCGACCGATTGAGGAACCCTTGATCAGCCTGACCGTGACGGCCGTCGTCTTCGGCGTCGTCTTCCTCGCCGAACTGCCGGACAAGACCGCCCTGGCCGGCCTCGTCCTCGGCACCCGCTATCGCGCCTCCTACGTCTTCGCCGGTGTCGCCGCCGCGTTCGCGCTGCACGTCGCGCTCGCGGTCGCGGCGGGCAGTGTGCTCACGCTGCTGCCGCAACAGATCGTGCAGGCGCTGACGGGCGTGCTCTTCCTGGGCGGGGCCGCGGTCCTGCTGCTGAAGAAGGGCGAGGACGAGGAAGAGGTCCGCAAGCCGGAGAACCAGTCCTTCTGGAAGGTCTCGGGCGCCGGCTTCATGCTCATCCTGGTCGCCGAGTTCGGCGATCTCACGCAGATCATGACCGCGAACCTGGCCGCCCGCTACGACGACCCGCTCTCCGTCGGCCTGGGCGCGGTGCTCGCGCTGTGGGCGGTGGCCGGGATCGGCATCGTCGGCGGAAAGGCGCTGATGAAGAAGGTGCCGCTGCGGCTGATCACGCAGATCGCGGCGCTGGTGATGCTGGCTCTCGGCGTGTGGAGCCTGTGGGAGGCCGTGACCGGGTGAGCCGGGGCGACCGGGGTCGGGGTGACCGGGTGGGCCGGGGTGACCGGGTGGGCCGGGGCGAGCTGAACGGTGGGTGAACGTCTGCGGGGGGCCCTGGCGCGATCCGGGGATGTTTTGTACCGTGGAGAAACAAAGTGGCCCTCGCCCGTTTTCCCTGACCGGCGGGCGGGGCCGCCTTGTTCCTCCGGGGGCTGCCGTGTGCCCTCGTCCGCGCCCTGAGCCTTGGAGCTGCCGATGACGGCCACCGCCGTGCTCACCGCCCGCGCCCTCCTGCTGGACATGGACGGCACCCTCGTCAACTCCGACGCCTCGGTCGAACGCGTCTGGCGGCGCTGGTCCGAGCGGCACGGGCTCGACGGGGACGAGGTCATGAAGGTCGTCCACGGGCGGCAGGGATACGCGTCGATGGCGCTGCTGCTGCCCGGCCGACCGATGGAGCAGAACTACGCGGACAACGCCCGGATGCTCGCCGAGGAGACGGCCGACACCGAGGGTGTCGTCCCGATCCCCGGGGCGCCGGGGTTCCTCGCCTCGCTGCGGGGGCTGCCGCACGCGCTCGTGACCTCCGCCGACGTTCCGCTCTCGACGGCGCGGATGGCCGCGGCCGGGCTGGACCTGCCCGAGGTGCGGGTGACCGCGGAGTCCGTCGGGGCGAGCAAGCCCGACCCCGAGGGCTTCCTGAAGGGCGCCGCCGAGCTGGGTGTGGCGCCCGCGGACTGTGTGGTGTTCGAGGACTCCGGGGCCGGGATAGCGGCCGGGCGCTCCGCCGGGATGACGGTGGTCGGGGTCGGGCCCCGGGCCGCGTTCCACGCGCCGGACGTGGTGGTGGACGACCTCACGCAGGTGCGCGTGGAGGCCGTGGGGGACGGGACGATCCGCCTGTACGTCGGGTGACGGACACTACGGTCACGAAGGTCCGGGGCGGTCAGGCGTGGGCGGCGATGGTGCGCGCACACTCCAGGGCTTCGGTGTGCGTGGTGTCCACCTCCAGGTCGTAGCTCACGCCCTCGTGCACCAGGTGTGCCTGTGACGCGGCCATGCCCCGGATCCGGTCGCCCCGGGCGATCTCACGCCCCGCGGCGACCGAGCTGTCGCATCTGACGCCGACCCACAGCACGTCGAGTCCGTCCAGGGCCTTCTGCCAGCGCTGCCGGGAGTGCGGTCCGCCGAGGAAGACGTCGTCGACGATGATCCTGGCACCGGCGCGGGCCATCGCGGCGATGCCCTCGGTCCAGGCCGCGTCCAGTGCGCGGAACTCCGCGCCCACGCTCACCCCGCCGTCCGGGGCGAAGGTGATTCCTCCGTCCGAGCCCTGCAGCTTCGCGGGCAGCGCCTCGACGAACGAGTCGACGCCGAAGGCCAGCCACGGGTCCGGCAGCACCTCTTGCAGGCACCGTACGATCCCGGACTTGCCGGAGCTCGAACCGCCGTTGAGAACGATCACCTGAGTGGTCACGGCGTCACAGTAGGGTGCTCGGGCCCGTCACGGCTCCTTGGTTTCCGACTCCAGCTTCGCCCGCGTCTCCCGGTCGTAGACGCCGAGGTCTTCGGTCTGGATGCCGCGTGACCACTGGTACGTGCGGACGGCCTCCTCCAGACGGCTGTCGTAGTCGCCGTCGGTGTCCTCGTCGTAGAGGTACAACTGGCGCAGCCGGAGCTGGAGTTCGGTGACCTCCGGGCCGCGGTCGCCCTGGCGCAGGACGGCGGGGCCGCTGTTCTGGCGGGACCTGTCCGGGGGCGCGTTCTCCGGGCTGGCCGGGGCGGACGTCCGGGATGCCGACGGGGTGGCCGACCGCGACGGGCTCGGCGAGGCGCTCGGCGTGGACGGCGACGGGGAGGCCGACGGGCTCCGGGTGGCCGACGGCGGCGGTACGGCGGGGGCCGGCGGCGCGGCCTGTGCGCTCTCCGCCGGTGGCGTGGACGCCGCGCTGCTCGACGGGGCGTCCGGCACGCTCGCCCGGAGGTCGTCCGGCAGCGCGCTGTTCCGGGACGGTGCCTCGTAGGTGAACAGCCCGCTCGCGTACCCGGCCGCGGCCACCACGGCGACACAGGCCGCGGCGGCCGTGGCGAGCAGCGCGGTACGCCTCCGGCGCCGGGGCCTCCGGTCTGTCTCGTCCAGTTCCGGCACGCCCCGGCCCGGTCCCCCCGCGCCATCGAAAAGGCGCAGGTCGGTGACGCTGGGTTCGGTCGCGGCGGGGCTCAGGGGCGTCGGGAGGACGGAGGTGTCCGGGGAGACGGCCGGCAGCACGGAAGTGGCCGGGGAGACCGGCAGCACGGTGGTCGCGTCGGGGTCGACCGGGGTGACCGGGCGCAGGGGCATGGTGGCGTCGGCGGGGGAGGGCGGCGGCGCGGCACCTTCGGCGCGCGAGGTTAGCCCGGGGGGCGTCATGGGCCGCCGCGGGGCGTCGTCGGTCGCCCGCGTGGGAGTCCGTCGCGGGGTGCCTTCGGGTGTCGGCGCGGGGC
>NZ_NGFN01000336.1 GCF_002148965.1 Streptomyces swartbergensis | reverse complement strand
CCCCGGCCCCGCCGCGCTTCCTGCCCGAGTTCGACAATCTGCTGCTCTCCCACGCCGACCGCACCCGCGTCGTCCCGCCCGAGTACCGGGGCCGCTCCTGGCAGGGCAACTTCGCCTACTGCACGCTCCTGGTCGACGGGTTCCTCGCGGGCCTGTGGCGACTGGAGGAGCACGCGCTCGTGATCGAGCCCTTCGGCCGGCTCACCGGGGTCCAGCGGGACGAGGTCACCGCCGAGGGGGAGCGGATGCTGCGGGCGATGCACCCGGAGACGTCGTACGACATCCGCTTCGGCGCCGTGCGCGCCGCATGACCCCGGGGCGCCGGCCCCACGCATGGAGAGGGGGCGTTGCGGGCCGCTCGTGGAGGCCCGCAACGCCCCCTGGTATGTCACCTGAGGGATACTCAGGAGCTATGCGCGGTCACGAGTTGATCTGCGTCGTGACCAGGTTGGAGAAGGTGGTCAGCCGGGTGTAGACACCCGGGTAACCGGCCTGGGCGCAGCCCTCGCCCCAGGAAGTGATGCCTGCCAGGACGCCCCCGATGAGCAGGGGGCCGCCGCTGTCGCCCTGGCAGGTGTCCACGCCGCCGGAGGTGTATCCGGCGCACACCATGTCGCTCCGCACGAAGTCGGCGCCGTAGGAGCTGCCGCAGCTGGAGTCGGACACGGTCGGAACGGTCGCGGTGCGCAGCTGGTTGGAGGAGCTGCCGTTGGACGAGGTGGTGCCCCAGCCGAGGATGCGGGCGGTGGTGCCGGCCGCGTACACCGAAGTCTGCGAGGAGGAGACGTACTTCGCCGGCGTGTACGGCATCGACGTCGACAGCGTCAGCACGGCCACGTCCTCGCCGTTGGTGACGCTGGTGTAGTTCGGGTGGATCCAGATCTTGCTGACTCTGCCGACCGTGCCGTTGGTGCCGTTGAGGTAGGTGCGGCCGCCGACGACGCGCACGCTGCTGGTCGTCTCGCCGACCATGCAGTGCGCGGCGGTGACGACCTTGGTGGGCGAGACGAGCGTGCCGCCGCAGAACTGGCTCTGCGAGGCGTCCGTGATCTGCATGACGAACGGGTACGCGGTCGTCGTGGTCGTGGTGCCGCCGACGATCGGCTGGGGAGCGGCGACGGCGGCGGGGGCGGAGAGCAGCGCGGTCGCGGCGGCGGCAGCGGTCGCCGTGGCGACGGCGGCGGCCTTCTTGACACGGTTGAACCCGAACATGGGTCTCCTCGGGGAGTTGCCGGTGGGGGGTCGCGCGGGTGGGTGGTGCACGGTGACCCTGACGCCGTTGTTCGGATCTCCGTGTGCCCGGCGAGCGGCACGCGACAAAGCTAGAGCCCGGCAGGGCGGTCTCCCAATGAGGGAACCCCCTAAGGGAGTTGGGCAGGGTAAACCCTCGGTGTGGCCCCGTAAACCCAGGTCGGGTCAGGTGGTGCGGCGGCCCGCCGCCAGCCGGACGATGTCCACCCGTGAACGGATCCCCAGCTTGCGGTAGACCCGGGTCAGGGTCGCCTCGACGGTCTTGACGCTGATGAACAGACGGGCCGCGATCTCCCGGTTGGTCGCGCCCTCCATCACCAGCGAGGCGACCTGACGCTCCATCGACGCGAGGCCCTCCAGCGCGTTGAGCGCGACGGGCGGCGCCACGGAGGCCGGCTCCACCGCCGCGGGACCGGCCGACGCGGCCGCGTCGACCTGCCGCAGCCAGGGCAGCGCCCGGCAGCGCCGGAACAGCCGGGCGGCCTCGTCGTACGACGCCGGCCCCGGCAGGGGAGTCCCGCCGCCGCGGGGGATAGCGGCGGTCTGGGCGCGCAGCCGGGCCAGCGCGAAGGCGGCCCGCGCTTCCTCCAGGCCGTAGCCCAGCCGGCCGAGCCGGTCCTGAACGGACGTCAGCCGGACCAGGGCCGCCTCGTGTTCGCCGCGTGCCGCCCGCACCAGCGCCTCGGCCCGGTCGAGGACGGCCAGCACGCTCTCCCGGCGCAGCCGCAGCGCGTGCACCCGTGCCGTGTCGATGACGTCCTGGGCCTCGCCCGGTTCGCCGATGCGGACCAGGGCCTCGGCGAGGTCGCCGTGCCAGCGGCCGCGCGCCGGGTCGTTGATGCCGAGGCCCTGCTCCAGCTCCCGCACCCGGCGCAGCGAACGGACCGCGCCCGCCGGGTCCCCGGCCACCAACTGGGCGTAGCCCAGCGCCGCCAGAGCCCGGGACAGGTACATCTGGTCGCCGTCGACCTCGGCGTGGTCGGCCGCCTCACGGGCCAGGGCCAGGGCCCGGTCGACGTCCCCGGCCGAGGCCTCCGCGAGGGAGGCGAGCATCGCCGAGGCGCCCTCGCCGATGCCGGCGTCCCGGGCGAGCCGGAGGCTCTCGCGGGCCAGGTCCAGGGCCCGGCCGCAGTGCCCGGAGCGCAGCTCCGTGTCGGCGAGGAAGCGCAGGAAGTGCACCTCGCTCTCGACCATGCCGCGCCTGCGCACCTCGCGCAGCAGCGCGGTGATGGTCGCCCGCGCCTCGGGCAGCTGGTCGCTCATGATCAGCCAGCGGAACCGGGCCGAGCCGGCGCCGTTGTGGTGGCACGCCACATACGGGTCCTGCGGCTCCTTCAGCGCCCGTTTGACGGTCTCGGGGGCGCCCGGGTGACCCATCAGGGTCTCGGTGGAGGCCTGGAAGGACAGCGCCATCAGCTCGGTGCGCCGGTCCTCGCCGCGGGCGGCCAGCTCCGCCGCGTGCGCGGCCTCCTGCCGGGCCTCGGCGAAGTCGCCCTCGACGACCAGGCCGCGCCAGGCCAGCTGGTAGTGGACCAGGGCGAGGAGGCGCGGGTCGTCGCCCGCGTCGGCCAGGGCCTGCGGGAAGACGGCGTCGACGTCGCCGAGCGCCTGCCCGGCCGCCTCGATGACCACCATCCAGGCCCGCACCCGCTCCGCGGGCACGCTGGCCCGGGTCAGCACGTCCCGGGCGATGTCCCGGGCGAGGTCGGCCTCACCGGCGGTGATGGCGTCCTCCGCGGCCTGGAGCCGCCGCTCGTCCGGGCCGGGCGTGCTGTCCGCCGGGGTGTGCCGGGCCGCGAGCAGCCCGAGCGAGGCGGCCACGGACGGCGCCCCGCGGTCCCGGGCCAGCGCACCGGCCTCCGCGAGCCGGGCCGCCACCTCCGGGTCGGTGCCGGAGGTCGCCAGGGCCAGGTGCCGGGCCCGCTCGATCGGGTCGGAGGCCGCCGTGGACAGCGCGGCGTGCACGGCCCGCCGCTCCCGCGCCGGGGCCTCCGCGTACAGCGCGGCCGAGATCAGCGGATGCGCGAACCGTACGGCGGGGCCCTCCGGCTCCGTCGCCAGCAGCCCCAGCGCCGCGGCCTGGGCGGTCTCGGCCTCGGCGTGCTCCCGGCCGGCCGCGTGCAGCAGCGCCAGCGTGGGACGGGCACCGGCACTGGCCACCAGCAGAGTGCGGCGCGCCTCGTCGGACAGCATCTCCAGCCGGCTCAGCACCAGCGCCCGCAGCGAGGTGGGCACGGGCAGCGGCTCGCCGGGCCGGGGCCGGGTGGGGCTCTCGGCCAGGGCGCGGCCCAGCTCCAGCGCGAAGAGCGGGTTGCCGCCGCTGGTGCGGTGGATGTCGCGGATCGTGGAGCGCGACAGGGGGGTGTAGCCGCGGTGGTCGAGCAGTGCGGAGACCTGCGTACGGGACAGCGGGCCCAGCCGGACCGCGAGCGTGTCGGGCGGGGACGCGCGTAGATGGCGGTCGTACTCCTGGCCCTCGGTCCGCACCGCGCACAGCATCTGCACGGGCGTGTCGCCCAGCCGGCGGGCGGCGAAACCGAGCAGCTCGGCGCTGGCCGCGTCCAGCCACTGGAGGTCGTCGGCGACGACCAGGACCGGGCCCTTGGCGGCGAGGGTGCGCAGCGCCGACAGCACCGCGAGGCGCAGCGCGAGCCCGTCGCGCTGGAGGGTGGACTCGCCGCGCCCGGTGAGCGCGGACTCCAGGGCGGTGCGCTGGGCGGCGGGCAGCGCGCCGGAGACGTCGTCCAGGACCAGGCCGAACAGGTCGGCCAGCGCCAGGAAGGGCAGGTGGGATTCGGACTCGGTGGCCGAGCAGCGCAACACGGTCCGGGCCGCGCCGGTGTAATCCGCGGCCAGCGCCCGCAGGACCGTGGATTTCCCGATTCCCGCGGGGCCGTGGAGCAGCACACTGCCGCCTCGGCCGAGCTGTTCACGTGCCGATGTGAACAGGTCCTCCCGGCCGATGACCACGTCGGGGCGGCTCCTGGGAGGCTCCTGGAAGTCCCGTGGCACGGTCACCGCTCCCCTCCGTGTGTCGTGTCCTGGCCAATATTAGGCAACAGTTCTTTGAATTTCGGACGGACGGCGTGGTGAGGGACATAACAACGGAGGTCCGCGCGCGAATTCATCGGTCTCCCGAATGCGGCGGAACAGGCCGGTGGCGCCCGGCCGGGAACCCGTCGGCATATCGAACGGGCAAGGATAACGGAAAACATCGCAAACCTACGGCAACCATCCCGCCCGGCGCGCGGCGACCACGGCCTCGCCCCGGGTCCGGGCCCGCAGCTTCCGCATGGCCGACCGCAGATACGCCTTGACGGTCTCGGGCGTCACGCCCAGCCGCTCGGCCGCGACCGCGTTCGTGGCCCCCGCGGCGACGCACGCCAGCACGTCCACCTCCCGCGGCGTGAGCCGGACCCGCTCCGAGGGGGTGGAATCGGCCGTCAGCAGGGCACAGGCGTCGAGCAGCTCGGCCCGCAGCTCGGGATCCGCGATCTTCGGGGCCAGCGCCCGCAGCGCCGCGTGCGCCTCCCGCACCTGCTCCCGCCCCGCGCCCGGCCCGCCCTCGGCGGCGAGCGAGCGGGCCTCCTCCCGCACGACCAGCGACCGCTCCACGTCCCGCGCCGCCTCGACGGCCTCGTCCAGCATCCGCCCGCCCAGCGGCAGGGCCGTGCGCAGCGCCCCGTACAGCACCCCGCGCACCGAGTGCCGTACGACCACCGGCACGGCCAGCACCGAGCGCAGTCCCTCCACGGCCACCGGGGCGTCGTACTCGTGGCTGATCTGCCGCGACACCGAGTAGTCCGTCACCACGCACGGCCGGGCGAGCACCACCGTCTTGCCGCCCAGCCCGTTCCCGGACGTCACCACCAGCGAACGCAGCGCGTGCGTCGCCGTGCCGCTCAGCTCGCTGATGCGCATCTGCCGCCCGGCCTCCATCAGGCCGCCGAAGGCGACCGGAAGGCCGGTGGCGCGCCGCAGGCGGAGCAGCGCGTTGCGTATCTCGACCGCGTCGGACGCGTCTGCTGTCACCTGCTCGCCCCTTCACTACGGCTCCTGCGCGGGCGCACCCCCCGTTCGGGGGTAGTGAGACCTGCATCACGGATTACACGATGGTTCGGAGCCGCCCGGCAATGGTCCGGCACCAAGGAGGACGAATGGCATCGGCGACGGAGGTGTTCCGCAGCGCGCGGGACTTCCTGCTGGAACACCGCGAGGACTACGGCACGGCCTACGAGGGCTTCCGCTGGCCCCGTCCCGAGTACTTCAACTGGGCGCTGGACTGGTTCGACGAGATCGCGGACGGCAACGCCCGCACCGCGCTGCACATCGTCGAGGAGGACGGCCGCGAGACACAGCTGTCCTTCGGGGAGATGTCCGTACGCTCCGATCAGTTCGCCAACTGGCTGCGCGCCCGGGGCGTGCGCGCCGAGGACCGGATCCTCGTGATGCTCGGCAACCAGGCCGAACTGTGGATCACCGCGCTCGCGGCGATGAAACTGCGGGCCGTCGTCATCCCGGCCACCCCGCTGCTCGGCCCCGCCGACCTGCGCGACCGCGTCGAGCGCGGCCGGGTCCGGCACGTCATCGCGCGCCCCGAGGACACCGGCAAGTTCGCCGAGGTCCCCGGCGACTACACCCGCATCGCCGCGACGGACGCGGGAGCCGTGCCCGAGGGCTGGCTGCCGCTGGACGACGCCTACGGCGCCTCCGCCGAGTTCACGCCCGACGCCCCGACCCGGGCCGACGACCCGCTGATGCTGTACTTCACCTCGGGCACCACCGCCCGGCCCAAACTCGTCGAGCACACCCACACGTCGTATCCGATCGGGCACCTGTCGACCATGTACTGGATCGGCCTCAAGCCCGGCGACGTGCATCTGAACATCTCCTCGCCCGGCTGGGCCAAGCACGCCTGGTCCAACCTCTTCGCCCCCTGGAACGCCGAGGCGACCGTCTTCCTGCACAACTACACGCGCTTCGACGCGCCCCGCCTCATGGCCGAGATGGACCGGGCCCAGGTCACCACCTTCTGCGCCCCGCCCACCGTCTGGCGCATGCTCATCCAGGCCGACCTGACGCAGCTGCGCACCCCGCCGCGCGAGGTCGTCGCCGCCGGTGAGCCGCTCAACCCGGAGGTCATCGAGCAGGTCCGCCGCTCCTGGGGCGTCACCATCCGGGACGGCTTCGGCCAGACCGAGACGGCCGTGCAGGTCGCCAACAGCCCCGGCCAGCCGCTCAAAACCGGCTCGATGGGCCGGCCGAGCCCCGGCTACCGCGTCGAGCTGCTGGACCCCGTCTCGGGCGCGCCGGGCGCGAGCGAGGGCGAGATCGCGCTCGACCTGTCGTACCGCCCCGTCGGCCTGATGACCGGCTACCACGGCGACCCGGACCGCACGGCCGAGGCGATGGCCGGCGGCTACTACCGCACCGGCGACATCGGCGCGCGCGACGCGGACGGCTACATCACCTACGTCGGCCGCGCTGACGACGTCTTCAAGGCGTCCGACTACAAGATCAGCCCCTTCGAGCTGGAGAGCGCGCTGCTGGAGCACGAGGCGGTGGCCGAGGCGGCCGTCGTGCCCGCGCCGGACGAGCTGCGGCTGGCGGTGCCGAAGGCGTACGTCGTCCTGGCGGCGGGCTGGGAGCCCGGCCCCGACACCGCGAAGGTGCTGTTCGAGCACTCCCGTGAGGCCCTGGCCCCCTACAAGCGCATCCGCCGCCTGGAGTTCGGCGACCTGCCCAAGACCGTCTCGGGCAAGATCCGCCGCATCGAGCTGCGCGAGGCCACGGCGGCCGGGTCGGACGCCGAGTACCGCGAGGAGGACTTCCGGTGAACTCGTACAGTCACGGCACCAGCGAGACGGCTCTGCTCGGCGACACCGTCGGGGCCAACCTGGACCGCGCGGTGGCCACCTGGCCGGACCGTGAGGCGCTGGTCGACGTGCCGTCCGGGCGGCGCTGGACCTACGCGCAGTTCGGCGCGGCCGTCGACGAGCTGGCCTCCGCCCTGCTCGCCTCCGGGGTCGCCAAGGGCGACCGGGTGGGCATCTGGGCGGTCAACTGCCCCGAGTGGGTCCTGGTCCAGTACGCCACCGCCCGCATCGGCGCGATCATGGTGAACATCAACCCGGCCTACCGCACCCACGAGGTCGAGTACGTCCTCAACCAGGCCGGGATCTCCCTGCTGTTCGCCTCCCTCGGCCACAAGACGAGCGACTACCGGGCGATGGTCGAGCAAGTGCGGGGCAGATGCGCCGAGTTGCGCGAGGTCGTGTACTTCGGCGACCCGAGCTGGGACGCGCTGCTCGGGCGGGGGACTCCCGGCGCCCGGTTCGAGGACGACGGCCTGTCCTGCGACGACCCGATCAACATCCAGTACACGTCGGGCACGACGGGCTTCCCCAAGGGGGCCACCCTCTCCCACCACAACATCCTCAACAACGGCTACTTCGTGGGCGAGTTGATCGCCTACACYGAGCAGGACCGGATCTGCATCCCGGTGCCCTTCTACCACTGCTTCGGCATGGTCATGGGCAATCTCGCCGCCACGACCCACGGCGCCTGCATGGTCATCCCGGCCCCGTCCTTCGACCCGAAGGCCACGCTGGACGCCGTCCAGCAGGAGCGCTGCACCTCGCTCTACGGCGTCCCGACCATGTTCATCGCGGAGCTGAACCTCCCCGGCTTCGCCTCGTACGACCTCTCCTCCCTGCGCACCGGCATCATGGCGGGCTCGCCCTGCCCGGTGGAGGTGATGAAGCGCGTGGTCAACGAGATGAACATGGCCGAGGTGTCCATCTGTTACGGCATGACGGAGACCTCGCCCGTCTCCACGCAGACCCGGCGCGACGACGACCTGGAACACCGCACCGGCACGGTCGGCCGCGTGCTGCCGCACATCGAGGTGAAGATCGTCGACCCGGCGACGGGCGTGACCCAACCACGCGGCCGGGCGGGCGAGTTGTGCACCCGCGGCTACAGCGTGATGCTCGGCTACTGGAACGAGCCCGAGAAGACCGCCGAGGCCATCGACGCGGGCCGCTGGATGCACACCGGCGACCTCGCGGTGATGCGCGAGGACGGCTACGTCGAGATCGTCGGCCGCATCAAGGACATGATCATCCGGGGCGGGGAGAACATCTACCCCCGCGAGATCGAGGAGTTCCTCTACGCCCACCCCAAGATCCAGGACGTCCAGGTCGTGGGCGTCCCGCACGACCACTACGGCGAGGAGGTCCTCGCCTGCGTCATCCCCCAGGACCCCGCCGACCCGCTCACCCTGGACGAACTCCACGCCTTCTGCCGGGGCCGCCTGGCCCACTACAAGATCCCGAGCCGGCTTCAGCTCCTCGACTCCTTCCCGATGACGGTGTCCGGGAAGGTACGCAAGGTGGAACTGCGGGAGAGGTTCGCGGGCACGCCGTAGCCCACGGGGCCGCGCGCGGATCTCGTGTGTCAGGGCGCCCGGTTCCCCGTGCCGGTGGCGTCCAGGGCGTCGGCCGGGGCGTTCACCGGCCGCGGTGTGCCGGTGAGGTCGAGGACGAACAGCGGGATGCCGAGGGCGTCGGCGCGGGCCCGGGCGTCGTCCGCGTACCCGGCGAGGGAGAAGTACAGGCAGTCCGCCGACTCCGTCATGGCCGTCAGCCACAGGCACTCCACGTCCCGCAGGGTCGCCGGGCGCACGGCCGGGTCGACCAGCGCGACGACGCCACGGGCGGCGAGGCCGATCCCGGACGGCGGCCGCTGGTCCGCCCGCCGGACGCGCCGGTAGCCGAGCCAGCGCAGATACAGCGCGGCGGCCGTGACGGCGTCGAGGGCGGTACGGATCGTGACGGAGCGGAAGGGCGGCCGGGCGGCGTCGGTGGAGGCGGCGGCCTCCCCGGCGGCGGCGGCACCGGCACCGGTGGAGGCAGCAGCCCCCTCGGCGGCCGCCGCGGCATCGCACGGACCGCTCGCACCGCTCGTGTCCGGCGCGGCGTCCCGGCCGGCCTCCGCGTCCGCATCGACCGTGTTGCCCCGGTCAGACCTGAGCCCGCCGTCGGCTGCCGTGTCCTGCCC
>NZ_NGFN01000335.1 GCF_002148965.1 Streptomyces swartbergensis | reverse complement strand
ATTATGGCTCGCGGTGTGTGGTCGTGTGCCTGCGGCGGCCTGCGCGGGTGCGGTGGGGTGCGCGTAGCGCCGGCGGCCTGCGCGGGTGCGGTGGGGTGGCCGGGGGGTTATGCGCGGCGGCGCTTTCTCGACGGGTTGCCCGAGCGGCGGGTCGTGCGCTTCTCGTGGTGCTTGCGGGCTGCCTCGTACTCCTCACGGTGGAGCACTTCGCCGGGGGCCTCGGTGAGGGAGCGGAAGAAGTAGGCGAGGAGGGAGCCGACGAAACCGATGGCCAGGAGACCGCGGAGGGAGGCCTGGCGGTCGGGGCCGGAGCGGCGGGTGAAGCCGTCCCAGGTGTGGCGGAAGGCCATCGCGCTGCAGATCGCGAACATCACGACCATGAGCAGGCTCACGAAGCCTCCGATCGCGGCGATCTGGAGGCCTTGGTAGGCGAGGCGGAGGACGAGGCAGGAGACGGCCGCGGTGGCGAGTGAGCCGATGGCGACGCCGATGCGGCGGGCTGTGTAGCCGTTGTCGTGGTTCAGCCAGGTCGTGCCGAAGAAGCGGATGGGCTCGGGGCGGGGACCGTTCTCTGCGCTCACCGGTCGATTATGGCTCGCGGTGTGTGGTCGTGTGCCTGCGGCGGCCTGCGCGGGTGCGGTGGGGTGCGCGTAGCGCCTTCGCGGCGGTGGTGGGTCGGGGCCGCGCCGGGGGGTGTCCGTCCTCGGAACGGCGCGATGGGGTCACACACCGACTAACTCGCGTTGACGCGCCAACCGCTGCGGGCGGACACCCCCCGACACGTCCCCTTCTCGCCGTAGGCGGATGCGCGTCCGCCCAGCTGCGGGCAGTCGTGCCGCTTGGGGCGATGGGGGTCCCCCCTGCTCGAGCGAAGCCGAGAGCTTGGGGGAGGGTGGGCGCAGCGGCACCCCGTTCCGCCGGGCTGCGGACCCACCCCGCCTCAGCGCCAACGCCGAGCAACCGGACAACCCCGGGAACGACACGAGCCCCCGGCCCAGCCACCGCAGGTCAGCCGCAGCGTGGGCGGATGTAGCCGTCGCTGCCCGTGTTCACGTAGGCGTCCGAGACGTACTGGCCGCTTGCGATGTTGTCCCAGATGTTCGTCGTGCCGTACGGGCCCGTGACCCTGGTGCCGGGTGTCTGGCAGTGGATCGGGACTCGGGAGCCCTCGGGCAGGACCTTGACGATCGGGTAGCCGGTGCCGGGACCGCTGCGGACGTTGACGCGGACGCCCGGTGCGATCGAGAAGTACGTGGCCGCCGCGGCCAGTGTGGTGACCAGCGGCATGCCGGTCTCGTGTGTGCCGCGCTCGGCCTTTTCGACAGGCTCGACTGACATGAAAACCTCCCCCGTTGAACCCCATGGCTGCCATGGGATCCCGTTGATTCCCCTGAATCACGCCATCAAACACCTGTGCGTGACTCGCCAGCGGAGGCTAGCAAGCCGCCTCTGTCTCGTACGAGTCATCGACTAGGCTCCGTGCGTCGCGCGCGCGGACGAACAGCACGGGGGTGGTCCCATGGCGCCACAGCGGAACGTCGGAGCGGGCCCGGAAGCGGAACTTCCTGAGTACGCCGGTCACTATCGGCTGGAGTCCTGTCTGGGCTCGGGCGGCATGGGGGTCGTGCATCTGGCCCGGAGTACGTCCGGGATGAAGGTCGCCGTGAAGGTCGTGCACGCGGAGTTCGCCAAGGACCCCGAGTTCAGGGGGCGTTTCCGGCAGGAGGTCGGGGCGGCCCGGCGGGTCAGCGGGGCGTTCACCGCGCCCGTTGTGGACGCCGATCCCGAGGCCGGACGGCCTTGGATGGCCACGTTGTTCATTCCGGGCCCGACGCTGGCCCAGGAGGTGAAGCGGAACGGGCCCCTGGCCCCGGCGCGGTTGCGCCGGCTGATGGCCGGGCTCGCGGAGGCGCTGCGTGACATCCACCGGGTCGGCGTGGTGCACCGGGACCTGAAGCCGAGCAATGTCCTGCTCGCCGAGGACGGGCCGAAGGTCATCGACTTCGGCATTTCCCGGCCAAAGGACAGCGAGTTGCGGACCGAGACCGGGAAGCTGATCGGTACGCCGCCGTTCATGGCGCCCGAGCAGTTCCGGCGGCCCAGGGAAGTGGGGCCCGCCGCCGATGTGTTCGCCCTCGGGTCCGTCATGGTGCACGCGGCGACCGGGCGAGGGCCGTTCGACTCCGACAGCCCTTACGTCGTCGCCTATCAGGTCGTGCACGACGAGCCCGAGCTGGCCGGTGTACCGGAAGAGCTGGCGCCGCTCGTGCTGCGGTGTCTCGCCAAGGAGCCCGAGGACCGGCCCTCCCCCGACGAGTTGATGCGGGAACTGCGGTCGGTGTCGGCCTCGTACGACACGCAGGCGTTCATACCCGCGCAGCGCGTGGAGGAGGGTGCGGCGGAGGAAGAGGCGGAGGCCGCGGAGCGGGACGGTGGGGACGCCGGGGTGCCTGGGGCCGGATCCGGGGAGCGCCGGTCCAGGTTGCGGCTCGGTAAGCGGGCGGCTCTCGGTGCCGGGGCTCTCGGACTGGCCGTCGTCGGTGCGCTGGCGGCCGTCCCCGTGCTCGTGGCCGGGAGTCCGGCGCCCGAGGTCACCGCTCCGCGGACCACGTCGGCCGCGTTCGCGGCGTGGGAGGCGCCGCCGTTGTCCGGGAAGAGCATGCCTCAGTGCTCGTACGCGGCGGGGAAGTTGCTCTGTGCGCAGACCGGGCTGGTCTTCGCTCTCGATCCGGTCGACGGGCGGCTGCTGTGGCGGCATCCTCTGGACGGGGTCGCCGCGAGCGGGCCGCCGAGCGGGGCTCCGGTCGTGTCGGGCGGGCTGGTGCCGGCCGGGCTGGGCCAGGGGCCGCGGGTGACGATGCTCGACCCCGGCTCGGGTGACGTGCAGCGGCGGCAGGAGCTGCCCGGGTACGGGGGGCTGCGGGCCGTCGGCGGCATGCTGCTGCTCACCGCGGCCGACGGCACGGTCACCGGGGTGGAGAGCGCCTCGGGCGAGGTGAAGTGGCGTCATCGGATTCCGGGACAGGACGTGCCGTACTTCGTCTCGTTCCCCGGTGATCAGCTGGCGTACGCGGCGAGCGTGTCCGGCGACGGGTCCGGCACGAAGGTCACGGCGGTGGACCCGGGCACGGGCGACGTGCGGTGGGACGCGCGGCTGGAGGGGGCGTTGCAGCCCCTCGGGGCTGTGGACGGGGCGGTCGTGTTCGTGTCGGTCGACGCCGTGCGCGGGGATGCGCGGGCCGTGGTCCGCTACGACCCGGAGAGCCGGGCGAGCGTGCGGGTGCCGTTGCGTGTTCCGTTGCAGCAGGTGGAGGGCAGTGTGCACGGGGACGTCGTCCATCTCATGGCGACGGGTGGGGCCCTGGTCGCCGTCGATCTGGAGGCGCGCAGGCAGCGGTGGAGTCTGGAGACGGGTGTCGTGCGGGGGTCGACGCCGGTCGCCGACGACCGGTACGTGTACGTGACCGTGCCGGACGGGCGGCTGCTCGCCGTCGACGCGCGGCGTGGAAAGCTCGTCGGGCAGACGTCTCCGCGGCTGGGCGACCGGTCGGACCGGGTTCCGGCCGTGCTTCCCGAGCCCGTGCTCGTGGACGGCCGCGTCTACGCCGGTGCGCCGGACGGGACCGTCTTCGCCGTGAACGGGCGCGATCCGTCCGGGTGGTAGGAGTGCGGGCCGGGCGTACGCGGGAGGGCCGTCCCCGGGAGACCCGGGGACGGCCCTTCCGCGTGGTGATCGCTCAGCCCAGCAGGGTCACGTCCCGCACGGCGCCCTTGTCCGCGCTGGTCGCCATCGCCGCGTAGGCCCGCAGCGCCGCCGAGACCTTGCGGTCGCGGTTCTTCGGGGCGTACACGCCGTTCAGCGCCTGCTCGCGGCGGGCCAGCTCGGCGTCGTCGACGAGGAGCTCGATGGAGCGGTTCGGGATGTCGATGCGGATGCGGTCGCCGTCCTCGACGAGGGCGATGGTGCCGCCGCCCGCCGCCTCGGGCGAGGCGTGTCCGATGGACAGGCCGGACGTGCCGCCGGAGAAGCGGCCGTCGGTGATCAGGGCGCAGCTCTTGCCGAGGCCGCGGCCCTTCAGGTACGAGGTCGGGTAGAGCATCTCCTGCATGCCGGGGCCGCCCTTGGGGCCCTCGTAGCGGATGACGACGACGTCGCCCTCCTTGATCTGCTTCAGCAGGATCTTCTCGACGGCCTCCTCCTGCGACTCGCAGACGACCGCCGGGCCCTCGAAGGTCCAGATCGACTCGTCGACACCGGCCGTCTTCACCACGCAGCCGTCGACCGCGAGGTTGCCCTTGAGGACCGCGAGGCCGCCGTCCTTGGAGTACGCGTGCTCGACGGAGCGGATGCAGCCGCCCTCGGCGTCCTCGTCGAGGGCCTCCCAGCGCTCGGACTGGGAGAAGGCCTCGGCGGAGCGGACGCAGCCGGGGGCCGCGTGCCACAGCTCGATCGCCTCGGGGGACGGGGAGCCGCCGCGCACGTCCCAGGTCTTCAGCCAGTCGGCCAGGGACGGGCTGTGGACCGCGTGCACGTCCTCGTTGAGCAGGCCCCCGCGGTGCAGCTCGCCGAGCAGGGCGGGGATGCCGCCGGCGCGGTGCACGTCCTCCATGTAGTACGTGCGGTCCTTGGCGACGTTCGGCGCCACCTTGGCCAGGCAGGGGACCCGGCGGGAGACCGCGTCGATCTCCTCCAGGCCGAAGGGGACGCCGGCCTCCTGGGCCGCGGCCAGCAGGTGCAGGATCGTGTTGGTCGAGCCGCCCATCGCGATGTCGAGGGCCATCGCGTTCTCGAAGGCCGCGAAGGTCGCGATGTTGCGCGGCAGGACCGTCTCGTCGTCCTGCTCGTAGTAGCGGCGGGTGATGTCCATGACCGTGTTGGCCGCGTCGACGTACAGCCGCTTGCGGGCCGTGTGGGTGGCCAGGACCGAGCCGTTGCCGGGGAGGGAGAGGCCGATGGCCTCGGTGAGGCAGTTCATCGAGTTGGCGGTGAACATGCCGGAACACGAGCCGCAGGTCGGACAGGCGTTCTCCTCGATGCGGAGGATGTCCTCGTCCGAGATCTTGTCATTCACGGCGTCGGAGATCGCGTCGACCAGGTCGAGCGTGCGGACCGTGCCGTCGACCAGCGTGGCCCGGCCGGACTCCATCGGGCCGCCGGAGACGAAGACCGTCGGGATGTTCAGGCGCAGGGCCGCGTTGAGCATGCCCGGGGTGATCTTGTCGCAGTTGGAGATGCAGATCAGGGCGTCGGCGCAGTGGGCCTCGACCATGTACTCCACGCTGTCCGCGATCAGGTCGCGGGAGGGGAGGCTGTAGAGCATGCCGCCGTGGCCCATGGCGATGCCGTCGTCGACGGCGATCGTGTTGAACTCGCGCGGGATGCCGCCGGCCTCGACGATCGCCTCGCTGACGATCCGGCCGACCGGCTGGAGATGGGTGTGGCCCGGCACGAACTCCGTGAAGCTGTTGGCGACCGCGATGATCGGCTTGCGGCCGATGTCCGCACCCGGTACACCGGAGGCGCGCATAAGGGCGCGGGCGCCCGCCATGTTGCGGCCGTGGGTGACTGTGCGGGACCTCAGCTCGGGCATCGTCGCTCGCTCCTTCAGAGACTGCGTCAGAGGATTCGGAGATTTCTGACTGCTACCGAGCGTACGCCGGTCATCCAGAGGGCGGGACGGAGTGTCCGGAATACGGGATGCCTGTCTCGGGCGACGGCTCGGTGAGGCTTACGGTTCGGTGCGGCTTACGGTTCGGTGCTTACGGTTCGGTCAGGTGTCCCTGTACGACCGGTGCCAGCCGCGCGATGATCTGCTCGGGGTCCGCCGAGGCCAGCGGCTCCACCTTGATGACGTACCGCAGCATCGCCGTGCCCACGAGCTGGGCGGCGGCGAGCTCGGCCCGCAGTTCGGCGTCCGGCAGGTCCAGTCGCCCCGCGATGCGCCGCAGCACCTGGGTGGCGACGATGCGGCGGAAGACGGCCGCCGCGGTCTCGTTGGTGACGGCGGAGCGGACGACGGCGAGCAGGGGCGCGCGGGTGGCCGGGTTCTCCCAGACGCCGAAGAAGAAGCGGGCCAGGCGCTCCCCCACGCCGTCGAGCGGGCCCTCCTCGATGGCCTTCGGTGCCTGGAGGGCGGGTCCGAAGGACTGGGTGATGGCCGCCTCGAAGACCTGTTCCTTCGTCCCGAAGTAGTGGTGCACGAGCGCCGGGTCGACCCCGGCCGCCTTGGCGATGCCGCGCACGGAGGTCTTCTCGTAGCCGCGCTCGGAGAACTCGTCGCGGGCGGCGGTCAGGATGCGGTCCCGGGTGTCGGCCGACTCCGTGCGCGGGGGGCGGCCCCTGCGGCGGGCGGTGGTGCCCGTGCCGGTGCCGGTGCCGGTGCTGATGCCGGTCCGGGGCCGGTCGTTCATCGCCTCGGCACCTTCATCGCCGAGGCCAGGTGCAGGCGCGTGAAGGCCAGCGCCTCCGCCAGGTCGGCCTCGCGCTCCGCGCTCGACATGGCGCGGCGGGTGTTGACCTCGATCACGACGTGCCCGTCGAAGCCGGTCAGGGCGAGCCGCTCCAGCACCTCGGCGCAGGGCTGGGTGCCGCGGCCGGGCACGAGGTGCTCGTCCTTGGCCGAGCCCCTGCCGTCGGCGAGGTGGACGTGGCCCAGGCGGTCGCCCATGCGGTCGACCATGTCCAGCGCGTCGGCGCGGGCCGTCGCGGTGTGGCTGAGGTCGATCGTGAAGTGGCGGTAGTCGTCCTTCGTGACGTCCCAGTCGGGGGCGTACGCGAGCATCTCGCGGTCGCGGTAGCGCCAGGGGTACATGTTCTCGACAGCGAACCGTACGTCCGTCTCGTTCGCCATGCGCCAGATGCCCGCGACGAAGTCCCTGGCGTACTGGCGCTGCCAGCGGAAGGGCGGGTGGACGACGACGGTGCTCGCGTCGAGCTTCTCGGCCGCCGCGCGGGCCCGCTGGAGCTTGGTCCAGGGGTCCGTGGACCAGACGCGCTGCGTGATGAGCAGGCAGGGGGCGTGCACGGCCAGGACCGGGATCTGGTGGTAGTCGCTGAGTCTGCGCAGGGCCTCGATGTCCTGGCTCACGGGGTCGGTCCAGACCATGACCTCGACTCCGTCGTAGCCGAGGCGCGCGGCGATCTCGAAGGCCGTGGCCGTCGACTCCGGGTAGACCGAGGCCGTCGAGAGGGCGACCTTCGCGTCCGGGATCCTTACGGCTGGCTCTGCCATGCAGGACAGATTACGGGGTGTGGTCGGGGTGGAGCGGGGTGCCTGTTCGCCGTTGTGGTGTTTGCCACGGGCGGGCATGGTGCAAGGCCCCCTAAACGGACTCCGTCAAACGGACTCCATGTGATCCAGGCGACGCAGGATCACGCCCTCCCTCAGCGCCCACGGGCAGATTTCCACGCGCTCCACGCCGAACAGGTCCAGCGCGGCCTCGGCCACCAGGGCCCCCGCCAGCAGCTGACCCGCCCTGCCCTCGGAGACGCCCGGGAGCTCGGCCCGTTCCGCCTCCGTCATGCCGGACAGCCTCGGGACCCAGCCCTCCAGGGATTCCCGCTTGAGTTCGCGCTGGACGTAGAGGCCCTCGGCGGAGCGGGCGGCTCCGGCGATGCGGGCGAGCTGCCTGAAGGTCTTGGACGTGGCGACGACCTTGTCGGGCGGGCCGAAGCGGCTGAACTCGCCGACCGTGCGGGCGATCTCGGTCCGCACATGGCGGCGCAGGGCCCGGACGTCGTCCGGGGCGGGCGGGTCGCCGGGCAGCCACCCGGCGGTGAGGCGGCCGGCGCCCAGCGGCAGGGACGCGGCCGCGTCGGGCTCCTCGTCGATGCCGTAGGCGATCTCAAGGGAGCCGCCGCCGATGTCCAGGACCAGCAGTTTCCCGGCCGACCAGCCGAACCAGCGGCGGGCGGCGAGGAAGGTGAGGCGGGCCTCCTCCTCGCCGGTGAGGACCTGGAGCTCGACGCCGGTCTCGGTGCGCACGCGCGCGAGGACGTCGTCGGCGTTGCGGGCCTCGCGCACGGCGGAGGTGGCGAACGTCAGGAGGTCCTCGACGCCCTTGTCCTCGGCGGCCTGGAGCGACTCCTGGACGACCGAGACCAGCCGGTCGACGCCCTGGGGGCCGATCGCGCCGTCGTCGTCGAGGAGCTGGGCGAGGCGCAGTTCCGCCTTGTGCGAGTGCGCGGGCAACGGGCACGCGCCGGGGTGCGCGTCCACCACGAGCAGATGCACCGTGTTCGATCCCACGTCGAGGACACCGAGTCTCATGTACGGAACGCTACTGCCAGGAGTGCCGTCCGCCGTCCTCGGTGGGGGTACAAGGCCCGTACCCTGGACTCGTGCCAAAGACGAAAAAGGCGAAGCGCGACAAATCATCGGGCGTCCCGCGGCCCGACGAGAAGGGCCTCGACTTCGCCCGTGCGTGGGTGGAGTTTCCTGATCCGGCGGACGACGAGCAGGTCTTCCGCTGCGATCTGACATGGCTGACCTCTCGCTGGAACTGCATCTTCGGCAGCGGCTGCCAAGGCATCCAGGCGGGCCGCGCGGACGACGGGTGCTGCACGCTGGGTGCCCACTTCTCCGACGAGGACGACGAGAAGCGGGTCGCCGAACATGTGGCGAGGCTCACGCCGGACATCTGGCAGCACCACGCCGAGGGCACGAGCAACGGCTGGATCTCTCAGGACGAGGACGGCGACCGGCAGACGCGCCCCTTCCAGGGCTCGTGCATCTTCCAGAACCGGCCCGGCTTCGCGGGCGGCGCGGGCTGCTCGCTGCACATCCTCGCCCTGAAGGAGGGCCGCGAGCCGCTGGAGACCAAGCCGGACGTGTGCTGGCAGCTGCCGGTGCGGCGGACCTACGAGTGGATCGACCGGCCCGACGACACCCGTGTGCTCCAGGTGTCGATCGGTGAGTACGACCGGCGCGGCTGGGGGCCGGGCGGCCACGACCTGCACTGGTGGTGCACCTCGGCGACCTCGGCGCACGGCGCGGGCGAGCCGGTGTACGTCTCCTACCGGCCGGAGCTGATCGAGCTGATGGGCAAGGCGGGTTACGACCGGCTGGTGGAGCTGTGCGAGGAGCGGCTGGCGTCGCAGCTGCCGTTGCTGGCACCGCATCCTGCTGACCCGGCCGGCTGACGGGCGGGGCCATGACGGCGTCGAGACCATGACGGCGCGCAGGACTTTCAGGACTGTTACGGCCGTCTAGGACGTGGGCGGGCTCGGGTCGCCGCCGTCCGAGGGCGGGGGCGTCGGGTCCGTCGGGCCCGGGTCCGTGGGGGCGGGGGCGTCGGGTCCGTCGGGCCCGGGTCCGTGGG